>NZ_JBALHR010000007.1:0-174058 GCF_036964905.1 Gemmobacter denitrificans
CGCAGGCGTCGTGTCGAAAATCATCGAGTGATGATGTTCTGGTGACCCTCGGGTCATCGGACAGAAAGGCCGCCCCTTCGGGCGGCCTTTTGCATTTCTGAGGGGCTTCGGCTGTCACGACGCGGTGGAAATTCACCATTCCCGCGATTCCACCCTTGCTTTGTTGGCGCGCCCGGTCTAAAGGCCCCAAGCGATGTAAACGGGTCGGTCCCTCGGGGCCGACTCGTTTCTTTCATCCCTATGCAAGAAACCTACGGAAGAGGGGTTTGGGGGCGGTGCGCCGGCCCGAAGCTTCCCGCCGAGCCCAAGGGGCACATATGTCACAGACCATCCGTATCAGGCTGAAAGCCTTCGATTACCGCGTTCTGGATGCCAGCACGCAGGAAATCGTGAACACGGCCAAGCGGACCGGCGCGCAAGTGCGCGGCCCGATCCCGCTGCCGAACAAGATCGAGAAATTCACGGTTCTCCGTGGTCCGCACATCGACAAGAAGTCGCGCGACCAGTGGGAAATCCGCACGCACAAGCGTCTTCTCGACATCGTTGATCCGACCCCCCAGACCGTGGACGCGCTGATGAAGCTCGACCTCGCCGCTGGCGTGGATGTCGAGATCAAAGTGTAAGGGGAGGCGAAACAGATGCGTTCTGGTGTTATCGCCAAGAAGCTGGGCATGACCCGGCTGTTCCTCGAAGACGGCAAGCAGGTTCCTGTAACCGTTCTTCAACTCGACGCCCTGCAGGTGGTTGCTCAGCGCACCGCCGACCGTGACGGATACACCGCCGTTCAACTGGGTGCCGGTTCCGCCAAGGCCAAGAACACGACCGCTGCACAGCGTGGTCACTTCGCGAAAGCGAATGTGGCCCCGAAGCGCAAAGTGGCCGAGTTCCGCGTGTCGGCTGACAACCTGATCGAAGTGGGCGCGGAAATCACCGCTGACCACTATCTGGCAGGTCAGTTCGTTGACATCGCTGGCACCTCGATCGGTAAAGGCTTTGCCGGTGCGATGAAGCGTCACAACTTCGGTGGTCTGCGCGCCTCGCACGGTGTGTCGATCTCGCACCGTTCGCACGGTTCGACCGGCCAGTGCCAGGACCCGGGCAAGGTGTTCAAGGGCAAGAAGATGGCTGGCCATCTGGGTGCCGTGCGTGTCACCACGCAGAACCTGCAAGTCGTGAAAACCGATGCCGACCGTGGCCTGATCCTGGTGAAGGGCGCAGTGCCCGGTTCCAAGGGTGGCTGGGTCACCATCAAGGATGCGGTCAAGAAAGCGGCTCCGGCCGGTCTGCCGCTGCCGGCTGCCATTCGTTCGGCTGCTCCGGCTGCTGAAGCCGCCGTCGAAGGGGGTGAAGCATGAAACTTGATGTGATCAAGCTGGACGGCGGCAAAGCCGGTTCCATCGACCTTGACGAAGCGCTGTTCGGCCTCGAGCCGCGCGCTGACATCCTGCACCGTGTGGTGCGCTGGCAGCGTGCGAAAGCACAGGCCGGCACGCACTCGGTTCTGGGCAAGTCGGACGTCTCCTACTCGACCAAGAAGATCTATCGCCAGAAAGGCACCGGTGGCGCACGTCACGGTTCCAAGAAGGCGCCGATCTTCCGTCACGGTGGCGTCTACAAGGGCCCGACCCCGCGGTCGCACGCCCATGATCTGCCGAAGAAGTTCCGGGCTCTGGGCCTGCGTCATGCGCTGTCGGCGAAAGCCAAGGCGGGTGAGCTGATCGTTCTGGAAGCGGCCACCATGACCGAAGCCAAGACCGCACAGCTGGCCAAGGTCGCGAAGGAACTGGGCTGGAAGCGCGTCCTGATCATCGACGGTGCCGAAGTGAATGAGAACTTCGCCAAGGCCGCCCGCAACATCGAGACCATCGATGTGCTGCCGTCGATGGGTGCCAACGTCTATGACATCCTGCGTCGTGACCAACTGGTCATCACCAAGGCCGGGATCGAAGCTCTGGAGGCCCGTCTGAAATGAACGCGAAGCCCGAACATTACGACCTGATCAAGAAGCCGATCATCACCGAGAAATCGACCCTTGCGGCCGAAACCTCGAATGCGGCGACCTTCCTCGTGTCGATGGACGCGACCAAGCCCCAGATCAAGGAAGCCGTCGAGGCGATCTTTGGTGTGAAGGTGAAGGCCGTGAACACCGTCATCGCGAAGGGCAAGGTCAAGCGTTTCCGTGGCCGGATCGGCGAGCGGAGCGACAAGAAGAAGGCCTATGTGATCCTCGAAGAGGGGAACACTATCGACGTGGCCACTGGCCTCTGATAGAAGCCAGCCGAATCGCGCGGCCCCGGGAAAACCGGGGCCGTGGGTTTTTTGCGGAATCACTGTTCTGAACAGGCCGCAATATCACCGGGGATCTTCGGAGCCCTTCAACCGCGCGACGACGACCCGACATCCGCAAGGGTAGGGGGGCGTTATGCGCAAGCTAACGGAAGACAGAAAGCATGGCACTCAAGTCGTATAAACCGACGACGCCTGGCCAGCGTGGGCTGGTTCTGATCGACCGTTCGGAGCTTTGGAAAGGCCGTCCGGTCAAAGCCCTCACCGAGGGTATGACCAAGACAGGTGGCCGGAACAATACCGGACGCGTCACGATGTGGCACAAGGGCGGTGGCGCAAAGCGCCTGTACCGCGTTGTGGACTTCAAACGCCGCAAATTCGACATGTCGGCAGTCGTCGAGCGGATCGAATACGATCCGAACCGGACCGCCTTCATCGCGCTGGTGAAATACGAGGATGGCGAACTGGCCTATATCCTCGCGCCGCAGCGCCTTGCCGTGGGTGACTCGGTCATCGCCGGCGCCAAGACCGACGTGAAGCCGGGCAACGCCATGCCGTTCTCGGGCATGCCGATCGGTACCATCGTCCACAACGTCGAACTGAAGCCCGGCAAGGGTGGCCAGCTGGCCCGCGCTGCAGGGACCTATGCCCAGTTCGTCGGTCGTGACGGTGGCTATGCCCAGATCCGCCTTTCCTCGGGCGAACTGCGCATGGTGCGTCAGGAATGCATGGCCACCGTGGGTGCCGTGTCGAACCCCGACAACTCGAACCAGAACTTCGGTAAAGCCGGTCGTATGCGCCACAAGGGCGTGCGTCCGACCGTTCGCGGCGTCGCGATGAACCCGATCGATCACCCGCATGGTGGTGGTGAGGGTCGTACCTCGGGTGGCCGTCACCCGGTTACCCCGTGGGGCAAAGGCACCAAGGGGAACAAGACCCGTTCGAACAAGCAGACCGACAAGTACATTGTCCGGTCGCGGCATGCCAAGAAGAAGGGGCGCTGATCCATGGCACGTTCTATCTGGAAAGGCCCCTTTGTCGACGCTTATCTGCTGAAGAAGGCAGACAAGGCGCGCGAGTCGGGCAAAAACGAAGTGATCAAGATCTGGTCGCGCCGTTCCACCATCCTGCCGCATTTCGTGGGGCTGACCTTCGCCGTCTACAACGGCAAGAAGCATATCCCGGTTGCGGTGACCGAAGAGATGATCGGTCAGAAGTTCGGGGAATATTCGCCGACGCGGACCTATTACGGCCACGCCGCCGACAAGAAAGCCAAGAGGAAGTAAGCCATGGGTAAGGAAAAGAATCCGCGCCGCGTGGCGGAAAACGAAGCAATGGCGAAAGCCCGCATGCTTCGCACCTCGCCGCAGAAACTGAACCTCGTCGCCGGTCTGATCCGCGGCAAGAAGGTGGACAAGGCGATTGCCGATCTGACCTTCTCGAAAAAGCGGATCGCTCAAGACGTTCTGAAGTGCCTGCAATCGGCCATCGCCAATGCGGAAAACAACCATGGGCTCGACGTTGACGAGCTGGTGGTTGCCGAAGCCTGGTGCGGCAAGAACCTGGTGATGAAGCGCGGGCGTCCGCGTGCGCGTGGCCGGTTCGGCAAGATCATGAAGCCGTTCTCGGAAATCACCATCAAGGTGCGTCAGAAAGGGGAGACTGCGTAATGGGTCAGAAGGTAAACCCCATCGGGATGCGCCTCCAGGTGAACCGCACCTGGGACAGCCGCTGGTTCGCCGATTCGAAAGATTACGGCAACCTGCTGCTGGAAGACCTGCGCATGCGTGAATTCATTCACGAAGAATGCAAGCAGGCCGGCGTCAGCCGCGTGATCATCGAGCGCCCCCACAAGAAGTGCCGTGTGACCATTCACACTGCCCGTCCGGGCGTGATCATCGGCAAGAAAGGTGCAGACATCGAAGGTCTGCGCAAGAAGCTGACCGTGTTCACCAAGTCGGAACTGCACCTCAACATCGTCGAAGTGCGCAAGCCCGAGCTTGACGCCCAGCTGGTGGCCGAGTCGATCGCCCAGCAGATGGAACGTCGCGTGTCCTTCCGTCGCGCCATGAAGCGCGGCGTGCAGAACGCGATGCGTCTGGGCGCCTTGGGTATCCGGGTCAACGTTTCGGGCCGTCTGGGCGGCGCGGAAATCGCCCGCACCGAATGGTATCGCGAAGGCCGTGTGCCGCTGCACACCCTGCGCGCCGACATCGACTATGCGCTGTCGGAAGCCAAGACCCCTTACGGGATCATCGGTGTGAAGGTCTGGATCTTCAAGGGCGAGATCCTTGAGCATGATCCGCAAGCGCATGACCGTCGCCTGTCCGAAGAGACTCCGTCTCCGCGGGCACCGCGTCGCGATCGCGAACGCGCCTAAGGGAGTAGAAAATGCTGCAACCGAAACGGACGAAGTTCCGCAAACAGCACAAGGGCCGGATCCACGGCGAAGCCAAGGGTGGTTCGACCCTGAACTTCGGGTCCTTCGCCCTGAAGGCAACCGAACCCGAGCGCGTCACTGCGCGGCAGATCGAAGCGGCCCGCCGCGCGATCACCCGCCACATGAAGCGCCAGGGCCGCGTCTGGATCCGGATTTTCCCGGATCTGCCGGTGACCGCGAAGCCGACCGAAGTCCGCATGGGCTCGGGCAAGGGTTCGGTGGATCGCTGGGTGGCCAAGGTGAAGCCGGGCCGCATCATGTTCGAGATCGACGGCGTGGGCGAGGAAATCGCCCGTGAAGCGCTGCGTCTTGGCGCGATGAAGCTGCCGGTCACCACCCGCGTTGTGGTTCGCGAAGACTGGTAAGTCTGAAAGGGGCAACCCTTTCAGACATCGGGGCCCCTGCCAGAGATGGCGGGGGCCCTTTGCTTTCATTCGATCGAATAATTGTAGGTGCCACAGAGGCCGGGGCTTTCAATGTTCTCCGGGGCAGCGCCCGAAAAGACGGCCATTTGCAGCAGGGCATCATCCAGTGGGGTGAAGACCAGATAGGTCGCCGGGTCGGCGCCGCACAGCGTATTGTCGTTGACCAATTTGCCGGGGTCCTGAGTGATGGCAAAGACACCACCCGGCCAGACTTCGTTGTCATTCAGATTCCAGCCAGAACTGCGATCTTCGACAAAGGTCAGCGCGATTTCGGTTCCGGTGCCGGTGGTCAGCACCTTTTCGGAATCGGTGCCGCGGATCGAAATATCGCCGGTGATGCTTTCGGCAGTGGTGCTATAGGCCGCGAAGCTGGCGTCTTTCTGCCAGGGCATTGTCCAGTCTTCGGCCTGCGCCATGGCGGCCATGGCCATCAGGGCGACAGTCAGCATAGGTTTCAAAGTCGATCTCCTCGGGGTTGACGAAATGGCGAAACCTTATGGTGAACGCTGCCACGCTTGCCATCGCGAAAGCGACACGGGTTCCGTGCGTCTGAGCAGGGGGAAAGTTCTGCTTGCATTTGCCCCCCCCAAGGCATAGACGGGCGCATCTGCGGCTCCGAGGTGACTCGGATTCGCCGGTTTGTCATTGATCCGCCAGGTCAACGGTCACCCTGAACATCGGGGCCGTCTGGCGATTGTCAAAAGGAAAAGGCGCATGACCGCCAAGGAACTGAAGGCCAAGTCGCCGGCCGAGCTGCGCGAGCAGCTGGTGGCACTGAAAAAGGAAGCGTTCAACCTGCGCTTCCAGCAAGCCACCGGCCAGCTTGAAAACACCGCACGCTTGCGCGCTGTCCGCAAGGAAGTTGCCCGCATCAAGACGGTTCTGAACCAGCACGCCGCTGAAGCCGCGAACTGAGGAGAGACAACATGCCCAAGCGTATCCTTCAGGGTGTCGTCACCTCGGACAAGAACGAGCAGACCATCACCGTTCTCGTCGAGCGTCGCTTCAAGCACCCGCTGCTGCAAAAGACCGTGCGGAAGTCGAAGAAATACCGCGCTCATGACGCGGAGAACAAGTTCAAGGTCGGCGATACCGTGCGCATTGAAGAATGTGCGCCGATCTCGAAAACCAAGCGCTGGACGGTGGTGGTCGAGGCCTGAGAAGGTCTCGATCCCATCGTTCAGATATCTGAACGAAACCCTGGGGCGGTGCTGATCAGCCGTTCCAAAGGTCGGGAGAAACCAAATGATCCAGATGCAGACCAATCTGGATGTTGCTGATAACTCTGGCGCTCGCCGGGTTCAGTGCATCAAGGTTCTGGGTGGTTCGCACCGCCGCTACGCATCCGTGGGCGACATCATCGTGGTGTCGGTCAAGGAGGCGATTCCGAAGGGTCGCGTGAAGAAGGGTGACGTCCGCAAGGCCGTTGTCGTTCGCACCGCCAAGGAAGTCCGTCGTGAAGATGGCACCTCGATCCGCTTCGACCGTAACGCCGCCGTCATCCTGAACAACCAGGGCGAACCGGTCGGCACCCGTATCTTCGGGCCGGTCGTGCGCGAGCTGCGTGCGAAGAACTTCATGAAGATCATCTCGCTGGCGCCGGAGGTGCTGTGATATGGCTGCGAAGCTGAAAAAAGGCGACAAGGTTGTCGTGCTGACCGGCAAGGACAAGGGCAAGCAGGGCGAAATCTCGTCCGTGAACCCGTCGGCCAACAAGGCGATTGTCGATGGCCTGAACATCGCCATCCGTCACACCAAGCAGTCGCAATCGTCGCAGGGGGGCCGGATCGCGAAGGCGATGCCGATCGATCTGTCGAACCTCGCGATCGTTGACAAGAACGGCAAACCGACCCGCGTTGGCTTCCGCATGGAAGGCGACAAGAAGGTTCGTTACGCCAAGACCACGGGGGACGTGATCTGATGCTTGACGCTGCACAATACACCCCGCGCCTCAAGGCGGAATTCAAGGCGAAGATTCGTGCCGCCCTGAAAGAAGAGTTCGGCTACAAGAACGACATGCAGATCCCGCGTCTGGACAAGATCGTGATCAACATGGGCGTTGGCGAAGCCGTGAAGGACACCAAGAAGGTCAAGGCTGCTGCAGAGCAGATGACGGCCATCGCGGGTCAGAAGGCGGTCATCACCATGGCCAAGAAGTCCATCGCGGGCTTCCGTGTCCGTGAGGAAATGCCGCTGGGCTGCAAGGTCACCCTGCGTGGCGACCGGATGTATGAATTCCTCGACCGTCTGATCAATATTGCTCTGCCGCGCGTCCGCGACTTCCGGGGCGTGAAGGGCAATTCCTTCGACGGACGCGGCAACTACGCCATGGGTCTGAAAGAGCAGATCGTGTTCCCCGAGATCGACTTCGACAAGATCGACGACGTTCTGGGCATGGACATCATCATCTGCACTACTGCCAAGACCGACAAAGAGGCGAAGTCGCTGCTGAAGCACTTCAACATGCCGTTCTCCAGCTGATCGCGCGAGGAAAGACATTATGGCCAAAAAATCCATGATCGAACGCGAGAAGAAGCGTCAGCATCTGGTGGACGTCTACGCCGCCAAGCGCGCTGCTCTCAAAGAGATCATTGCCAACCAGGACCTGCCGGTCGCCGAGCGCTTCGTTGCCTCGCAAAAGCTGGCACAACTGCCCCGCAACTCGTCCGCCACCCGGCTGCACAACCGCTGCCAGCTGACGGGCCGTCCCCATGCTTACTATCGTAAGCTGAAACTTTCGCGGATCATGCTGCGTGAACTGGCCTCGTTCGGTCAGATCCCGGGCATGGTCAAGTCGAGCTGGTAAGGAGGAACGACCATGTCAATGAACGATCCTCTCGGCGATATGCTGACCCGCATCCGCAATGCGCAGATGCGCGGCAAATCCACCGTGGCAACGCCTGCTTCCAAGCTGCGTGCCTGGGTTCTGGATGTGCTGGCTGACGAAGGCTATATCCGCGGCTACGAGCGCGCCTCGACCGACAACGGTCAGGGCGAACTGGTGATCTCGCTGAAATACTTCGAAGGCGAGCCCGTCATCCGTGAACTGAAGCGCGTGTCCAAGCCTGGCCGTCGCGTTTATATGGGCGTCAAGGAAATCCCGTCGGTCCGCAATGGCCTGGGTGTTTCCATCGTCTCCACGCCGAAAGGCGTCATGTCCGATGCAGCAGCCCGCGCCGCCAATGTTGGTGGCGAAGTGCTCTGCACCGTGTTCTGAGGAGGGGTAGATGTCTCGTATCGGCAAAAAACCCGTCGCCCTGCCCAAAGGCGTTTCCGCCGAGGTCAAGGGTCAGACCGTCGAAGTGAAGGGGCCGAAAGGCACCCGTTCCTTCACCGCCACCGACGATGTGACCATCGCGATGGAAGAAGGCAGCGTGAAGGTAACTCCGCGCGGCACTTCCAAGCGGGCACGTCAGCAGTGGGGCATGGTCCGCAGCCAGGTCGAAAACCTGGTCGTGGGCGTGACCACGGGCTTCAAGAAAGAGCTGGAAATCCAGGGCGTGGGTTACCGCGCCGCCATGGCCGGCAATGTTCTGAAGCTGTCGCTTGGCTATAGCCACGAAGTCAACTTCGAAGTCCCGGCCGGTGTGACGGTCGCGTCGCCGAAGCCGACGGAAATCGTTGTGGAAGGCATCGACCAGCAGCTTGTTGGTCAGGTGGCTGCGAACATCCGTGACTGGAAGCGCCCCGAGCCCTACAAGGGCAAGGGCATCCGGTACAAGGATGAGTTCGTCTTCCGCAAGGAAGGCAAGAAGAAGTAAGGATAGCGAAGATGGCGAACACCAAGAGAGAGCTGTTCCTCAAGCGCCGCCTGCGCGTCCGGAACAAGATCAAGGCGACTTCCGCCGGGCGCCTGCGCCTGTCGGTCCATCGCTCGAGCAAGAACATCAGCGTCCAGCTGATCGACGACGTGCGCGGCGTGACGCTGGCCTCGGCTTCGACGCTGGAAAAGGAACTGGGCTTCGTCGGCAAGAACAACGTGGAGGCGGCCGCCAAGGTCGGCGCCACGATTGCCGAACGCGCCAAGGCTGCCGGTGTCGAAGTCTGCTACTTCGACCGTGGCGGTTTCCTGTTCCACGGCAAGATCAAGGCGCTTGCCGATGCTGCCCGCGAAGGCGGCCTGAAGTTCTGATCCCTGCGGGGGGCGTTCGCGCCCCCCCGATGATCCGGGCAGCGACCCTGTGCCGTCTGCACCAGGATTGGTTCAAATCATGGCGCTTTGCGCGCCACCTTTTGTGAGGAATGCCTTATGGCAGAACGTGAAAACCGTCGGGATGACCGCGGCCAGCGTGGCGGCGACCGTCGCGACCGCGCCGAGGAAACCCCGGAATTCGCTGACCGTCTGGTCGCGATCAACCGTGTGTCGAAAACCGTCAAGGGTGGCAAGCGCTTCGGCTTTGCAGCCTTGGTTGTTGTCGGTGACCAGCGTGGTCGCGTCGGCTTCGGCAAGGGCAAGGCCAAGGAAGTGCCGGAGGCCATCCGCAAGGCCACCGAGCAGGCCAAGCGTCAGATGATCCGTGTGCCGCTGAAAGACAGCCGCACTCTGCACCACGACATGGAAGGCCGTCATGGCGCTGGCAAGGTCGTGATGCGTTCGGCCGTGGCCGGTACCGGGATCATCGCCGGTGGTCCGATGCGCGCCGTGTTCGAAATGCTGGGCGTTCAGGACGTCGTGGCAAAGTCGATCGGGTCGCAGAACCCCTACAACATGATCCGCGCCACCATCGATGGCCTGAAGCAGGAAGCCTCGCCCCGTTCGGTCGCGCAGCGTCGCGGCAAGAAGGTCGCCGACATCCTGAAGAAGCCCGAAGCTGAAGCAGTGGAGGCCTGATCATGTCGAAAAAGACCATCGTCGTTCAGCAGGTGGCTTCGGCCGCCCGCCGTCCCGCCATCCAGACCGCGACCCTGAAAGGTCTTGGCCTGAACAAGATGCACCGCACCCGTGAACTGGAAGATACCCCTTCGGTTCGCGGTATGGTCAACAAGATCTCGCATCTTGTGAAGATCATCGAAGAGCGCGGCTGAAACGTCTCTGCCTTCTGACATTTGCGCCCCGCGGACTGCGGGGCGCTTGTGTTTCTAGTCTATCGTTTTGGCTCGGGTCTTGGCCGAACACCCCCTGATGGCTTGCCAAGATGCAAGGCTTGGGATAACGACCCCCGGTGGCGGTTGACGCCACAAGAATCAAGAAACGCCGCGTGTGCCCCTCTGTCGCTTGTGGGGGCATTTCCGGCCAAAGGAGAAGCGACATGAAACTGAATGAACTGCACGACAATCCTGGCGCAGCCCGCAAGCAGAAGCGCGTGGCCCGTGGTCCGGGTTCGGGCAAGGGCAAGACTGCCGGCCGTGGTATCAAGGGCCAGAAGTCGCGTTCGGGTGTGGCCATTGGTGGCTATGAAGGCGGCCAGATGCCGCTGTATCGCCGCCTGCCGAAGCGGGGCTTCAACAAGCCCAACGCCAAGGAATACGCGGTCATCAACCTGGGCCTGATCGAGAAATTCGTGGCTGCAGGCAAGCTGGACGCCAATGCGATCACCGAAGATTCGCTGATCGCCGCCGGTGTCACCAAGTACAAGCGTGATGGCGTGCGCGTTCTGGCCAAGGGCGAAGTGAAGTCGAAGCTGACCATCACCGTGACCGGCGCTTCGGCGGCTGCGATCGACGCGGTGGCCAAGGCTGGCGGCTCGCTCACGGTGGCGGAAGCGGCGCAGGCTGCGGCGGAATAAAGGTTGTGAGCGGTCGAAAGACCGCTTACATCAAGTCAAGTTTTCCCGCGCCGCCGACCGGAAAACCCGGTTCGGCGGCGCTCTCATGAAAGAAACCGGGCATGGCATCTGCTGCAGAGCAAATGGCGGCGAACCTGAGCTGGGGCGCCCTTGGCAAGGCGACCGACCTTCGCCAACGCATCTTCTTCACCATCGGCCTTCTGATCGTTTACCGGATCGGCACATATATCCCCGTGCCGGGCATCGACGGTGCCTCGCTGCGCGAATTCATGGCGGATGTTTCGGCCGGTCTGGGCGGGATGCTGAACATGTTCACGGGCGGCGCAATCAGCCGCATGGGCATTTTCGCGCTTGGGATCATGCCCTATATCAGCGCCTCAATCATCGTTCAGCTGCTGTCGGCCATGTGGGCGCCGCTGGAACAGCTGAAGAAAGAAGGCGAACAGGGCCGCAAGAAGCTGAACCAGTACACCCGCTATGGCACGGTGGCGCTTGCGCTGTTCCAGGCCTGGGGGATCGCGGTCAGCCTTGAGGCCGGCAATCTGGCGCATGAGCCAGGCCTGTTCTTCAAGGCCGCCGTGGTCATCACGCTGGTGGGCGGCACAATGTTCCTGATGTGGCTGGGCGAACAGATCACCGCCCGCGGGATCGGCAACGGCACATCCCTCATCATCTTTGTCGGGATCGTGGCCGAGATTCCCGCCGCATTGGCGCAGTTCTTCAGCCAGGGCCGGTCGGGCGCGCTGTCGCCCGCCGTCATCATTGGCGTGATTGTGATGCTGGTGGCCGTGATTGCCTTCGTGGTGTTCATGGAACGCGCGCTGCGCAAGATCCATATCCAGTATCCGCGCCGTCAGGTCGGCATGAAGGTCTATGACGGTGGATCGTCGCATCTGCCGATCAAGGTGAACCCGGCCAACGTGATCCCGGCAATCTTTGCTTCGTCCTTGCTGCTGCTGCCGACGACTCTGGCTGCCTTTTCGGGGCAGGGGACAGGGCCGATCATGTCGTGGGTTCTGGCCTATTTCGGCCCCGGCCAGCCGCTCTATCTGCTGTTCTTCACCGGCATGATCGTGTTCTTCACCTATTTCTACACCTTCAACGTGTCGTTCAAGGTGGAGGACGTGGCTGAGAACCTGAAGAACCAGAACGGGTTCATTCCCGGTCTGCGCCCGGGAAAGAAGACCGAGGAGTATCTGGAATATGTGGTCAACCGTATCCTGGTGATCGGTGCCGCCTATCTGGCCTTTGTCTGCCTTCTGCCCGAAATCATCCGCGCCCAGCTGGCGATCCCGTTCTATCTGGGGGGGACCTCTGTACTGATCGTCGTGTCGGTGACGATGGACACGATCAACCAGATCCAGTCGCATCTGCTGGCACATCAGTATGAGGGCCTGATCGAGAAATCGCAGCTGCGCAAGAAGCGCAGCACCAGGGCCCCGACCCGTCGCTAAATCCCGGAGGAACGCTGCATCATGGTCAACATCATTCTCCTCGGCCCCCCAGGTGCCGGCAAAGGTACCCAGGCCAAACGGCTGGTGGATGAACGCAACATGGTGCAGCTCTCTACGGGCGACATGTTGCGCGAAGCCAAGACATCGGGCACCGAAATGGGCCGCAAAGTCGCCGAGGTGATGGACAAGGGCCAGCTTGTCACCGATGAAATCGTGATCGGGCTGATCGAGGAAAAGATGGCTGGTCCGGCAGGCGGGGGCTTCATCTTTGATGGCTTCCCGCGCACCCTTGCCCAGGCAGATGCCCTTGGCGCCCTGCTGGCGCGGACTGGGCAGACCCTTGATGCGGTGATTGAACTGGTGGTGGATGACGAGGCGCTTGTCGCGCGCATCGTGCGGCGCGCGGAAGATGCCGCTGCCGCTGGCCAACCGGTTCGTGCCGACGACAACCCCGAGGTTTTTGCGGGGCGTTTGCGCGAATACTACAAGAAGACCGCGCCGCTTCTGGGCTATTACTATGCCAAGGGCGAGTTGAAGCAGGTGGATGGCATGGCCCCCATGGCCGACGTCGGCGCTGCCATCGCGAAAGTTCTTGACAAGGCCTGAAAATGCCCTTGCTGCCCTTGACGGGTGGCCGAAAACACCCTAAGCCACGGCGTCCCGTATGGGAATCGTCCGTGGCCTTGTCTTTTCTGGCAATGCGATGGGCCAGAGTTCCGGGCGGCAGTTAATGCACTCACCATGCCGTGCCGGGGTTGTGAAAAAAGGTTCTGGCATTACGGAACCGCAACATGAAGGAAGACACGCGTGGCACGTATTGCTGGCGTCAACATCCCGACCGCGAAACGGGTTCCGATCGCGCTCCAGTATATCCATGGCATCGGCGCTCATTTCGCCGAGCAGATCTGTGAATCGCTCAATATCGATCGCGCTCGTCGCGTGAACCAGCTTTCGGATGCCGAAGTGCTGGCGATCCGCGAATATATCGACGCCAACTTCACCGTCGAAGGCGATTTGCGCCGCGAAGTGTCGATGAACATCAAGCGCCTGATGGATCTGGGCTGCTACCGTGGCCTGCGCCACCGTCGCAACCTGCCGGTCCGCGGTCAGCGCACCCATACCAACGCCCGCACCCGCAAGGGCCCGGCCAAGCCGATCGCCGGCAAGAAGAAGTAAGGGGAGCGCTGAGATATGGCACGCGACACCAAAAATGCGCGCATGAAGCGCAAGGAACGCAAGAACATCGCCGCTGGCGTTGTTCACGTGAATTCCTCGTTCAACAACACCAAGGTCCTGATCTCTGACGTTCAGGGCAATGCGATTTCCTGGTCGTCTTCGGGGACCATGGGCTTCAAGGGTTCGCGCAAATCGACCCCCTATGCCGCCCAGATGGCTGCCGAGGATGCTGCCCGCAAGGCGCAGGAACATGGCATGAAGACCGTCGAGGTCGAAGTTCAGGGTCCGGGTTCGGGCCGTGAATCGGCGCTGCGCGCTCTGGCCGCAGTTGGCCTGACCATCACCTCGATCCGCGACGTGACGCCGCTGGCCCATAACGGCTGCCGTCCGCCGAAGCGTCGCCGCGTCTGACGCAAGACATCCGACCGGGCCGCGCTGAAAGATGCGCGGCCCGTTCACGCATTTCTGAACCTCGGGCGTCTTCCGCTTAGGGACATGGGCAGAAGACAGGTATGGAGGCGAAAGCATGATCCACAAGAATTGGGCAGAACTTATCAAGCCGACCCAGTTGGTCGTCAAACCGGGCGCTGATCCGTCGCGTGTTGCGACCGTGATCGCCGAACCGCTGGAGCGCGGCTTCGGTCTGACGCTGGGCAACGCGCTGCGCCGCGTGCTGATGTCGTCGCTGCAGGGCGGGGCCATCACCTCGGTGCAGATCGACAATGTTCTGCATGAATTTTCCAGCGTTGCCGGTGTCCGCGAAGACGTCACCGACATCGTTCTGAACCTCAAGGGCGTCAGCCTGAAGATGGAAGTCGAAGGCCCCAAGCGCCTGTCGATTTCGGCCAAGGGTCCGGGCGTTGTGACCGCCGGTGACATTTCGGAATCCAACGGCATCGAGATCCTGAACAAGGATCACGTGATCTGCCATCTGGATGACGGCGCCGATGTGTTCATGGAACTCACGGTGAATACCGGCAAGGGCTATGTTTCGGCTGACAAGAACAAGCCGGAAGATGCGCCGATCGGTCTGATCGCGATCGACGCGATCTTCTCGCCGGTCAAGAAAGTCAGCTACGAAGTGCAGCCGACCCGTGAAGGCCAGGTGCTGGACTATGACAAGCTGACCCTGAAGATCGAAACCAACGGCGCGCTGACGCCCGAGGACGCGGTGGCTTATGCCGCGCGCATCCTGCAGGATCAGCTGGCTGTGTTCGTGAACTTCGACGAGCCGGAATCGGCTTCGAAGCAGGAAATGGATACGGGTCTCGAGTTCAATCCGCTGTTGCTGAAGAAAGTGGATGAGCTGGAACTTTCGGTCCGTTCGGCCAACTGCCTGAAGAATGACAACATCGTCTATATCGGCGATCTGATCCAGAAAACCGAAGCCGAGATGCTGCGCACCCCGAACTTCGGCCGCAAGTCCCTGAACGAGATCAAGGAAGTGCTGTCGGGCATGGGGCTGCATCTGGGCATGGATGTCGAGGATTGGCCGCCAGAGAATATCGAAGATCTGGCCAAGCGCTTCGAAGACCAGTTCTGATCTTGCGGGGGGCGGCGACGCCCCCCCCGAATGCCCGCGATTGCGGGGAAAGCCCGGGCAATTCCGCCCCAAAGAAGCAGCCCCAACGCAGGGCTGCAGGACAAAGCAAAACGCTAGGAGATCATCATGCGTCACGCTCGCGGCTATCGCCGTCTGAACCGCACCCACGAACACCGCAAGGCGCTGTTCGCCAACATGTCCGGCGCTCTGATCGAGCACGAGCAGATCAAGACCACCCTTCCCAAGGCGAAGGAACTGCGTCCGATCGTCGAAAAGCTCATCACGCTGGCCAAGCGCGGCGATCTGCATGCCCGCCGTCAGGCTGCTGCGCAGCTGAAGGAAGACAAGCATGTGGAGCGTCTGTTCGCCATTCTCGGCCCGCGCTATGCGAACCGTCAGGGCGGCTATGTCCGCATTCTGAAAGCCGGTTTCCGCTATGGCGACATGGCTCCGATGGCGATCATCGAATTCGTGGATCGTGATCCCGCCGCCAAGGGCGCATCCGACCGCGCTCGTCTGGCTGCCGAAGAGGCTGCGGCCGAGTAATCGGCCAGTGCCGACAGGCATCGGAAGGGCCCGCCTTTGGCGGGCCTTTTCCATTTTCGGGCGGTGCATTGCATGGCCGGGGGCGCTGCCCCATATCTGGGGCGTCGTTCTACAGCCGAGGGCACTCCATGTTGCGTTTCCTTTTGCCTGTTGTCGCCGCAGGAATTCTGACGTTTCAGCCGGTCACCGCTGAAACCGTGCCGCAAAGTCAGGCCGAGATCAGCCTGAGCTTTGCGCCTGTGGTGCGGCAGGTCACGCCAGCCGTGGTGAATATCTATGCTACGGTGCTGGTGGAACGGCGGGCCAGCCCCTTTGCCGGAGATCCGTTCTTTGATCAGTTCTTCCAGGGCTTTGGTGCGACGGCGCCCCGGGTGGAAAATGCGCTTGGGTCCGGGGTGATTGTCGGGGCAGACGGGATCGTGGTGTCGAATTATCATGTCATCGCCAACGCGACCGAAATCCGGGTCGAAACTTCGGATCGGCGCGAATATCGCGCGCATGTCCTGTTGGCGGATGAAGACAGCGATCTGGCCGTGCTGCAGTTGGAAGATGCCGACAACCTGCCGGCCTTGCCCCTCCGCAATTCCGATCAATTGCAGGTCGGTGATCTGGTTCTGGCCATCGGCAATCCGTTTGGCGTGGGACAGACCGTATCTTCGGGGATCATCTCCGGCCTTGGCCGGTCCACGCTCGCGCTTGGATCGGGGCGGGGTTATTTAATCCAGACCGATGCGGCGATCAATCCCGGCAATTCCGGCGGTGCGCTGGTCGATATGGCCGGGCGGCTGATCGGGATCAACTCCGCGATCCTGACCAAGGGCGGCGGATCGAATGGCATCGGCTTTGCCATTCCGGCCAATCTGGTTCAGAATTTCGTCGATCAGGCCCGCGCGGGCGAAACCCGGTTTCAGCGTCCCTGGGCCGGGGTGCAAGGGCAGGGGATGGATGCGGCCATGGCCGAGGCGATGGGCCTGACCCGTCCCGAAGGTGTCGTGATCTCTGACCTGCACCCGGAAAGCCCGTTCAAGGCCGCAGGGCTGCGGGTGGGGGATGTGATCCTGGCGCTGGAGGGCGAGCGGACTGATACACCGCAAGAGGTGATGTTCCGTCTGGCCGCGCTTGGCATCGGGCGCGAGGTGGCGCTGCGCTACCTGCGCGACGGGGCCGAGAAGGAAACCACGCTGACCCTGATCGCCCCACCCGACAGCCCGCCGCGCGATGCAGTGACGTTGGGCGGCGATTCCGTCCTGCATGGGCTTTCGGTTGCGCGCATCAACCCGGCAGTGGCTGCCGAGATGGGTTTGCCGTTGAATCAGCCCGATGGCGTTGTCGTGACCGGGGCTGAAGGTCTGGCTGCCCGGTTTGGGTTGCGGCCCGGTGATGTGCTGCTGGCGATCAATGGCACCCCGGTCACCCGCACGACCGAACTGGAGGCGCTGACCCAGCCTGTCACCCGCCGCTGGGGGATCGAAGTGCAGCGCGAGGGCCGGGTGATCTTGCTGCGCTTTCGGCTCTGACCCTTTCGCGGTCAGCGCCAAGGGCGTAAGCTGGAGCCATGGACCTGTTCGATACGCCCCAACCTGCCCGTCCCGAAGCACCACGTCCGCTGGCCGATCGTCTGCGCCCGAAAGTGCTGTCTGATGTGATCGGGCAGGAGCATGTGCTGGGCCCGGAGGGGCCCTTGGGCGCGATGCTGGCGGCGGGCAGTCTGTCCTCGCTGATCTTCTGGGGGCCGCCGGGGGTGGGCAAGACCACCATCGCGCGGCTGCTGGCCGATCAGACGCAGCTGGCCTTTGTGCAGATTTCGGCGATCTTCACCGGGGTGCCGGACCTGCGCAAGGTGTTCGAGGCGGCCAAGATCCGTCGGGCGAACGGGCAGGGGACGCTGTTGTTCGTGGATGAAATCCACCGCTTCAACAAGGCGCAGCAGGATGGGTTTCTGCCCTATATGGAGGATGGTACCATCCTTCTGGTGGGGGCGACGACCGAGAACCCGTCGTTTGAACTCAATGCCGCTGTGCTGAGCCGGGCGCAGGTGATCGTGCTGGAGCGGTTGAGCCTTGCCGATCTGGAGCGTTTGGCGCAGCGCGCCGAGAAGGAGCTGGGCCGGGCCTTGCCCCTGAAGGCCGAGGCGCGCGAAAGCCTGCTGGAGATGGCCGATGGCGATGGAAGGGCGCTGCTCAACCTGATCGAGCAGGTGGCGGCGCATAAGGTCGAGGCGCTGACCAAGGCGCAGCTGGGCCAGCGGCTGATGCGGCGGGCCAGCAAATATGACAAATCGGGCGAGGAACATTACAACCTGATCTCGGCCCTGCACAAATCGGTGCGCGGGTCAGACCCGGATGCGGCGCTGTATTGGTTTGCGCGCATGCTGGAGGGCGGGGAAGACCCGCGCTTCCTCGCGCGGCGTCTGGTGCGGATGGCGGTGGAGGATATTGGCCTTGCCGATCCGCAGGCGCAGGCGGTCTGTGTGGACAGTTGGCAGACCTATGAGCGCTTGGGCAGCCCCGAGGGGGAATTGGCGCTGGCCAATGCGGTGGTTTATCTGGCCTTGGCGCCGAAATCGAACGGGGTCTATGTGGCCTATAAGGCGGCGCGGGCGGCGGCGCGTGACACCGGCAGCCTGCCGCCGCCGCTGCATATCCGCAATGCGCCGACCAAGCTGATGAAAGAGATCGGCTATGGCGCGGGCTATGCCTATGACCATGATGCCGAGGACGGGTTTTCGGGGCAGGATTACTTTCCCGAGGGCATGAAGCGCCCGATCTTCTACGCGCCGCCCGAGCGGGGCTTTGAGCGCGAGTTGAAGAAGCGGGTGGAGTTTTTCGCAGGGCTGCGGGCGAAGCGGCGGGGGGGATAGGTTCGGGCGGATCAGGAAACGCATCGCGTTTCCCCGCCCGCAGCAATCCCGATCCCGCAATCCCGGTTCAGCAAGAGCGGACAGAGGCCAGTGCCTGCCCCGGCGGGTGCGAAGCGCCCGCCATGGCGGGGGCGGGCGCTGGCCGGCGGCCTTTGGGGCCACCGGCATCTGGCTGAACTCGCATCGCGCGGCAAAGGCAATGGCCTTTGCCGAATTGCCGCTCACTCACACATGCTGCGCGCCGTTCACCTCGATCTCGGCGCCGGAGATGTAGCTGGACTGATCGGAGCACAGGAACCAGATCACATCGGCCACCTCGCGCGGTTGGCCCAGACGCTGCATCGGCAGTTTCTCCACGATCTTGTCGGTGCCGGGCGACAGGATCGAGGTTTCGATCTCGCCCGGCGCGATGGCGTTGACCCGCACGCCCAAGGGGCCGAAATCATGGGCCATTTCGCGGGTCAGCGCCGCCAGCGCCGCCTTCGAGGTGGCATAGGCGGCACCCGCAAAGGGATGCACGCGCGCGCCTGCGATGGAGGTGACATTCACCACCGAGCCGCGCGCGGCGGAAAGCTCTTCCTGCAAGCCGCGCGCCAGCACGATAGAGGCGAAGAAGTTCACATGGAACACCTGCCCCCAGGTGCGCAGATCGGTTTCCAGCGTGTTCAGCCGCTTGCCGCCCGGCCCTTTGGGGGAAATGCCCGCATTGTTCACCAGCGCATGCAGCCGCCCACCGATCTTCTCCTTGATCGTGGCGATGGCCTGAATGGTGGCATCGGGGCTGGCGAGATCAATCTGGATGTGGTTCTCGGCCCCGCCGGGCCAAGGGCAGCGCGGGTCAAAGGGTTGGCGCGAGCAGGTCAGCACGCGCCAGCCTTCGGCGCTGAACCGCTTGACCGTGGCATGGCCGATGCCGCGGCTTGCCCCCGTCAGAACCATGACCTTCTGTTCGCTCATCGCTGCCTCCGCGCTTTGCCGCACCCTACGCCCGGCACAGGGAATTGCAACCTTGGCAGGGCGCAGCAAAGGGGCTATCCCGGTCGCATTCCTGCGAGGCCCCCATGAAACAGCAGACGCGCACCATGCAAGATTCCATCGCCACCGCCAAAACGCTCTCCGAGGCTCTGCCCTATCTGCAACGCTATTCCGGCGCCGTGGTCGTCGTGAAATTCGGCGGCAATGCGATGGGCGATGATGAGGCCATGGCCGAATTTGCCCGCGACATCGTGCTGATGCGGCAGGTGGGCGTGAACCCGGTGGTGGTGCATGGCGGCGGGCCGATGATCAATGAGATGCTGACCAAGCTGGGCATCAAATCGGAATTCGTGCGCGGCAAGCGGGTGACCGACAAGGCCACGGTGGAAGTGGTGGAGATGATCCTGTCGGGACTGGTCAACAAGCGCATCGTGCAGGCGATCAACGATCAGGGCGGGCGTGCCGTGGGCATCTCCGGCAAGGATGATGACCTGATGGTCTGCGAGGCCGATGACCCGGAACTGGGCTTTGTGGGCCGCCCGGTGGAGATGAATGTGCAGGTGCTGCGCGACCTCTACAATGCGGGCATCATCCCGGTGGTGGCACCGGTGGCGACCGGCATGGCCGATAACGAGACCTTCAACGTGAATGGCGACACGGCGGCGGGGGCGATTGCGGGCGCCTTGCAGGCGGATCGCCTGCTGCTGCTGACCGATGTGTCGGGGGTGAAAAATGCCGAAGGCGTGGTGATGACCCAGATCACGCCCGAGGAGATTCGCCAGATGACCGCCGATGGGGTGATTGCGGGCGGCATGATTCCCAAGACCGAGACCGCGCTGATGGCGCTGGATCAGGGCGTGCGGGCGGTGACGATTCTGGATGGCCGTCTGCCCAATGCCTGCCTGCTGGAACTGTTCACCGATCACGGCGCGGGCAGCCAAATCCGTTCGACCGAGCCGCGGGTAAAGCCGCGCATCCGGCGATAAACGCGGCGCTGGATTTCCCTGCGGCCCGCTGCCGGAACTGAAACGGGTAGGAGGGTATGTGACATGGCAGGAGAAATCGGTCTGCGGCTGGGGGTGTTTCTGGGCCTCTTCGCCCTGTTTGCCTTGGCTGAGGCGCTGTGGCCGCGCAGGCCATTGCACCTGCCGCGCCCCGCACGTTGGCGCACAAATCTGGCGATCACGCTGCTGGATGCGGTGATGTTGCGCGCGACCGCTGTGCTGATCCCGGCGCTTGCCATCGGGGCTGCCGTCGATGCGCAGGCTGGGGGCTGTTCAACCCTCTGGGCTCGCCTGTCGGGTTGGAGGCGGTGCTTGCGGTGCTGCTGTTTGATCTTGCGCTTTGGGTGCAGCATCTGATGACACATCATGTGCCGCTGTTCTGGCGCTTTCACCGGGTTCACCATGCGGATCGCGACATGGACGTGACCACGGGCCTGCGCTTTCATCCGGTAGAGATTCTGGGCTCCATGGGGTTGAAGATCGCGCTGGTTTATCTGCTGGGCCCTGCGCCGCTGGCCGTGTTGGCTTTCGAAGTCATTCTGAATGCGACGGCATTGTTCAACCATGCCAACCTGCGCCTGCCGCGTGGGCTGGACCGCATTGTCCGGCTGGTTCTGGTGACACCTGACATGCACCGCGTGCACCATTCGCAGCGGCGCGAGGAACATGACCGCAATTTCGGCTTTGGATTGTCGGTCTGGGACAGGATTTTCGGCACCTATCTGGCGCAGCCTGCGGGTGGGCATGACGCGATGACGGTGGGGCTTGAATGGCAGGATCGCCGCCCGGCGCAACTGGGCTGGAGCCTGTGGTTACCTTTCCGGCGCTGACAGGCGGCGGTCCCACGCGCGCAGTGGCAAAGGAGTAGGACCATGATCGACAGCACAGACCTCGCAGCGCGGCTGGCGGCCGAGCGACTGGAGATCCTGGGTGGGTTTCATGCCGAAGATGACCCAAACCTGCCGAACGGCACGCAAACCTTGCTGCTGCTGGGTCCGGCAGAGCCGGGTTTCTGGGCCCATCTTGACGCCACGCCGGAATGGCAGGATGGTCGACCCGATCCGATTGATCGCTGGTCGCGCCGGGTGATCGGGCGGTTCGCCTGCGATCTGGGAGCCAAGGCTCTGTTCCCTTTTGGCGGGCCGCCTTATCACCCCTTCTATCAATGGGCGCTGCGCACGGGGCGGGCATGGGCCAGCCCTGTGCATCTGCTGGTGCATGTTTCGCAGGGCCTGTTCTTTTCGGCGCGTGGGGCGCTTGCGTTGAAACACAGGGTTGATCTGCCCGCCCCGGTACCGCGCCCCTGTGACGGTTGCAACCAGCCCTGTGTGACGGCCTGCCCAGCCGGGGCGCTGACGCTTGCGGGCTATGATGTGCCCCGGTGCCACAGCCATCTGGACGGTGGGGCAGGGGGTGATTGTCTGACCGGCGGTTGTCTTGTGCGTCGCGCTTGCCCGGTCTCGCAACTCTATGCAAGACTGCCAGAACAATCGGCCTATCACATGGGGCAGTTCCACAAATGACCAAGCGCCTGATCCTGACGCGCCACGCCAAGTCCAGCTGGGATGACCCGCTGATGACTGATCATGACCGCCCGCTGAATGAACGCGGCAAGGCGGCGGCGGCCGATCTGGGGGAATGGCTTGCGTCACGCGGCTATGTGCCCGATCAGGTGCTGTGTTCCGATGCGCTGCGCACGCGCAAGACATGGTCAGGCATTGCGCCTGCCTTGCCGGGCACGCCGATCCTCGATCTGAAGCCAGCGCTTTATCACGCGGGGCCGGATGTCATGCTGGCGGTGCTGCGCCATGCTACGGGCGATACGGTGATGATGATTGGCCACAACCCGGGCATTGCCGAATTCGCCGCACGTATCGTGGCCCGCGCACCTGTCAGCGCCGAGTTTCACCGCTATCCGACGGGCGCGACACTGGTTTGCGATTTCGCGGCGGACAGTTGGGCCGATCTGGGCTGGGGCATGGGCGCGGTGGATGATTTCATCGTCCCGCGTGAACTTGCGATCTGATCCCTAGCCGCAGATTGCCCGCAGCGCCGCCCAATCCCCGGCATCCAGTGCCGGGTTCGCATCATAGGGTTGCGCCTCTGTCGCGCGGGCCCGCCGTGTGGCGGTTTCGGGGTGGCTGGACATGAATTCCGGCAGGCCAGCCCCTTCGAGCCGGGAAACCCGCTCGAAGAATTCGGCAAATCCCTTGGGGCTGATGGCCGCAGCGCGCAGCATTGCAAGGGCAAAGACATCGGCCTGTTCTTCGGCAGATCGGGAATAGGTGCTGGACAGGACGGAATCGGCCACCAGTGCAGCGGCAGCGCCGCCTGTCAGATCGCCAAATACCAGCGACAGGATACCGGCCGATCCGGCGGTGCGGAACGCCTCGCGCAGCGGATCGCCCGCCTCGACATGGCCGATTTCATGGGCAAGAACAGCGGCGACCTCGTCCGGGCTATCGGCGGCCTCAAGAAAGCCGCGCAGCAGGACGACCTGCCCGCCGGGGGCGGCAAAGGCGTTGATCATGCTGTGATCCCAGACCCGCAATTCGATGGGGGTTGTGACCATGCCGCTTTCTGCCAGCCGGTCGCGCAGATGTTCAAGCGCCTTCTGCCCCGCCTTGGAGCGGCAGGTCAGATCCTTGTCAGTGCCATGTGCCAGAACATATTCGATCTGGCCCAGAACACGGCGGCCGATATCGGCCTCTTGTTCGGGTGTTACCATATCGGCCAGAATTCGGGAAAGCCCGGGGATGATGACAAAGATCAACGCGCACAGGGCGACGGTGGCAAAGGCCCCGGCCTTGGCCAGACGTATCCAGGTTCGGCGCGGGACGTCGCGGCGATGCAAGGCAGGGGCATGGGCTGTGATCCAATCGGTCAATTCGCCAAGCGGCAGAACCAGCCGTGCGGGATCGCGCTGTTGTTCATCTTCGCCCGGGGCATGAAAGGCAAGGCTGATCTGGCCCGAACCTGCAACCTGTTCGCCACCTCGCCGCAGGCTGGCCAATGGCAGATCGAACCGGTCACCGGTTTCTACCAGTGTCAGACGGAGCGCCGTGCCATCTGGCGATGGCTCGGCCAGGGCCGGATGGCGGCGGGCCGTCTGCCCATCGAAATAGCTGCCTTCGACCGGTTCCATGATCTAGAACGCCGCGCCAACATCCAGCGCATCGGCAAAGCCTTCGGCATCGGCCCCCTTGTCAGCCGCGCGTTGATGGATGTGGTCTGTGGCTTCGATGTTCAGGACGGTTATGGTGCCCAGCACATGACACAAGAGCGGCTGGGTGATCCATGCCAGTGCCAATGCGGAAAAGAATACCAGCCCCACCAGATAAATCCCAAGCGCGACACCAAAACCCAGCGGGCCGCTCAGTTGGGAGATTCCCCCGGTGCGCAGCGTCTGGCCGAACAGCCAGGCCGGCAAACCAAAGGTAATCAAGGCAATTACAGTGATGGCAATGCCACCGCCGATCAGAATGCCGATAATCCGCCACACCGAAGGATTTGCGGTGAACCTGATCTGCCCACCCAGTACCCGATGTGAGGTCAGATAGGCCGCAGCGCGTATGGGATAGTAGATCAGGCCGAAATAGAAGGTCGCAACCCCTGTGAAGATCAACACTGTGACAAGGGTTCCGCCTTTGGTTATTGCCCCAAGTGCAATGCCACCGAACATCACGACAACTCCTGCGGCAAACGGGATCATGTAGCGATAAAGCGCGGTCCAGCGCCCGGATTGTTCAAAGCGCGCATCGCCATACCAGGCCCGGTCAGTCATGTACTTGTCCAGACGGAAGCTCATCAGTGGATAGAGCAGGCCAAGTGACAGGGCTGTGATCAATGTCAGCAGCAGCGCCCGCCAGACATAGCCCGCTGCGGCGCTTTCCATTCCGAAGCGGATGCCACGGAACCGGGTCCGGGCCAGCCGATAGCGCATCGCCCTATATTGCGCAAAGTAGATCAGTGGCAGCAATGCGAAAAGGTTGGCATAAATGAATCCAAGTTGCGCGACGACTTCGGCGTCGTTTGTCGGGCGGCTGACGAACCGCAGGCCAAGCGCGAAGAAGCCCAGGTTGACCACGGCAAGATAGACGGCCAGAACAACCAGCGCGATCAGGAAGCCGATCAGCTTTTCCAGCCCCGTCCCGGTATATTCGAACCCATCCTGCCCGACCCGGGTGGCGCCCCAGATGTGCTGGCGCATCCGGGTCTTGGCCCAGAAGCGATAGATGCCCAGCGTCACGATGCTGAGAAGCCCGGTGACCAGCGCCAGCCGGAAGATTTCGGTCTTCGTGCCGGTATAGCTGACGGCGGTGTAACTGGGCGGGTTTAGGTCTGTCACCGGATACTCCTGCAGAATTTCAGCCCTTGGTTGCACGGCGCGATCAGCCAGGCAAGGCGGTGCAAAGGCGTGGTCTGTTTCGCCCAAAGGATGTTGCGGCACGGCTACGCAAAAGGGCGGGCCGAAGCCCGCCCTTTCCGCCGTTTGAAACGATGGGTCAGTGGCCCAGAATCTGCGACAGGAACAGTTTGGTCCGGTCCGATTGCGGATTGTTGAAGAATTCGCGCGGCTCGTTCTGTTCGACGATCTGGCCCTTGTCCATGAAGATGACGCGATTGGCCACGGCCTGCGCAAAGCCCATTTCATGGGTCACGCAGAGCATGGTCATGCCTTCCTCGGCGAGGCTGATCATGGTATCGAGCACCTCCTTGATCATCTCGGGGTCCAGCGCCGAGGTCGGTTCGTCAAACAGCATGATCCGGGGCTTCATGCAGAGCGAGCGGGCAATCGCCACGCGCTGCTGCTGACCGCCCGACAACTGACCCGGATATTTGTGGGCCTGATCGGGGATCTTCACCTTGGACAGGAAATGCATCGCGATTTCTTCGGCTTCGCGTTTCGGGGTCTTGCGAACCCAGATCGGCGCCAGCGTGCAGTTTTCCAGAATGGTCAGATGCGGGAACAGGTTGAAATGCTGGAACACCATCCCGACTTCGGACCGGACCTTGTCGATATTCTTCAGGTCGTTGGTCAGTTCAGTCCCATCGACGATGATCTGCCCCGACTGGTGTTCCTCCAGCCGGTTGATGCAGCGGATCAGCGTCGATTTGCCCGAACCTGACGGTCCGCAGATCACGATGCGTTCGCCCTTCTGCACGGTCATGTTCACATCGCGCAGGACGTGGAACTGGCCATACCACTTGTTCATGTTGGTGATCTGGACCGCGACCTCGTCCGAGACCTTCATCTTGCTGCGGTCGATTGCTTGTTCAGCCATGGTAAGGCCCCCTTAACGGTGATCGGTCTTCAGCTTCTGTTCCAGCCACATGGAGTAGCGGGACATGCCAAAGCAGATGAGGAAGAAGATGGCGCCGGCAAAGATGTAGGGCTCCCAGTAGATGCCCTTCCAGTTGATGTCCGAACGCACGATCTGGGTGATGCCTTTCAGCGGATCAGCCAGACCGACAAAGGCCACCAGCGTGGTATCCTTGAACAGCCCGATGAAGCTGGACACGATGCCGGGGATAGAGATCTTGAGCGCCTGCGGCATGACGATGAGCCGCTGTGCCTGCCAGTAATCAAGCCCGAGCGCATCCGCCGCCTCGTATTGCCCGCGCGGCAGGGCCGCGAGGCCGCCCCGGATCACCTCGGCGATATAGGCCGCCGCGAACAGGGTCACCAGGATGATGACGCGCAGGATGATGTCGAAATTCGATCCGGGCGGCAGGAAGTATTGTAGCAGCAACGACGCGGTAAACAGCAGCGTGATCAGCGGCACCCCCCGGATGAATTCGATGAACCCGACCGAAAGCGAATGGACCAGCAGCATGTCGGACTGACGTCCCAGTGCCAGCAGGATGCCCATGGGCAGCGATGCCGAAATTGCTGTAACGCCGATCACCACTGACAGGAGGAACCCACCGAATTGATCGCTGTCCACGGATTCAATGCTGAGTGGTATGGCAGATTGCAGGTTACCCGACAGCTCTGATTGCAGAAACAGCCACCAGAAAGCCGCTGCCAGCACACCAAGCCCGGCCGAAACCGGTACACCCAGACGCGGCGAGCCGATACGGAACACAATGGCCATGACCGCAAAGCCCAGCATCGCCACGACCGGAGCCCAGATCGACCCACCCCACAGCAGCCAGAAGGCGATGGCCGGGTAAAGCCCGGTAAACCAAAGCATCTTGCGCGGCAGATGGGTGAACAGCACCGGGGCCAATGCCACGAACATCAGCACAAAGGCCAAGGTCGGTCGCCAGTACAGGTCCTGCGGGTAGAAGCCGAACATGTATTGGTGCCAGCGTTCGCGCACCATCGCCCAACAGGCGCCCGTCGCGTCAGGGCCCCAAGTTGCGGTGATGATCTCGCGGCATTCGCTCAGCGAATTGGCGTTCCAGACCGAATGCAGCAGCCAAGGGATCACATGGCTGGCTATCCAGAGCAGCGCCACGCCGCCCAGAATTGTCAGCACTGTATTCAGCGGGCCGGAAAACAGGTTTTCGCGCAGCCATTTGACCACGCCCCCCTGGCCCGCAGGCGGGGGCAGGGCGGGCAGCATTTCGGTGCGCACATATGTCATGTTGTTCGACATCTCAGCGCTCCTTCAGGCGCACGGCCCGGTTGAACATGTTCATCAGCGACGAGATGATGAGGCTGATGGTCAGATAGATGGCCATCATCAACAGCATGCATTCCAGTTCCTTGCCGGTCTGGTTCAGCGTGATGCCCCCCAGCGTGCCGCGCAGGTCCATGTAGGACACGGCAATTGCCAGAGAGGTGTTCTTGGTCAGGTTGAGGTATTGCGAAATCAGCGGCGGGATGATGACCCGCAACGCCTGCGGCAGGATCACCAGGCTCATGGTGCGGCCCGGGCGCAGGCCAAGGGCGGCGGCGGCTTCCGATTGACCGCGCGAAATTGCCATGATCCCGGCGCGCACGATTTCGGCGATGAAGGCCGCTGTATAAAGCGCAAGCGCGATGGTCAGCGCGGTGAAGCTGTGTCCGACTTCGATCCCGCCCTTGAAGTTGAAACGCGTCAGGGTCGGGTAATCCAGATGGAAGCCCAGCCACCACAAGAGCGCTGCCGTGGGCAGCACCAGAACAGCCAGCGATTTCCACCAGGTCGTCGGGCGGACACCTGTTTCTTCCTGCACACGCTTGGCATGGGCCCGCAGCAGGCTGTTTGCATAAAGGCTGCCCCCGAAGACGATCAGGAAGGCCAGGACGTTGGAATTCAGCGACAGGCCCAGAAATTCAAGCCGGGGCAGGCCATTATCCACCATCGGGGCGGGAATATTGGTGCTGCGGGTGGTGATTGCCAGACTGTCATTCAGCAGCATTGACGCCTTGGGCGCCTCGCCTGCGGCGATCATGGCATCTGTGACGCGATAGGCCGAAGGTTCGGGCGTGGCCTCGGACAGGATGGTGAAGGCCAACAGAATCCACAACAAAACCGGTACGTTGCGGAACATTTCGACATAGACCGTCATCATCCGGCCCACGAGCCAGTTTTTCGACAGGCGCAGCACGCCAACAATGACACCGATCACCGTGGCAAGTCCGCAGCCGATCACCGCTGCCAGCAGGGTGTTCAGCAGCCCCACCATGGCGGCCCGATAGTGCGGACTGTCGTTGGTATAGCTGATCAGCGTCTGGTTGATGTCATAGCCGGCGCGCGCCCAGAGAAAGCCGAACTCGAACGTCCGGTCCTTGGCGGCAAGGTTCTGGATGGTGTTGTTCACCAGCCAGGACAGAAACAGCAGGAAAAGGCCCAGAACCACCACCTGGATGGTGAGCGACCGATACCGCGTGTCATAGATAAGCATACTCAGCCGAAAGTCTGCTTTCGGCGTGTCCTGGACGAATGCCATTGTGATGTACCCCCTGAGGCCTGCCCGTGCCCGGCTTTGGCCGGTGCGCTTGGTCGGACGGTGCAGGCCGCGCGTTCAATGAAACCGGGCGGGGAACCCCCCGCCCGGCTTGATGCCCGTTCCGATCAGCGGAAGGGCGGAGCGTATTGCAGGCCGCCCTGGGTCCACAGCGCGTTCAGGCCACGGGCCAGACCGATCGGGGTGCCCGAACCGATATTGGCTTCGAAGATTTCACCATAGTTGCCATTCGCGGCGATCGCGCGCTTGGCGAATTCCTTGTCCAGACCCAGCATCGCGCCCAGATCACCTTCGGTGCCCAGCAGACGCTTGATTTCCGGGTTGGTGGTGGTGGCTGCAACTTCTTCCAGATTGGCCTTGTTCACACCATATTCTTCGGCAGCAACCAGCGCGAAATAGGTCCAGCGGACGATATCGCCCCACTGGTTGTCGCCATGGCGCACGACCGGACCCAGCGGCTCTTTCGAGATGATTTCCGGCAGGATGATGTGGTTTTCAGCGTCCGGCATGGTGGCGCGCGAAGCGGCCAAGCCCGATGCGTCGGTGGTGTAGGCGTCGCAAGCCCCGGCCAGATACTGGCGCTGGCCTTCCGAATCGTCCGCGATGTTCACCGGGGTGTAGCTGATGTTGTTGGCTTTGAAGAAGTCGGCCAGGTTCAGCTCGGTCGTGGTGCCGGTCTGGATGCAGATGGTCGCGCCATCCAGTTCCTTCGCCGACGACACGCCCAGATCCTTCTTCACCATGAAGCCCTGGCCGTCATAGTAGTTCACGGCGACGAAATCGAACTTGAGGTCCACATCGCGCGAGAAGGTCCAGGTGGAGTTGCGGATCAGCACGTCCACTTCGCCCGAAGCCAGCGCGGTGAAGCGGGTTTCGCCGGTGGTCGGCACGAACTTGACCTTGGACGCATCGCCCAGAACAGCTGCAGCAAGCGCCTTGCACAGTGCGGCGTCAAAGCCCTGATACTGGCCGTTGGCATCCGGGGCGCCGAAACCGGTCAGGCCGGTATTGGACCCGCAGATCAGCTCGCCGCGGGCTTTCACGTCGTCAAGCGTGCCTGCGCCGGCAATGCCAGCAACCACAGCGGCAGCCGACAGGGTGCCAAGGAAAACCGATTTTTTCATGCGTACCTCTTCCTGAGTGCCGCCCGTTTGCGGGCGGCTGTTATGAAGCCCCTGTGACCGGGGCGAAAACTGATGGAGGGGTTCCCCTCTCAGTGCCGAACAGTTTTCTGCAAAGCGCTTTGAGCCGTCAAGTGAAAGGTCTGCGTTGGCGCTAACAGGGGGGATCGGCCCGGGTTTGCTGCCTTGCTGCGCAAGATGCACGCATTGAGGCAGGCAAACGTGCAAGATTGTTACGGGCACAATCCGTGGAATCGGGCGGCTTCAATCAGCGCGATACGTTTTCCGGTTTCGATCGCCTCGGCCTCATCGTCGCGGCCCCATTGTTCGGCCTGCCAGTGTTCATCGATTCGGCTGATCTGAAAGGCCTCATCCGCCGTCACATGGCGTTCGGCAATCGCAAGACCCAGCACTGCCGATCCGGTGATGGCGATCAGGTCATGCAGGGCTGCCAGTTGAAAGATGGTCTGCCGGTGGATGGCCAAACGCAGAGAGGCAAGCGCGGCGGGGTCTTGCGCGACATGCATCACGCCCGATGCGGTGGTCAGCCGCGCGCCGAACCGGAGGGCTGCCCAGTCCAGCAGCGGATCCCAGGCCCGGGCCTGCCGGTCGATCAGGGCCTGTGGTCCGGGTGCGCGGTAACACAGCAGATCGGAACCGGCATAGTCGGCCAGCATGTCGGCAACTGCGGCGTGCTGGGGGGCCACCTTGTCCAGCGCCGAGTTCGCCATCCGCGTGGTGGGCATGGTTTCAGGGCGCACGACGCCCTGTTGCGCATCCCATTCGGCGGCGATCAGTTCCGCCAACGCCATTGACGGCACCACCACCAGCGTCTTGGCAGGGGTTTTCACGCTACGCCCATCGAGCGTGACGGTAAAGCCACCCTCGACAGCCACAGGGGTGGCGGTTTTCCAGAATCGTTTTTGCTTCCAGGCAGACATCAGTGCAGCTTTTCGAACGGGTCTTCCGGCACGTCGCCCTCGTTCCAGTCGAGCAGCTTCCAGGTGCGGGCCATATGCTCGGGCAGGGGGGCGGTGAAGGTCATCTCGGTTTTCAGGATCGGGTGTTCCACCGTCAGGCGGCGGGCATGCAGATGCAGCTTGCGCGACAGATCGCCGCCCGCGCCCGCGCCCCATCCATCGCCCAGGTTCTCGGTTGAGGAACCGCCATATTTGCCATCACCCAGAATGGGATGGCCAAGTTCCGCCATATGCGCGCGCAGCTGGTGGGTGCGGCCGGTGATCGGCTCCAGCGCCATCCAGGACATGCGGGTGCCGAGGAACCAGAGGGTGAAGTAATCGGTATGCGACCGCTTGGCATCCGGGTAATCGCTCATCTTGGCAGGATGGATGCAGACCATCTTTTCGTTGTCGCCGCGCCCGCCGCTTTTCATCAGCCCGTATTTGATGCTGCCCTGCCGGGGATGCGGCACACCCGCGACCAAAGCCCAGTAAATCTTGCGGGTCTGGCGATGGCGCAGCGATTCCGACAGCGCGCGGGCCACGCGGTCGGTGCGGGCCAGCATCAAGACACCCGAAGTATCCTTATCTAGCCGGTGGACCAGTTTCGGGCGATCCTTGTAGCCGAATTTCAGCGCATCGGTCAGACCATCGACATGGCGATCGCCCTGGCCCGAGCCGCCCTGCGAGGGCAGGCCTGCGGGCTTGTTCAGCACGATCATATGCTCGTCCTTGTAGAGGACGCAGGCCTGAATCATCTTGGCGTCAGCGGCGCTGATGCCTTCGGGTTTGGCATAGACCGGGGCCTCGGCCTCGGGCAGGGGCGGCACGCGGATCACCATGCCCGGCGCCACGCGGTCCGAGGCCTTGGCGCGGCCGCCATCGACGCGCACCTGCCCGGTGCGGCACATCTTTTCGATATTGCCCTGGGTCACCTGCGGGAAGCGGCGCTTGAACCAACGGTCCAGCCGCTGTTCGCCCTCATCTGCCGATACGGTTTCATATGTCACGCCGCTCATGCAAGGCTCCGGGTCAACTGGGCGGCCAAGGCAAAGGCCGCAAGGGACAGCAGGACCGAGCCCGCCACATAAAGACAGGCGGAAAGCACCTGCCCGCGCTGGATCAGCGCCATTGTATCCATGGAAAAGGCCGAAAAGGTGGTGAAGCCACCCAGAAGGCCGGTCATCAGAAAGGGCCCAAGATTCTGGTGACCGCGATGCGCCAGCCACACCATCAGAAAGCCCATCAGGGCCGAGCCCAGCACATTGACCGTCAGCGTATGCCAGGGAAAGCCACCGCGCGGCAGGGCAAGACCCACCCCATAGCGCAGCGAAGCCCCAAGCGCACCGCCAATGGCCACCTGTGCAAGGCTCATTCCAGCCCCGCGATGATGGCGCGCAGCGTTTCGATCCCGTCGCCCTTTTCCGAACTCGTCATCACGATCTCAGGGTAGGCGGCGGGGTGTTTGGCCAGAGCAGCGCGCGTTTGGTCAAGGTTCTTCTCGCGCTCGGGGCGGGCGAGCTTGTCCATCTTGGTCATCACCACCTGAAAGGTGACGGCGGATTTGTCGAGAAGGGTCATGATCTCCTCATCCACCGACTTCACGCCATGGCGCGAATCGATCAGCACGAAGGCCCGGCGCAGGGTCTGGCGGCCTTGCAGATATTGCTTCAGCAGTTCCTGCCATTTGCGCACCGTGGCCACCGGGGCCTCGGCAAAGCCATAGCCCGGAAGGTCCACCACATAGCGGGCCTCGCCCAGCGAGAAGAAGTTGATCTCTTGCGTGCGGCCCGGCGTGTTGGAGGCGCGCGCCAGGTTCTTGCGCCCGGTCAAGGCGTTGATCAGGCTGGATTTCCCGACGTTTGAGCGCCCAGCAAAGCAGACCTCGACCCGATCTGCCGGGGGCAGGCCGGACATGGCGACGACGCCTTTGACGAAATCGACAGGGCCCGCAAACATCAGCCGTCCGCGCTCGCGCGCGAAATCATCGGGTTCGGGGGCCAACGGGAATGGCAGGGCAGTCATGTCAGGGTCACCTCGTCCCCCGTGGCGATCTGCCCGGGTTCCAGAACCACGGCATAAACGCCGAAATCCTGATGATCACAATGGGTTTGCAAGGCGGCCAGGGTGTCGCCTTCGATCCGGCCCGTATCGGGATTGGCGCGGGTGGCGTTACAGCGGGTGATCGGTTCGCGCACCTCAAGCAGCGCCGCACCAATGCGAAGCCGCCGTCCGATCAGATCGAATTCCTGCCACGGCGCCCAGCCATCGACCCAGAGATTTCCGCGCCAGCGATGGGGCGAAAGCTCCATCCCCATATGCGCGCCGAGCGCATGATTTGACGCCAGATTCAGGATCGACACCGAAGGATAATCGGTATCGGTCATCGCGACCCCAGCCTGCAGGATCTGTGTCGGTTGCGCCCGGTTTTCCGGATTCAGCGGTCGTACCCAGTCCAGAAAGCCCGGCTGATCTGCGGGATCATCGGGGCGGAAGGTCAGGGCAGGGCGGTCCGGGTGGGTCAGGGTCAGCGTGCCCGAACCTTCATCCAGCTGAGCCGCAATGGCCATCAGCGCGGGGGCCTTGGCGCCCCGCGCAAAGTTCACGCAGGGGTTCCAGCCCGGCACCAGCCGCGCCGCCTCATGGGCGACAGCCCAATGCCGATCCCAGGGCAGTGCCGCCCCCGCCAAAAGCCGAACGGACGCGAGGTCTTCGCGTCCGTGGCTTTTGATCGGGTGGCGGATGATCCGGTCAAGCCGCGCCGTCATTTCTTGCCTTTCGCCGGGGGTGCAGCCGGAGCGGGCTTTCGTGCAAAGCTGGCCCGGATATTGCCGAAGATGTCGGGCTTGTGCCCATGGCTGCGCATGATCGCATACTGCTGTGTGAAGGTAATCATGTTGTTGGTGATCCAGTACACCACAAGCCCGCTGGCGAAGCTGCCCAGCATGAACATGAAGACCCAGGGCATCCAGGCAAAGATCATCGCTTGGGCCGGATCGGCGGGTGCCGGGTTCAGCTTTTGCTGCAGCCACATGGAAATGCCCAGCAGGATCGGCAGGATACCAATGAAGATCAGCGCCAGCATGCTGCCCTGTTCCGGTGCTGCCCAGGGCATCAGGCCGAACAGGTTGAACAGCGACGAGGAATCCGGTGCCGACAGGTCGGTCAGCCAGCCGAAGAACGGCGCGTGACGCAGTTCCAGCGTGACGAAGATCACCTTGTACAGGGCAAAGAAGATCGGGATCTGGATCAGGATGGGCAGACAGCCCGCCGCAGGATTGACCTTCTTGTCCTTGTAGAGCTGCATCATTTCCTTCTGCATGCGGGCCTTGTCTTCGCCGCAGCGCTCCTTCAGCGCCTCCACCTCGGGCTGCAGTTCCTTCATCCGTGCCATGCTGACATAGGATTTATAGGCCAACGGCAGCACCAGCAGCTTCAGAACGAAGGTCAGGGCGATGATGGCCCAGCCCATGTTCCCGATCTGCAGGTTGAGCCAGTGCAGAAGGGCAAAGATCGGTTTGGTCAGGAAGAAGAACCAGCCCCAGTCGATCGAATCGAGGAAACCCGCGATACCGGATTTTTCGTAGGCGCGGATGGTTTCCCATTCCTTGGCCCCGGCAAAGAGCTGTGAACTGACCTCGACCGCAGCCCCCGGAGCCACGGTGAGGGCGGGCAGCCGGGTTTCGGTCTGATAGATATCGGCCTGTGCATTGTATTTGGTGACGGCGGTGAAGGGCTTGCCCTGTTCGGGCACCAGCACGGCCATCCAGTATTTGTCGGTAAAGCCAATCCAGCCATCGGTTGTGGCGTCGATCACCTCGGCCTGAGCGCCTTCGCGTGCGACAACCGGCAGGGCGGCGACATCATCGTAATCCACCTCGGCCAGCTTGCCGTCGGTCCGTCCCACCACTCCTTCGTGCAGCACGAAGAAATTCTGCAGATCCCCCGGTTTGCCGTGGCGCGCGATCACACCATAGGGCTGCAGGGTCTGGGCCTCGGCCCCGGTGTTCTGCACGGAATCGGTGACGGTAAACAGATAATCGTCGTCAATCGCGATACTGCGGGTGAAGACCAGGCCTTTGGCGTTCTGCCATTGCAGTTTGACAGGCTTGCCGGGCGCCAACGTATCGCCCTCGGCCAGTTGCCATTGGGTTGTGGCCCCGGGCACATCTGCGAAATCAAGCGCGCCGCCCGGGGTCCAGCCATAGACCGCATAATAAGCGTGGGGCTGGCCGACCGGCGACAGCAGCCGCACAATCGGCGCATCGGGATCAAGCGTGGCGCGATAGGCTTTCAGCGACAGGTCGTCGATCCGGGCACCATCCAGCGAGATCGAGCCCTGCAGCCGCGGCGTATCAATCGGCAGGCGCTGGGCTTCCGGCACGGCGGCGATTTCGCCCTGTGCAGGCACGGTGTCAGCCGCCGGTGTCGTTTCGGCCTGTTGGGTGATCACTGCCGGGGCATTCGCGTCGGCGACCGGCTCTTCCGGCGGGAACAGCACGAACCACACCAGGATCACAAGGAAGCTGAGTGCAGTTGCCAGAATGAGATTCTTGTTCTGATCGTCCATTTGCGATCCCCACCGTCCTTTGTCAGGTTGGCCCTGTCAGGGTCAGCGTGGTTCAACAGAAGGGGGGGCGAAAGGTCAAGCGGTTTTGCGGGCGGGTTTACCCCATCCGGCAGGAAATCGGGGCCAATTGACAGAGCGCGGGGGTTACCCCGCGCGCGATCCGATGCGTGGCGGGTTGGGTTGGCGTGCCCGGAAGCTGGTGATCCAGTCCATCGTCTGGTCGAAGGGCATGGGACGCCCGATGCCGAATCCCTGAACATGGCCGCAGCCCAGTTGCGCCAGCATGGCGTGTTCTCCGGGGGTCTCCACGCCTTCGGCCAGGGTTTCCAGACCCAGCTGTTCCGCCAGCGACAGGATGGCAGCCACCATTTTCTGCTGGTCGCGGTCTTCATCCACCTTCTTGACGAAGCTGCGGTCAATTTTCAGCCGTGTCACGGCAAAGCGGCGGATATTGCCGATGGCGGCATGGCCGGTGCCGAAATCATCCAGATCAATGCAGCAGCCCAGCCGTGCCAGAGCATCGATATTCTGCACGATGATGTCATTTTCGGTGGTTGCCACCACAGTCTCCAGAACCTCGACCGCCAGCCGGTCTGGCGACAGATCAAACCGTTCCAACTCCCACTGAAGGCGTTCCACCAGGCGCGGATTGCGCAGTTCCGGACCCGAGAAGTTCACTCCGATACGCGGGATATGCAGCCCGGCCTTGTCCCAGCGGACCAGCGCCGCCAGAGCATGATAGAGCATGACCTCGCCCAGACGTTCGATCAGCCCCGCCTCTTCAATGGCGCTGAGGAATTCGGCCGGAGGAACCACTCCGCGTTCAGGGTGGTGCCAGCGGGCCAGGGCCTCGAACCCGGTGATGGTTCCCGAATCGGTGGATACCTGTGGTTGGAACCAGGGGCGGATCTGACCTTCGTCCAGCGCCGTTTCCAGCGTTGCACGCAGCGCATCCCGGTCTGCGCGCCGACGCGGCATGTCATGGGCATAGCCGCGAATTGCGCCGGGTCCGTTGCGCAGGGCCTCTGCCGCAGCAACCTGTGCGGCATCCAGCAGGGCTTTGCCCGAGGGGGTGGCCAGCTGTGCCCCAAGGCAGAACCCGACCGAGCAGCTGACATAAATCCTGATCCCATTCACGCTGATGGGGGGGGCGACGGCAGATTGCAGGCGCGCGGAAAGCTGCACCAGAGTTTCCAGTTCCAGCCGACGCTGCGGAGCAAGGGCGATGGCAAAACCGCCACCTTCCAGTCGGACCAGCATGTCGCCCTGACGCAGCGCAGCCGACAAGCGTTCAGCACTGCGGGCAAGCACCTCGCCCTGGGCTGCCCTGCCATGCCGATCCAGCAGGCTGTCAGCATCATCAAACATCAGAACGATGCAGGCTGTGTTACGCCCGGTAACCGGGGCTTCCTGCAGCACCCGGTCCAGCGTCTGGACCATCTGCGGACGCAAGCCCAGACCATCCAGCGTTTCGGGGGCGGGGGGGGCGGTGTCCTCCGGGCGGATGGCGCTGCCCAGCAGAAAGATCAGCGGGGCAATCAGCGCCACAACCAGCAGCGCACGTTCGCCACCAATCCAGAAAGCGGCAAGGGTCAAGGCCGGCAGGAAGATCAGGAATTCCGGTCGCCGCAAAACGCCAAGGCCGAACCTGATCTTGTCCCAGCCGCGCTGCCCCAGCCTTCTTTGCATGCCGAACCCCGTCTCCGTCTGCCGGGGCGCCCATGCCCTGGTCGCGCTCAGGGTAGGGGAATCACCTTCACGGTTTCGTTAATCGAAGCCCTTCAATTGCGGAGGATTTTCTTCAACTGATCCAGTCACACGTTGCAAGCCGGCAAAATCAAACACCCCCGGGTCGAGCAGATGCGAGGGCCGGGCATTCATCAAGGCGCGGAACATCACCTGCCGCCGCCCTGGGCTGCGGCTTTCCCAGCCATCCAGCAACTGCTTGACCTGCTGGCGCTGCAATCCTTCCTGACTGCCGCAAAGATCGCAGGGAATAATCGGGTAATTCATGGCCTTGGCGAATTTTTCGCAATCTGCCTCGGCCACGAAGGCCAGCGGGCGATAGACGAACAGGTCGCCCTCTTCGTTCAAGAGCTTTGGTGGCATCGTGGCCAGCCGCCCGCCATGGAACAGGTTCATGAAGAAGGTTTCCAGGATGTCGTCGCGATGATGGCCCAGCACCACCGCCGAACAGCCTTCCTCGCGGGCGATGCGATACAAATTGCCGCGCCGCAGGCGGGAACAGAGCGAACACATGGTCTTGCCCGGCCCGATCTTGTCCATCACGACCGAATAGGTGTCCTGATATTCGATACGATGGGGCACGCCCATGCGGGCCAGAAATTCGGGCAGGACCGTGGCGGGAAAATTGGGCTGCCCCTGATCCAGATTGCAGGCCAACAAATCTACCGGCAGCAGGCCACGCCATTGCAATTCGTGCAGCACAGCCAGCAGGGTATAGCTGTCCTTGCCCCCTGACAGGCACACCAGCCACCGCGCACCGCGTTCGATCATGCCGTAATGATCGATTGCCGCGCGAACTTCGCGCACCAGACGCTTGCGCAGTTTGCGAAATTCGGTCGAGGCCGGGGCGCCGTGGAACAGCGGATGAATATCACCATCAAGGCCGTCGTCGTGGCCGTGGTCATCTTCGCGCGTATGGAGATCGTCAGCCATGGGTGCCTCCGCCGGGTTCGGGCTTGCCGCCCTATGCCAGAAAGCGCAACAGGCTGCAAATACACGCCGCTTCTGATGCCCGACACGCAGAATTCCCCATCACAGGACAGGAGTCTGTGTGTCATAGTGATGTCGCGCAAATGCGCGTCAAAAACAACCGGGGGCCCGTGCTGGAGGCACCCCGACGGACGAAGGACAAAGGGGCCTATACATGTTGAACGAATTCAAGGCATTCATCTCGCGCGGGAACGTGCTTGATCTCGCGGTCGGGGTGATCATCGGTGCGGCCTTTACCGCCATCGTTACCTCGCTGGTGGACGATCTGGTCAATCCGCTGATCGGGATGATCATCGGTGGCATCGATTTTTCGTCGGTCGGCTTCTCGATCGGCGATGCGCGCTTCAATGTCGGTAACTTCATCAATGCCGTGATCAAGTTCCTGATCATTGCCTGGGTGGTGTTCCTGATCGTGCGCACCGTGAACAAGCTGATGCCGAAAAAGGAAGAAGCCCCGGCTGCGCCCGCTGGCCCGACCGAGGTGGACCTGCTGAAGGAAATTCTTGTCGCATTGAAGAAGTAAGGCCAGACCGGCCTGAATACACGGCCCGCAGCCTAGCCTGCGGGCCGTTTTCCATGTTCCGTCAGGCAACGGCGGGGCGGCGCGGACGCAGATACCAGTACCAGAGCCGATAGGCCCAAAGTGCCAGCAGCGGCCCGAAATGCACGGCGGCCGGGGGCCAGCCACCCCAGTCATGCAAGGCTGCCCAGTGGATCAGCACCAGCACCGCCGCAGGCCAGGCCAAGCGTTGCAAGCTTTTCCATCCCGAACGCAGCCAGCGCTGCGACAAGGTGTTCGAGGTGGCCGCGAGCGGCAGAAAGATCAGCATGGCGGCCCAGCCTGTCCAGATATCCGGGCGGGGCAGGGCTTCCAGAACGCGGTCCAGCGTGCCCCGGTCGATCACATAGATCACGGTATGCAATGCGGCATAGGCAAAGGCCGCGACTTCGATGTCGCGCCGATGATGCAGCAGCCATCGGGTCCAGCCTGCCCTGCGAAACAGCAGCATCAGCCCCGAGGCCATCATGCCGATGATCATGAAACGCGCGGCAAATTCGCCGGTTGGGTGCAGCAGCCGATGAAAGGCGCGCGGGTCATCGCCAAACAGCGGGCCAATCATGCCCAGTGACGGCAGGGCAAGAACGATCCAGAGGATCAGGGTCGAAGGTCGATATCTTGAAGGAAACATGGGGCACCTGTGATCGGGTGCCCCATGATACGCGTCAGCGGCCAAGTTCCGTCGCTCGGCGGATCAGATCGTCAGCGCGTCTGCCGCCGCGATCGTCGGCAGGTTCAGCGCCACGCCCACTGCCTCATAGGTCAACTTGCCGGCATGAACATTCAGCCCGTTCAGCAGGTGCTTGTCTTCGGCGCAGGCGCGTTTCCAGCCCTTGTCGGCCAAGGCCAGCATGAAGGGCATGGTGGCATTGCCAAGCGCCTGGGTCGAGGTGCGCGCCACCGCGCCCGGCATATTGGCCACGCAGTAATGCATGATGCCGTCCACCTCATAGATCGGGTCCTGGTGGGTGGTGGCGCGGCTGGTCTCGAAACAGCCACCCTGGTCGATCGCCACATCCACCAGTGCCGCGCCGGGTTTCAGTTCCTTGAGCTGCGCACGGGAGATCAGCTTGGGCGCCGCCGCACCCGGGATCAGCACCGCGCCGATGATCAGATCGGCTTCGCGCGCCAACGCAATGGTATTGCCTGCGCTGGCATAGGCATTCTTGAACTCGCGCCCGAAGACATCATCCAGATAGCGCAGCCGGTTCACCGAACGGTCGATCACCGTCACATCGGCGCCCATACCGGCGGCGACCTTGGCCGCATGGGTGCCCACCACCCCGCCGCCGATCACCAGCACCTTGGCAGGCAGCACGCCCGGCACGCCGCCCAGCAGCACGCCGCGCCCGCCATTGGCCTTTTGCAGAGTCCAGGCGCCCACCTGCGGCGCAAGCCGCCCGGCCACTTCGGACATCGGTGCCAAGAGCGGCAAGCCGCCACGATCATCGGTCACGGTTTCATAGGCAATCGCGGTCACGCCGCTGTCCAGCAGATCGCGGGTTTGCTCCGGGTCCGGGGCCAGATGCAGATAGGTGAATAGCACCTGCCCCTCGCGCAGCCGCTTGCGCTCCACCGCCTGCGGCTCCTTCACCTTCACGATCATGTCGGCCTGGGCAAAGAGCTCTTCTGCCGTGCCAAGGATCGTCGCGCCTGCTGCGATGTAATCCTCATCCGTGAACCCCGCGCCCATCCCGGCCTTGGTTTCCATCACCACCGCGTGACCATGACCCACCGCCTCGCGGACGGCATCGGGCGTCATGCCCACGCGAAATTCCTGCGGTTTGATTTCTTTCGGGCAACCGATCTTCATTGCGTTTCTCCCTGATCGCCCGCACCTCCCCGCGCGGGCCTGTGCCATCAGCCTGAGCCAGAATCGGCGCAAGAAGTTTGAATTCTCTGGCCCTTCGCGATGGGCTGATGGTAATTTACTTCGACAATGCCGCCAATTCAGGAAAGAAATCACCAAAGCCATGGAACTTGACGCAACAGACCGCCGCATCCTGACCGTGTTGCAGAAGAACGGACGGATCACCAATGCCGAATTGTCCGAACAGGTGAACCTGTCTGCCTCTGCCTGTCACCGGCGGGTGCAGCGGCTTGAAGAGGAGGGATACATCGCAGGCTATGTTGCCCTGCTTGATGCGCGTCGGCTGGGCCGCCCGACCACGGTCTTTGTGGAAATCACTCTGCAGGGACAGGCGGATGAACTGCTGGATGCGTTTGAACGCGAAGTGGCGCGTATCCCCGACATTCTGGAATGTCACCTGATGGCGGGCAGTGCGGATTATCTGTTGAAAATCGTGGTGCAGGATACCGAAGATTTCGCCCGCATCCATCGGCAATACCTGTCGCGCCTGCCGGGGGTTGCGCAGATGCAAAGCTCTTTCGCGCTGCGCACGGTGCTGAAGACCACCGCGTTTGTAGTGTGATATGGTCTGTGAAGCCGGGCAAAGTTGATTTTTGAATATCTTCGTGCTGGACTACGGGCCGAAAGCTTGCCGGAGCGTGCCATGACCGTTGATATCTACGCGCCCACCGCCAATGACACCCTGTCAGCCGAGGAAATGACGCTGTATCGGCTGATCATGGATTATCGTGCCGAAAACGGTTTGGCGGCCATTCCGCTGTCCGATGCCCTGACCATAACGGCCGGACGCCATGCAACGGATACGGTCGCCAATATCTGGCAACCTCGGCTCGACCTGCCCGATGGGGCCAATCTGCACAGCTGGTCTGACGCCCCTTACTTTTCCGACCATCGCCAGCCCGAGATCATGTGGCACGCGCCCGAACGCCTGGGCACAGGTTTTGAAGGGTTCGGTTTTGAAATTTCCACCGAACTCGGCGGGGTCACCACTCCGTCGGCGGCGCTGGCCTCATGGAAAGGCTCACCCGGCCATGACGCGGTGATCCGCAACACAGGCGTCTGGGCCGATTTCAGCTGGACTGCCATCGGCGTCGGAATCGACCGGCTGGCCAATGGGCGCACCATCATGCATGTCTGGTTCAGCGATACGCCTGACGCCAATCCGGCCCGCCAGTTGGGAACGGCCAGCAGCAATGCCATGTCCGGCACTGATTTCGCCGATCATCTGCTGGCGCTGGGCGGCCACGATACGCTGAACGGGCTGCGGGGGGATGACCTTCTGTTCGGAGGGGCGGGGCGCGACCGGATCAATGCCGGGGCGGGCAATGACCAGCTGGACGGGGGAAAGGCCAATGACATTCTGTCCGGCGGGCAGGGCCGCGACACGCTGTCAGGTGGGGCTGGTTCCGACAGGCTGGATGGCGGAGCGGGGCGCGATGATCTGACAGGCGGGGCCGGTGCCGACAGCTTCATCCTGCGCGCGGCGGAAGGCGACCGCATCGGCGATTTCGGGGCGACGGACCGACTGGTTCTGGACGGGCGGCCCTTCCTCGTCTTGGGCAAAGCCATCTCTGCTGCAGAATTCCATGTCGGCGCGGCTGCCGAAACCGCCGACCAGCACCTGATCTATGACCGTGACACCGGGCGCCTGTGGTTCGACCGCGATGGCAATGGTGCGGCGGCGGCACAGCTTCTGGCGCAATTGCAGGGTTTACCCGAACTTGATCGGGGCGATCTGGTTCTGAGCTAGGCAGAAACAGCCCAAAGAAAAACCCCCGGCCGAAGGACGGGGGTTCCCTTGACTGGCGGGTTACCCCGCCCAGTGCTCAGACACGTCTCTCAGAGAGCGCCTTCGCGCTGTGCCTTCTTCCGTGCGAGTTTGCGTGCACGGCGGACGGCTTCGGCTTGCTCACGGGCCTTCTTGACGGAAGGCTTTTCGAAATGCTGCTTGAGCTTCATTTCGCGGAACACGCCTTCGCGCTGAAGTTTCTTCTTCAGGGCGCGGAGCGCCTGTTCGACGTTATTGTCACGAACGCTGACCTGCATGTGGTTGTCACCACCTTCCTAAGCTAGAGTTGCACTATATGTGCAGGCAGGCGGGCCATAGCAAAGCCCGGCCGACTTGTCTAGCATCACGGCAAAGGAGAGGCCGATGACCGAACAATCCCCGGCAATGCGTGTGCTTGAGGCGGCTTTGCCACATGTGCCCTTTGATGGCTGGTCCGATGCCACACTGAAGGCGGCGCTGACCGATTCGGGAATTGACCCGGCCTTGGGGGCGGCGCTGTTCCCGCGCGGGCCGCTGGATCTGGCGCTGGCCTATCACCGTAAGGGCGATGCGTGCATGGTGGCCCGGCTGGCCGATATGGATCTGGGAAGCCTGCGCTTTCGCGACCGGATTGCGGCGGCTGTGATGGCCCGGCTGGATCTGGTCGAGGACAAGGAACTGGTCCGGCGGGGCACCACCTTCTTTGCGCTGCCGCACAATGCAGCAGAAGGGGGCAAGGCGATCTGGGGCACTGCCGATGCGATCTGGACGGCCCTGGGCGATACATCCGACGATCTGAACTGGTATTCCAAGCGGGCCACCCTGTCTGCGGTCTATTCTGCCACTGTGCTGTTCTGGCTGGGCGATGACAGCCCCGGCCAGCAGAACACCCGCGAATTTCTGGATCGCCGCATCGAAAACGTGATGCAGTTCGAAAAGCTCAAGGCCGGGCTGCAGGCCAATCCGCTGACGCGCGCGCTGCTGGCCGGGCCGATGAAACTGCTGTCTGGCATCCGCGCACCGCACAGGCCCGATGATCTTCCCGGAACCATGAAAGACCCGCTATGACGCTTCCTCCTCCGCATGTGATGCAAGCCATGGAAATCTCGGCCCCCGGTGGGCCCGAGGTGCTGAAACCCGTACAGGTCACGGTGCCGGTGCCGGGCCACGGCCAGATCCTGATCCGGGTCGCCTATGCCGGGGTAAACCGCCCCGATGCCCTGCAGCGTGCCGGTCTTTACGCCCCGCCCCCCACTGCCTCGCCCTTGCCGGGGCTGGAGGCTGCGGGCCATGTGGCCGCCGTCGGGCCGGGTGTGACGCGCTGGCAGGTGGGTGATGCTGTTTGCGCGCTGCTCCCCGGTGGCGGCTATGCGGAATATGCGATCTGCCCGGAAGACCACGCCCTGCCAGTGCCCGAAGGCATGGCGCTGCGCGAAGCCGCCTGCCTGCCGGAAACCTGTTTCACCGTCTGGTCGAACGTGGTGCTGCGCGGCGGGCTGAAAGCGGGCGAACGGTTTCTGGTTCATGGCGGATCGTCAGGCATTGGCACGACGGCGATCCAGTTGGCCCGCGCTCTGGGCGCCCGGGTTTTTGCCACTGCCGGATCTGATGACAAATGCAAGGCCTGCCTTGATCTGGGGGCAGAGCGCGCGATCAACTACCGGTCCGAAGATTTCGTGGCGCTGATGAAGGCCGAAGGCGGCGCGAACCTGATCCTTGACATGGTGGGCGGCAGCTATTTGCCGCGCAATGTGAAGGCGCTGGCCGATGACGGGCGGCTGGTGCAGATCGCCTTTCTGCAAGGCCCCAAGGTGGAACTGAACTTCGCCGAGGTGATGACCCGCCGTCTGACCATCACCGGTTCGACCCTGCGGCCGCAGAGCGATCTGGCCAAGGCGCGCTATGCCCGCGATCTGGCCGAACAGGTCTGGCCATTGATTGCGAAGGGCGCGCTGCGCCCGGTGATGGACAGCGAATTCCCGCTGACCGAGGCCCCCGCCGCCCATGCGCGGATGGAAAGCTCGGGCCATATCGGCAAGATCGTGCTGAAGGTGGCCTGAACGGCCGCGCGTGATCTGCGGTCAGTTGGCCAGCAGATCACGCAGCTTCGGCCCCAGATAGCCCACGATCGCTTTCACCCCTTCGGAATTTGGGTGGATGCCGTCAGCCTGCATCAGCGGGCGGATCGTGGCAGGGTCGGTGCCCCCGGCGGCCTCGGCCAGACCGGCCATGAAATTCGGCTCCATTGCCACGCCATGTTTGGCCGCCAGATCGGGAAAGATCGCATCGAATTCTGCCTTCCAGTCGGGGCCGTAATTCGCAGGGCCGGGCAGCCCCACCAGCAACACTTTCAGGCCCCGCGCGGTGGCCGTGGTCAGGATGGCATCCAGATTTGACCGGCTCATGCCCGGGTCGAGCCCGCGCAGCAGATCATTCCCGCCAAGCGCCACAATCAGCACATCGGTTTCCGGTGTCAGCGACCAGTCCAGCCGCGACAGGCCGCCTGCCGTCGTATCCCCCGAAACCCCCGCATTCACCACACGCACGTCCAGACCGTTGGCCACCAGCCAGCCCTGCAGTTGCGGCACAAACCCCTCGCCCTCGGCCAGGCCATAGCCCGCGGTCAGGCTGTCGCCCAAGGCCACGATTTCGGTGGTTTCCGCGGCGGCAGCGCCGGAAATGGCGAAAAGCAGCGGGATCAGGGCTTTGCCAAGCGCGCGGCGCGCCCCATATGACAGACAACAGGCAAGGCGAAGGGCAGAGACCATGGGCGATCCGATTCTGGCATTGGAAGATGCGCGGCTGACATTGGCCGGAAATGCCGGGGCGGTCGAGATACTCAAGGGTATTTCGCTGACAGTTGATCGCGGCCAGACTGTCGGGCTGGTCGGGCCATCCGGGTCGGGCAAATCTTCGCTGCTGATGCTGATGGGCGGGCTGGAACGGGCAACGGGGGGGCGCGTCGCGGCATTGGGGCAGGACCTGGGCGCGATGGACGAAGATGCGCTGGCCCGGTTCCGTAGGGGCAACATGGGGGTGGTGTTCCAGAGCTTCCACCTGATCCCCGCGATGACCGCGCTGGAAAACGTGGCGGTGCCGCTGGAACTGGCTGGCCATCGCGATGCCTTTGACAGGGCCGAGGCGGAACTGCGCGCTGTCGGCCTGGGTCATCGCCTGGATCACTATCCGGCGCAGATGTCGGGCGGGGAACAGCAGCGTGTTGCGCTGGCACGCGCCGCCGCGCCGCGCCCGGCCATCCTGCTGGCGGACGAGCCGACCGGCAATCTGGATGCGACCAACGGGGCCGCGATCATGGACATGCTGTTCGCCCTGCGCGACCGGCATGGCGCGACGCTGGTTCTGGTGACCCATGCACCGGACCTTGCCGCCCGCTGTGACCGGGTCGTGCGTCTGGTCGATGGTCGGGTGGCAGCATGACCGGCCTTGCATGGCGTCTGGCCCGGCGCGAATTGCGCGGCGGTCTGCAGGGTTTCCGCATCTTTCTGATCTGTCTGGCGCTTGGGGTGGCGGCGATTGCCGCCGTTGGTATGGTGCGCGCCGCGATAGAAGGCGGCCTGCGCGATCAGGGTGCCGTGTTGCTGGGCGGCGATGCGCAGATGGAATTCACCTATCGCTTTGCCGAACCAGCCGAACGCGCCTTCATGGACAGGATCGCCACCCGTGTGTCCGAGGTGGTGGAGTTTCGCTCCATGCTGGCTGTGGGTGATGAGCGTGCGCTGACGCAGGTCACGGCGGTGGATGACCTGTATCCTCTGGAAGGCGCGGTGCAACTGGAGCCAGCACTGGGCATGGCCGAGGCGTTGGCCCCACACGACGGGCTGCCCGGTGCCGTGGTGGATCGGGTGCTGATGGATCGCATGGGGCTTGCCCCGGGTGCTGTCATGCGTCTTGGCACGCAAGAATTTCACGTCAGCGCCGCCCTGATCCGTCAGCCTGACAGCTCGAACGGGGGGTTTGGCCTTGCGCCCGCCACCATCGTAAAAACAACCGATCTGGTGCAATCGGGCCTGATTGTTCCGGGGTCACTTTACGAAACCGAATATCGGCTTGATCTGCCCGAAACTGCAGACCTTGCCGCGCTGCAGGCCGAGGCCGAAGCGAAATTCACCCAGACCGGCCTGCGCTGGTCTGACAAGCGCCGCGCCGCGCCGGGTGTGGAACGCTTTGTCGAACGGATCGGGGCTTTCCTTGTGCTGGTCGGTCTGGCCGGGTTGGCTGTGGGCGGTGTCGGGGTTTCTGCGGCGGTGCGCGCCTATCTGGAGGGCAAGGTGCCGGTGATCGCCACCCTGCGCACGCTGGGGGCCGAAGGCCGGCTGATCTTCCGCATCTACCTGCTGCAGATCGGCGTTCTCGCGGGAATTGGCATCGCCATCGGTTTGGTGATCGGCGCGGCTTTGCCTTTGCTGGCGGGGCCGGTCATCGCGGCGCAACTGCCCTTTCCGGTGGCCTTTGGACTGTATCCCCGCCCGTTGATCGAGGCGGCAGGCTATGGCGCGCTGACGGCGCTGTTGTTCACGCTCTGGCCACTGGCGCGGGTCGAAGGGGTAAAGGCCGCCGCGCTGTATCGCGGGGCAGGGGGCGGCGGGCGTCCGCGTGCTGGTGTGATGTTGGCCATCGTGATCACCGCGTTTGCGCTGGTCGGCGGTGCAGTCTGGTTGTCGGGCATGTGGGCGCTTGCGCTTGGTGTTGCCGGGGGCGTGCTGGCTGCGCTGGCGATCCTGACGCTTGCCGCATTGGGATTGCGGCGCTTGGCGCGGGGCGCGGCGCGGCGGGCCCGCGGTTGGGTTGCACTGCGTGCCGCCCTTGGTGCCATTGCCGCCCCGCGGGGCGAGGCGGTGTCGGTTATCCTCTCGCTCGGGCTTGGCCTGTCGGTTCTGGCAGCGGTTGGCCAGATTGATTCCAACCTGCGTTCAGCCATCGACCGGGATCTGCCGACCTTGGCGCCCAGCTATTTCTTTGTGGATATCCAACCCGACCAGATCGCGCCGTTTCTTGCAAAAGTGAAAGCAGACCCGGCGATTTCGCGGGTGGAAAGCGCGCCGATGTTGCGTGCTGTATTGACGCAGATCAATGGCCGCCCGGCGCGCGAAGTGGCGGGCGAACATTGGGTGGTGCGCGGCGATCGCGGGATCACCTATGCCGCCACCCCGCCTGCCAATACCAAGGTGGTGGCCGGGGATTGGTGGCCCGCAGATTATGCCGGGCCGCCGCAGGTCAGCTTTGCCGCGACCGAGGCGGAGGAGATGGGGCTGAAACTGGGCGACAGCGTCACGATCAACGTGCTGGGGCGCGACATCACCGCCACCATCACCAGCTTGCGCGAGGTGGATTTTTCCACCGCCGGGATGGGCTTCGTGATGACGCTGAACCCCGGCGCGTTGCAGGGCGCACCCCATACCCATATCGCCACCATCTACGCGCCTGAAGATCAGGAAGCCCGCATCCTGCGCGATCTGGCCGGCGAATGGCCCAATATCACGGCGGTCCGCGTACGGGATGCCATCGCCCGGGTGACCGAGGCGCTGGATGCCATCGCCACCGCAACTGCCTGGGCGGCGCTTGCAGTTCTGGTAACCGGCTTTGTCGTGCTGATCGGTGCGGCGGCAGCGGGCGAACAGGCCCGCAGCTACGAGGCCGCGATCCTGAAGGTCATGGGCGCAACCCGCGCCCGGATACTGACCAGCTTTGCCTTGCGCGCGGGCCTGATGGGGGCGGCGGCGGGGCTAGTGGCGATCCTTGCCGGAGGGATCGCGGGTTGGGCCGTCATGGTCTTCGTGATGGAAGGAGATTATGTCTTCGAACCCGTCTCGGCGCTGGCCATCGTTGTCGGCGGTGTTCTGGCGACGCTTCTGGCCGGGCTTGCCTTTGCGCTGCGGCCTTTGGCCGTGCGCCCTGCGCGGGTGCTGCGCGCGCAGGATTGACCGGTCTTTCGGGCGACGCCGGGCATGGCCGATGCGTTCGTCGAACTGACCAATGTGCTTGGGACATTGGATCAGATGGCCCATCACCAACCCGTCGCACAGATGCACAGCCTTGTGCGTGCAAGGCCTGAAGTGGCGTGAAACCTGCCTTCCGGCGCATGAAACAGCGCAAGGGCTGGCCGCACGCTGCCCCGGGCGGCGCTGGCCAAGGGTGTGGCGACCATGGCGATCGATACCCCGGTGGACAAGCTGTGCCGGGCCAGAAATCCCTGCCGCCGGATATCCATGTGGCCGAGTCGCTGTAGCCACAAATGGAATGATTGCACTGAAATTGGAATTTTTCGGTTGAAATGATCCATAAATGGAATATCAATTCCATACGCTGCCTGGGGGCGGCGGGAGGAATCACATATGTTGTCCTTTGCCCTGAACCACATGACCGCTCCGCGGCTTGGCTGGCAGGCATTTGCCGATCTTGCGGCCGGGCTTGGTTGTGTCGGCGTGGAATGTCGCAACGATCTGCCGGGCGTGCTGTTTGGTGGTGATGATCCGGCCACAGTCGGGGCTGCGCTGCGCGCCCGTGGCCTGCGCTTTCTGGCGCTGGCCGAGGTGAAGATGTTCAACGACTGGTCGGACGCAAAGGCGGCCGAGGCCGAGGCCCTGATGAAGATCGCGGTCGCAGCCGGGGCCGAAGCGATCAGCCTGATCCCGCGCAATGACGGCGTTGCAACTGAGCGCGACGAAAGTCTGCGGGTCACCACCCATGCGCTGCGGGAAATTCTGCCAATGCTGCGTGGCCACGGCCTGAAGGCCATGGTCGAGCCGCTGGGGTTTGCAGTCTGTTCACTGCGTTACAAGGATGTGCTGGCCAAGGCAATCGAGGCCGTGGGGGGCGATGGCACCTTTTTCATGGTGCATGATACCTTTCATCACGCGCTGGCAGGCTTTGGCCCGATCTACCCGGAACTTACCGGAATCGTTCATGTTTCCGGTGTGACGGATATGATCTATCTGGACGATATGCGCGATCCGCATCGGGTGTTGGTCGATGCCGATGACGTTCTGGGGAATGTGGCGCAGATCCGCACGTTGCAGGCCGGAGGCTATGTCGGGCCGATCAGCTTTGAACCTTTCGCGCCATCCGTGCATGCGTTGGACACCCCTTTTGCCGCGCTTGCCGCCAGCATGGCCCATATCCGCGCGGCCTGTGGGTGATCCATGCGCCACCGCATACCCCCATCTTCTTTTGCAACCGGTTGCAAAAATCGGTTGACGACCTGCAGGAACTTCTTCAGCCTGCCGCAACGGGTGGTCACACCACCTCGCACCCAATTCTTCGGATGCTGCGGAAAATGAAGTCAACTGGACCCGGCGGTCCCATGCCGGGAATTCACTGGGAGGAGTGAACCATGAAAAAGACCTTGATCGCGGCGGGCTTTGCATCGCTGCTCGGCACCACGGCGATGGCCGACGGGATCGGCGTGTCGATGGCGCTGTTTGACGACAACTTCCTGACCGTGCTGCGCAACGGTCTGCAGGCCAAGGCCGATGCTGATGGTCTGACGGTGCAGATCGAAGACGCCCAGAATGACGTAGCCAAGCAACTGGACCAGATCAACAACTTCATCGCCAGCGGTGTGGATGCGATCATCGTGAACCCGGTTGACACGAGCGCCACCCAGGCCATGTCGGATGCTGCCGCCGCTGCGGGCGTTCCGCTGGTTTATGTGAACCGCCAGCCGATCAACGTGGACAGCCTGCCCGACAATCAGGCCTTTGTCGCGTCAAACGAGGTGGATTCCTCCAGCCAGGGCTTCATCGAACAGTGCAACCAGTGGAAAGCCGCAGGCAAGGACGAAGTCAGCGTCTATGTCATGCAGGGCGAACTGTCGAACCAGGCAGCTGTCCAGCGCACGCAGAACTATTATGACGTGATGGAAGCGGGCAAATGCGCGGTTAAGGTCAACATCATCGACCAGCAGACCGCCAACTGGAGCCGCGACCAGGCGCAAAGCCTGATGACCAACTGGCTTTCGACCGGCGCGGCGTTTGATGGCGTTCTGGCCAATAATGACGAAATGGCCCTGGGCGCAATTCAGGCGATCAAGGCCGCAGGCATCGACATGGGTTCGGTCATCGTCTCGGGCGTGGATGCGACCCAGGACGCGCTGGCCTCGATGCAGGCGGGCGAGCTGGACATCACCGTGTTCCAGAATGCGGCAGCACAAGGTGGTGGCGCGCTGGATGCGGCGGTGAAACTGGCCAAGGGCGAAGCGGTGGAACAGAAGGTCTTCGTGCCGTTCGAACTGGTGACCCCGGCCAATGTCGCCGACTATCTGACCAAGAACTGATCGGCCTTAACAGGCCAGGGGGCGGCATGGATGTGCCGCCCCTCATGTCACCCGACATCGCCACGGTTGTGGGGTCGGGACCGGGATTACCGAAATCATTGGGGGGAGGGAGAGCGTACCATGGCATCGTCAACGCATGGTCTGGGCGGTCTGAAATATGATCCGTCACGAAAGGCACGCGCGCCCGAATGGAATGTCTTCATCGCGCTGGTGGCGATCATCGTGATCTTTGAAAGCGTCGGGCGGCTGTTCATGGGGGACAGCTTCCTGTTCAATACGCGCGACAATGTGGATACGCTGTTCAACCAGCAGCGGCTGCAGATCATCATCCTGCAGGTGTCGATCACCGGGATCATCGCATTGGGGGTAACCCAGGTTATCATTTCCGGCGGGATCGACCTCAGCTCGGGGTCGGTCGTGGGTGCCACGGCCATGATTGCCATGAGCTTTGCGCAGGTGGCTACGGTGAATGGCAATCCCAACCCCAAGGCGATCTTCGGTGATCTGGGCTGGATGGATCTGCCGGTCATCGTGCCGGTTCTGGTGGGCATGACTTGCGGCGCAGTGGCTGGCATCGTCAATGGGGCGCTGGTGGCCTATACCCGCATTCCCCCCTTCATCGCCACGCTGGGCATGATGGTCACGGCACGCGGCATTGCGAAATGGTGGTCCAAGGGCAACCCGATTTCCTTCCCGACCGACAGCTATGCCGCCATTGGCAAGGGCATGATGCCGGTGCTGATCTTTGTTGGCCTGGCGATCCTGTTCCACCTGATCCTGACTTATACCCGCTATGGCAAGCATTGCTATGGCATTGGTTCGAACGAACAGGCCATGCGCATGTCGGGCATCAATGTCGAAAAGATGAAGGTGCTGATCTACCTGATTGCCGGGCTTTTGTCGGCGCTGGCGGCCATCGTGCTGTCCTCCAAGAACCTGACCGCGCAGGCCGGCATGGGGGTGATGTATGAACTGGACGCCATTGCCATGGCAGTGATCGGCGGCGTCAGCCTGCAAGGCGGGCGCGGGTCCATCATCGGCACGGTTCTGGGGGCGCTGATCTTCGGCGTCATCATCTCGGGGTTCACCTTCCTGAAGCTGGACGCCTATTATCAGGAAATGGTGAAGGGCGTGATCATCGTGGCGGCAGTGGTTCTGGACCAATGGCGCCAAAAAGGCCGGGCACGGGGGTAATCATGACCGACATCATTCTGGAAACGCGCGGCCTGACCAAACGCTATGGCGGTGTGCATGCGCTGGAAGACGCGAATTTCATCCTCCGCAAGGGCGAGCATGTCGCCGTGGTGGGCGATAATGGCGCGGGCAAATCCACCTTCGTGCGGCAGGTCACGGCGGTGGAACAGAAATCCGCAGGTCAGGTGTTCTTTGACGGGCAGGAGGTGAATTTCTCTGGCCCGCTGGAGGCCCGTCAGGCCGGGATCGAAACCGTGTTCCAGACGCTGGCGTTGGCCGATGATCTGGATGTGCCTTCGAACCTGTTTCTGGGGCGCGAGTTGTACAAGCTCCGCCTTGGCCCTTTCTCGATCCTTGACCGCAAGGCGATGCGCGACCGCACGCTGGAGGCGCTGAAAACCACGGCGGTGAAAATCCCCAATGTCGATAACCCGATCCGCAACATGTCGGGCGGGCAGCGGCAATGCGTGTCCATCGCCCGCACGGCGGCCTTTGCCTCCAAGCTGGTGATCATGGATGAGCCCACCGCAGCGCTTGGCGTGCAGGAAACCGCGCAGGTCGAAAACATCATCCGGGGCCTGAAGGAACGTGGCATCCCGATGATCCTGATTTCGCATAACCTGCGGCAGGTGTTTGATCTGGTGGACCGGATTGTGGTGTTCCGCCGCGGCCGGATCGTCGCCAGCCTGAACAAGGACGAAACCGATGGCAATGACATCGTGTCCTACATCACCGGCGTGAAGGGTGGCGAAGCCAGCGCTGCCTGACCTTCCGCCCGGCGGTCAAGCCGCATAGACTTCTGACACGCGGCGGGTCCGCCCCGCCGAAACCGCAAGAGGACGAGATGACTGTGAAATTTGGCCTTCTGGGTGCGGGCCGCATTGGCAAGGTGCATGCAAAGGCCGTGACGGGCGATGCCAATGCCAAACTGGTGGCGGTGGCCGATGCCTTCCCGGCAGCGGCGCAGGCGATTGCCGATCAATATGGCTGTCAGGTCCGCTCCATCGACGAAATCGAGGCGGCGAAGGACATCGACGCCGTGGTGATCTGCACACCCACCGATACCCATGCCGATCTGATCGAACGCTTCGTGAAGGCGGGCAAGGCAGTGTTCTGCGAAAAGCCCATCGATCTGTCGCTGGCGCGCGTGAAGCAGTGCCTTGAGGTGGTGCGCGCCCATAAGGGCACGCTGATGGTCGGGTTCAACCGCCGCTTCGATCCGCATTTCCGTGCCGTCCGCGCCGAAATCGACAAGGGCAGCATCGGTGACGTGGAAATGGTGGTGATCACCTCGCGCGATCCGGGTGCACCTCCGCTAGAGTACATCGGCCGTTCGGGTGGCATTTTCCGCGACATGACGATCCATGATTTCGATATGGCGCGGTTCCTGCTGGGCGAAGACATCACCGAAGTCGCGGCAACCGCCGCCGTGCTGGTGGACCCGGCGATTGGCACGGCGGGCGATTTCGACAGCGTGCAGGTGTTGCTGAAAACTGCCAGTGGCAAACAGGCGATGATCTCCAATTCGCGCCGGGCCACCTATGGCTATGATCAGCGGATCGAGGTGCATGGATCGAAAGGGGCGGCCAGTGCCGAAAACCAGCGCCCCGTGTCGATCGAAGTCGCCACGGCTGCCGGCTATACCCGCCCGCCGCTGCATGATTTCTTCATGACCCGCTATACCGAAGCCTATGCCGCCGAAATTGCCACCTTCATCGCGGCGCTGGCAGGCAAGGGTACTGCATCACCTTCGGGTGAAGATGGGCTGATCGCGCTGGCCCTGGCGGATGCCGCAGTGAAATCGGTGGCGGAAAAGCGCACCGTTCTGGTGTCTGAACTGCTGTGATCCTTGAATGCCCCCCCGCTGCTGCGCGGGGGGCATTCAGCGGGGCTGGGGGCGGGCAGGGCCCCAGTCAATCTGTCAGCAGCATGTAATTGTTGATCCCCGGCCCCTGGTTTTCCAGATGCACCTGCACGAAACCGCTTTCGGGCAGGGCAATTTCGCAGGCCAGCAATCCATCAAGTGCCGCTGTCTGGCACATCAGGGCATCATCATCCGCGCCGCTGATACGCAGGAACAGGGCGCTGTCGCCATCCCCCAACACGCCGATCCCCCGTGGTGACCCGCCTTCCAGCGCCAGCTTGTAGTGATGGCTCTCTCCGGGGGCGAGTGCGGCGGCACTGGCTGTCACGCTGGCCTGCGGCAGCACCGACAGTGTGCCGTCCAGCCCCGCCAGCAGGATGCCCAGCGTTTCATCCGCCTCCACCGCCATGCGGGCCTCTTCCAGCAAGGCGCCAGTTTCGCGCGGACCGGGGCGCAGGTCATCGGCCTTGGCCGGTTTGCCTGCCACTTCTGGTGCACGTTCCACCCTTTGCAGCACCACCCCTGCGGCCAGACGCGCTGCAGCGATTTGTGTCAGCCCGTCACGTTCCGCAGCGCCGATGAGCATGAGCCGATGGGCCTGCACCATCCGTTCCACCGCCCGGGGCGGTTCCGCCGCAGCGGGCAAGGCCGACAGCGCAAAGACAAGGAGGCTGGGCAGGGTCAGTCGCATGGGATACTCGGGTCATTAGGGTGTCGGGCGGCATCCTGCCCGGTCATGCCGGGGAAGAAAAGGCCGAAGCGGAGATGGACATCCGGTCCGGCCCTGCTATTATGACTATACATAAAATGGGGCCAGCAATGCGCGCGATCCTTGAAACCCTGATGCAGTTCGACACGGTCAGCGCGAAGCCCAATATCGCCCTGATGCACTATGTCCGGGATCTGCTCGAAGGGGCGGGGATCGCCGTCACGCTGATCCCAGATCCGTCAGGCCAGAAGGCAAATCTGTTCGCCACGCTCGGCTCGCAAGGGGTTCCGGGGGTCATGCTGTCGGGCCATACCGATGTCGTCCCGGTCGAAGGTCAGGTCTGGACCAAACCCCCGTTCGCCCTGACCGAGGCCGATGGCCGGTTCTATGGCCGGGGCACGACCGACATGAAGGGGTTCTGTGCGCTTGCCATCGACACGATGCTGAAGGCCGCTGCCGGGCCTGCCCTGAAGGTGCCGCTGCATCTGGCCCTGTCCTATGACGAGGAAATCGGCTGCATGGGGGTGCGCAGCCTGGTGGAGATGCTGGCGCAGGCCCCGGTCAAGCCGCGCTTTTGCATCGTGGGCGAACCGACGGGGATGCAGGTCGCCACCGGGCACAAGGGCAAGGTGGCCCTGCGCGCCACCTGTACCGGGCGCGAGGGCCATTCGGCGCTCGCCCCGCTGGCCCTGAATGCCCTGCATCTGGCGGCAGATTTCATGGCCGAACTGCGCGCCATGCAGGCCAGGATTGCCGCCACCGGCACGCGTGACGGTGACTATGATGTGCCCTATACCACGATTCATGTGGGCAAGATGTCGGGCGGGGTGCAGGTGAATATCGTCCCCAATACCGCCACGCTGGATTTCGAAATCCGCAGTCTGGCCGAAGACGACCCCGCCGCGCTGATCGAAGAGATGTGCGCCCGCGCCGCCGCCCTTGTCGCCCCGCTGAAGGCCGAATTCCCCGAAGCCGAAATCACAGTCGCACGGTTGTGGGATTATCCGGGCCTCGGAACACCCTCCGATGCGGCGGTGGTGAACTTCGTCAAAGGGCTGACTGGCGCCAATGGCACGATGAAAGTGGCATTCGGCACCGAAGGCGGGCTGTTCTCGGCCCGGCTGGGTGTGCCCACGGTCATCTGCGGCCCGGGCAGCATGGCACAGGGCCACAAGCCCGATGAATATGTGACCATCGAACAGATGGATCGCTGCGCCACCATGCTCGACGCGCTGCGCCTGCGCTGTGAAACCGGCTTCTGATGTCCAGCAATTCGCCAGCTCCCTTGGCTGCGGGGCCATGACAGCCGCGCCGCAGGTTTCATTTTGCCCCGCCACCACGCCTGAGTGTGGCCGGTTTCCCGCTCAGGCTTCCTTGATCTTGGTCCCCCTATATCCCGGGGTGCGGCCTGAAGGCCCAGAGGGGCAGCGCCCCTGCCGTGGCTTCACCCGTGATCCGGCACACGGCCCGAAAGCGCGGCATAGGGCCGTGTGACGTCCCGCAAGGTGACATCCAGAGCTTCGACGTCGATCGCAATCGCGCCATCCCCGGCAAAGGTCAGCGTGACCGTGCCCGCACCATCCGCCCCGCTTGCAAAGCTGATGTCCAGCAATGACAGCACCGTGTCGCGATCACGCGGATCAATCCCCTGCGCCCGCACAGCCAGAACGTCGCGCAGCAAGAGTATCGCGCGCACCCGTTCCACCGGGCGGCGGGCACGTTCGGCGGCCTCGCGGTCTTCCCAGCGGAACCGGTTTGCGAGAAGCGCGAATTCGCGGCGCGCTTTGGCCCAGGTGATATCGGCGGTCGTCAGAACCGCATCCTGGATCAGGCTGGCGATGACCTGCAGATCCTGCGCATCAGCAGCCCCCAACCACAGCGGGCGATCCGCCCCGTCTTCAAAGCGCGCGTCTGCCATCAGCCCCGGATCCGTTCGATCTGGGCCCCGCAGGCGCCCAGCTTTTCTTCGACATGCTCATAGCCGCGGTCAAGATGATAGACCCGGCTGACCACGGTTTCGCCTTCTGCGGCAAGGCCCGCAAGGATCAGTGACACCGAGGCCCGCAGGTCGGTGGCCATGACCGGGGCTCCGCGCAGACGGTCCACCCCGGTTACCGTGGCCGTGCCGCCATGCACGTCGATCCGGGCCCCCATGCGGATCAGTTCCGGCGCATGCATGAAGCGGTTCTCGAAAATCTTTTCCTCCAGCACGCTGGTGCCGTCAGCGGTGCACAGCAGCGCCATCATCTGCGCCTGCAGATCAGTGGGGAAGCCGGGGAAGGGCTCGGTCGTCACATTGACCGCGCGCACCCGCCCGTTCTTGCGGCTGACCTGCAAGCCGCGGTCGGTTTCGGTGACGCTGATTCCGGCCTCATCCAGCTTTTCGGCAAAGCTGCCCACCAGATCCATGCGGCCACCCAGACATTCCACCGTGCCGCCGCAAATGGCCGGGGCCAGCATATAGGTGCCCAGTTCGATCCGGTCTGTCACCACCGGATGCGTGGCCCCGCCCAGGCGATCCACGCCCTGAATGGTGATGGTGCTGGTGCCTTCACCGTCGATCTGCGCGCCCATCCGGCGCAGACATTGCGCCAGATCGACGATTTCCGGTTCGCGCGCGGCATTTTTCAGCACCGTTGTGCCCTTGGCCAGCGTTGCGGCCAGCAGCGCGTTTTCGGTCGCCCCGACCGAAACAAAGGGAAACTCGACAATCGCCCCCTGCAGACGCCCGCCCGGTGCCTTGGCATGCACATAGCCGTCGCGCAGATCCAGTTCGGCCCCCATCGCCTCCAGCGCCTTCAGATGCAGATCGACAGGCCGTGCCCCAATGGCGCAGCCGCCGGGCAGCGACACCACTGCATGGCCATCCCGGGCCAGCATCGGACCCAGCACCAGAATCGAGGCGCGCATCTTGCGCACGATGTCATAATCGGCCCGGTGGTTGTGGATGTCATGCGATGACATGGCCAGAACCTTGCCGCCCTGCAGGGCAGACACTTCGGACCCCAGAGATTGCAGCAATTGCGTCATCGTGCGGATATCCGACAGGCGCGGCGCATTGGTCAGCGTCAGCGGCTCTTCGGTCAAGAGCGTCGCGGGCATCAGGGTGAGACAGGCATTCTTGGCCCCGGCGATCGGAATCACCCCGTTCAGTTCACCGCCGCCCCGCACCAGAATCGAATCCATCGCCATGCCTCACTTGTTCTCTTGTTCCGTGGCGCCCTTTTCCCCGGCACGCGCCCTGGCCTGTGCCTTGCGCCGGGCCATATTGGCCTTGAGCGCGGCTTTCAGCCGGTCTTCGCGCGATTTCTCTGCCCCCTGGGCTTTCGGCGCGGGGTTCGGTCCGGGGCCATCGGAGCGGGGCGGGAGATCGGAAGGTGCCTTCATGCCCTTTCTGTATATCAGGTGAAAAAAACCGTCCAGAAGGCCCTTGCGCCCTCCGGCGAATGGGGCTAGTTAGCCGCCACGCCGGGCGGGAAGCCGCCAGATGGTGCAAGTGCTGCAGTAGCTCAGTGGTAGAGCACTCCCTTGGTAAGGGAGAGGTCGAGAGTTCAATCCTCTCTTGCAGCACCATTTCATCCACGATCATCGCCTACAATCTCTGAATCGCGAGCGTATTGCATTTGCATGTGGTCACGCGGATGACCAGCATCCTGTGAGCGGGTTCATCCGCTTGAGCCGGGGGGGCTTCGCCGCTATGTCACGGGGGCAAATTGCCCGGAAGGACGTGCCATGCCCCAGTTCCTGACCACCACGCAGGCCGATTTCGAAATGGCCTTCACCGCGCTCCTTGGCATGAAGCGCGAAGACAGCCCCGAGGTCGATGCCGATGTGGCCGCGATCATCGCCTATGTGCGGGCGCGGGGCGATCAGGCGGTCATCGACCTGACAGCCCGGTTTGATCGCCTGCAACTCAGCCCGGAAACGCTGGCCTTTTCCCCCGACGAGATGGCGGCCGAAGTGGCAAAGGTGGGGGCCGAGGATCGTGCCGCGCTGGAACTGGCGGCAGAGCGTATCCGGGCCTATCACCTGCGGCAGATGCCAATGGCCGAGGAAAGCTGGACCGGACCGCATGGCGAAACGCTGGGATGGCGCTGGACCCCGGTTTCTGCTGCGGGGCTTTATGTGCCGGGGGGCACGGCGTCTTATCCATCATCGGTGTTGATGAATGCCATTCCCGCCAAGGTGGCGGGGGTGGAGCGGTTGGTGATCGCCTGCCCGACACCGGATGGCGCGCTCAACCCGCTGGTGTTGCTGGCGGCACACTTGGCTGGTGTTGATACGGTCTATCGCATCGGTGGTGCCCAGGCGATTGCGGCGCTGGCCTATGGCACAGACACGATCGAACCGGTGGACAAGATTACTGGCCCTGGCAACGCCTGGGTGGCGGCGGCCAAGCGGCGGGTTTTCGGCAAGGTGGGGATCGACATGATCGCCGGCCCGTCAGAAATTCTGGTGATTGCGGATGGCCAGACAGACCCGGATTGGGTCGCACTCGATCTGTTGTCGCAGGCTGAGCATGATGTTTCAGCACAGGCCATCCTGATCACCCCGGACGAGGGCTTTGCCCGTGCAGTCGGCGCAGCGGTCGAACGGCGTCTGGAAACGCTGGATCGGCGCGAGATTGCCAGTGCAAGCTGGGCAGAGTTCGGCGCGATCATCGTCACCCGTGATCTGGCCGAGGCGGCGGCGCTGTCCAACCGGATCGCGCCCGAGCATCTGGAACTGTGCGTGGCCGATCCCGATGCCTTGTCGGCCCGGATCACCCATGCGGGCGCCATCTTCCTGGGCCACTGGACGCCCGAAGCGATCGGCGACTATGTCGGTGGGCCGAACCATGTGCTGCCCACGGCGCGGTCGGCGCGCTTTTCCAGCGGCCTGTCGGTGATGGATTTCCTGAAACGGACCACGCTGGCAAAGATGACACCCGCCGCTCTGGCGGCCATCGGGCCTGCGGCGGAGCGGCTGGCGCAATCGGAAAGCCTTGGGGCGCATGGTCTTTCCGTGCGGGCGCGGTTGGATCGGCTGAACGGCTGATCCATCGCGGAGGCGTGTCGGCAGGCTTGCGAAGCCCTGATCTCTCGGGCAGAAAGGCGGGGTTGCCTTGTGGAAGTGCCCAATGACCAACCGTATCTGCCATATCGAGATCGACGACCGGGGCCTTGCCCGGCCGACGGCCGAAATCGAACAGGAACGCCGTGTGGCGATCTTTGATCTGCTGGAGGACAACAGCTTCGGGTTACCCCCGCGCGAAGGCCGTGCCGTGGCACCCGGTCCTTACCGGCTGGCTCTGGCCATCCGCGAAGGGCGTCTGGTGTTCGATATTGCGACCGAAGATGCCACCCGTATCAGTGAGTTCCATCTGTCGCTGGGTCCGTTCCGGCAGGTCGTGAAGGATTATTTCCAGATCTGCGAAAGCTATTTCGATGCGGTGAAACGCCTGCCGCCCAGCCAGATCGAGGCAATCGACATGGCCCGGCGCGGCATTCACAACGAAGGCGCGCGGGTGTTGCAGGAGCGTCTGGAAGGCAAGGCCGATGTCGATATCGATACCGCGCGGCGCCTGTTCACCCTGATCTGCGTTCTGCATTGGGGGTAGATCTTGGCAGAGCACTTCCCGTCTTCGGTCCTGTTCTGCTGTGATCACAATGCCGTCCGTTCGCCTATGGCGGAAGGCCTGATGAAGAAATTCTACGGTCAGCGCGCCTATGTCCAATCGGCGGGCGTGGCCAATGACATGGAGATTGACGGGTTTTCCATCGCGGTCTGCAAGGAAATCGGGATCGAGCTCAGCCGTCACCGGTCGCGTTCCTTCGAAGAGATGCAGGAATGGGGCGATGATCTGAGCCAGTTCGATCTGATCATCGCCTTGTCGGCGGCCAGCCAGCGGGCGGCACTGTCGCTCACGAAATTCTACCACATGGATATTGAATATTGGCCGATCATCGACCCCACCGCGATTGGTGAGGGACGAGAAAGCAAGCTGATGGCCTATCGGCAGGCGCGCGACCAGATTCGCGACCGGCTGATTGCCCGCTTTGGTCCGCCTGCCCCCGAAGGAAACGGGGCGACATGAGTTTGTGCCCGCAACCGGGCGGTATTTTGGGGGTTCTAATGCGTTTTCTGAAGATTTTTCTGATCTTGGCTGTAGTGGCGGCGTGCCAGACAGTTTCGCCCCCGCCCCCTGTTGTGACGGGGCGCCCGAATGATGGCGACAGGGTCTATTACTTCGGACAGGCCCTGTTCAAGGACAAGGTCTTTGATGGCGATGTCGTCGCGATGGGTCGTGCCCTGGCGCAGCGCTATGGCGGGCTGGACGGGCGTGTTCTGGTGGGCCATCACGGTGGCCAGGTGTCGAACCTCTCGGATCCGGCGGCTGCAGCCGCCTTGGCCGATCTGGCCCGCAGCGCCCGCGATGGCCGCGATCTGGTGGTGGTGCTGCTGACATCGCATGGCCTGCCAGGGGAAATCGCCGTCAGGCATCCGGGCATGAAACATCATACCAGCCTTACGGCCAGTGATCTGCGGCAGCTTCTGCGCCCACTGGAAAATGACCGCCATGTGGTCATCCTGCAGGCCTGCTATTCAGGGTCGCTTATCCCGGCGCTGCAAAGCCCCAATCGCATCATTCTGACGGCGGCGCGCGCGGATCGAACCTCGTTTGGCTGCGCGCCCGGAAGCAATAACACATGGTTCATCCGTTCGCTGGTCGAAGAGTTGCAGCAGGGTGGCAGCTGGCAGGATGTCTATTTGCGCACCCGTTCGCGAGTACAGGGATACGAGCGGCGCAAAGGGATCGGGATCCATGAGAATTCTCAACCGCAGGCGTCGGTCGGGGGGCGGATGCAGGGCCTTTGGGCCGGCGCTGGCGGGCCGGGCTGAACCTGCCCGCGCGGGCCAGGTCAGGCAGCCTGCCTTGCCCCCAGGATGCGGGGCAGTGCGGTTTCAATCCAATGCGTCAGGGCCGCGATATGTTCTGCCGCCTCTTGCCCCAGCGGGGTCAGGCTGTATTCGACATGCGGCGGCACCACCGGATGCGCAATGCGCAGCAGAAAGCCGTCGGCCTCCAGTTGCTGCAGCGTCTGGGCCAGCATCCGTTCGCTGACGCCGCCGATCCTGCGGCGCAGGTCGGAAAAGCGATGTGTGCCGGTGAGCAGGGCCAACATCACCAATGTGCCCCACCGGCTGCTCAGATGGGACAGTACCTGCCGGGATGGACATTCCGCTGCCAGAACATTGGCGGGCAACCGGTTCAACAGGGTCTGTGCTTTGGTTTCGGGGGTCATGTGCGGCCTCGCGGGATACTTACAAAAATGTATGTACTTACTATTAGTAAGTCAATGGTGCATCCTGGCAGCATCGCAACCTGAAAGGAACCGCCATGACCATTGCCATTACCGGAGCCACCGGCCAGTTGGGCCGCCTTGCCATTGCCGGGCTGAAAGCACGCGGCGCAGCGCCAGTGGCGCTCGCCCGTGATCCGGCCCGTGCGGCCGATCTGGGTGTGGAAACCCGCGCCTTCGATTACAATGCGGCAGATGCCGCCGCCTTGCAGGGGATCAATACGCTGGTGCTGATCTCGTCCAGCGATCTTGAACGCGACCGCGCCGAGCAGCACCGCAATGTGATTGCGGCGGCGCAGGCGGCAGGGGTGCGGCGGATCATCTATACCTCCATCCTGCGTGCCGATCAGTCAGCCATGTTTCTGGTGCAGGCCCATGGCCCGACCGAAGCCGCGCTTCATGCCTCGGGCCTTGCGGTAACGATCCTGCGCAACGGATGGTATACAGAAAACTACACCGGTGCCCTTGGGGCCGCCTTGCAGCATGGCGCGATCATCGGCGCAGCCGGGCAGGGCAAGCTGTCCACGGCGGCCCGCGCCGACTATGCCGAAGCCATCGTTGTTACCGCGCTGGATGATGCCCATATCGGCAAGACCTATGAACTGGCCGGCGATACCGCCTTCACCCTGGAAGAGCTTGCGGCCGAGGTGTCCCGGCAGGCAGGCAAGCCGGTGGCCTATGTGAACCTGCCGCAGGCAGACTATGCCAAGGCGCTGGAAGGTTTCGGTCTGCCGCCCGTGCTGACCGCCGCATTGGCCGACAGCGACCACCATGCGGCACAGGGGGCACTGTTTGATGACAGCCGGACCCTCTCTGCACTGATCGGTCGCCCCACGACCCCGATGGCCGAAACAGTCCGCGCCGCATTGGCCTGACGGGGCCGGGCCCCCGCTGCCGTGCCGCTGCGGGGGCCCATATGTCGCATTTCTGCGATTCCGCTCCGCTCCGGGCCTTGCCCCGGCGGCAATCCCCGGCAGAATGGGTGCAAAACCAGCAGGGGAACCCAGCATGTCCGCCGCGACCGCCCGCGCCACCATTCAGGCCTATTACGATGCTTTCAACGCTGGCAATGCTGCCGGTATGCTGGATCGCGTCACCGAGGATATCGAACACCGGGTCAATGAAGGGGCGATCCGTCATGGCCGCGCCCTGTTCGCGGAATTCTGCAGCCATATGGGCGTCAGCTACCGCGAAGAATTGCGCGACATGGTGATCTTCGTCTCTGAGGACGGCACCCGCGGCGCGGCAGAGTTTGTGGTGCATGGCGAATATCTGCAAACCGATCCGGGCCTGCCCGAGGCGCGCGGCCAGCGTTATGTTCTGCCCGCCGGGGCGTTTTTCGATCTGAAGGGCGACCGGATTTCGCGCGTCACCACCTTTTACAATCTGAACGACTGGATCGCGCAGGTTTCGACGTGACCGAGGTTCGCGTTCTGACCGGCACCGCGCTGGATGCGGCGCTGGAGGATGTGGCGCGGTTGCGGATCACCGTGTTTCGCGACTGGCCCTATCTTTACGATGGGTCGCTGGAATATGAGCGGGACTATCTGCAAACCTATCGCGACAGTCCCGGTGCCATTCTGGTCGGGGCCTTTGATGGGGCGCGGCTGGTCGGGGCCTCGACCGGCACGCCGATGGAAGATCACGCCGATGATCTGGGCGCGGCGCTGGCCGATTGCGGGGTGCCGCTGGCTTCCATCTTCTATTGCGCGGAATCGGTTCTGTTGCCCGCATGGCGGGGGCAGGGGTTGGGACATGCATTCTTTGATGCGCGCGAGGCCCATGCCCGCGCGCTTGGCCGCAGCCATGTTGCCTTCTGTTCGGTGAAACGCCCCGACGATCACCCGATGCGACCTGCCGAATATCGCAGCAATGATGCGTTCTGGGCCAAGCGTGGCTATGCGCCCTTGCCGGGAGCGATGGCCAGCTTTTCCTGGCGCGATCTGGGGGAACGTGAAGAAACCCGCAAACCGTTGCAATTCTGGATGCGGGCGCTTTAGCGCCCCTGCCGCCCCTTTCCGATCCCGCAGGTTTGCCCATGAAGATCGCCGCCGCTGCCTATCCTTTCGACTTCTTCACCGGCTTTGACGCCTATGCCGCCAAGCTGGAAACCTGGGTGGCCGATGCCGCCGGTCAGGGGGCAGACCTGCTGGTCTTTCCCGAATATGGCGCGATGGAACTGGGCAGCCTTGGGGGCCGCGACATTGCGGCTGATCTGGAGGCCTGCCTGCACGAAGTCGCCCGCTGGAAGCCGCAGGTCGATGCGCTGCATCTGGATCTCGCCGCGCGACATGGGGTGCTTATCCTGGGCGCGTCGGGCCCGGTGTTCCTGCCGGGGCAGCAGCGGCCGGTGAACCGCGCCACGCTTTATGGGCCGGGCGGCATTCTGGGCCATCAGGACAAACAGATCATGACGCGGTTTGAACGTGAAACATGGTTTGTCGAACCGGGGCAGGGGCTGACGGTCTTTGATACGCCACTGGGCCGTCTGGGCGTGGTGATTTGCTATGACAGCGAATTTCCTTTGCTGGCACGCGCATTGGTCGAGGCGGGGGCAGACATCCTGCTGGCGCCATCCTGCACCGACAGCCATCGCGGCTTTACCCGGGTGCGCGTGGGCGCCATGGCGCGGGCGCTGGAAAACCAGTGCATTGTCGTGCACGCCCCCACGGTGGGGCTGTGCGATTTCTGCCCCGCGGTGGATGAGAACGTGGGCAGCGCCGCAATTTACGGCCCGCCCGACCTGGGGTTCCCCGAAACCGGCATCCTGGCCGAGACGCCGCTGAACCAGCCCGGCTGGGCCTATGCCGACATTCGCCTTGACGCCATTGCCGAAGTGCGGCGCAATGGGGCCGTGCTGAACCACCGGCATTGGGCCGAACAGGCAAGCCGCGTGGCCATGGGCGTGAAAACCGCCTGAACTTGCGTTTTTCCCCTTGAATTATGGGGGATTCGGGCGCATTAGCCCGGCGTGCCTGCGCAATGTTTCGCGGGCGAAACGCTATTTCGGAGTGACCATGGCCAAGGAAGAACTGCTCGAATTCCCCGGCGTCGTGAAGGAACTCCTGCCGAACGCGACGTTCAAGGTCGAGCTGGAAAACGGCCATGAACTGATCGCAACGATGGCAGGCAAGATGCGCAAGAACCGCATCCGCGTTCTGGCAGGCGACAAGGTGCAGGTGGAAATGACCCCTTACGACCTGTCGAAGGGCCGCATCAACTACCGCTTCAAGTGAAACTGATCCTCGGATCCGCCAGCCCGCGCCGGAAGGATCTTCTGGCGCAGCTGGGCATCGTGCCCGATGCGATCCTGCCCCCCGACATTGACGAAGACCCGCTTCCGCGTGAATTGCCACGGCCCTATTGTGCGCGGCTGGCCCGCGAAAAGGCGGCGGCGGTCTCTGCCGGGCCGGATGACATTGTGCTGTGTGCCGATACCACCGTGGCGCTTGGACGCCGTATTCTGGGCAAACCCCGCGATGCGGGCGAGGCTGCGGCTTTTCTGACCATGCTGGGCGGGCGTCGCCATCAGGTCATCACCGCTGTTGCGGTGCGCCGGGGTGATCGGCTTTGGGCACGCGATGTGGTGACGGATGTAAAGATGAAGCGTCTGTCAGACGCCGAACTGAACGGCTATCTCGCCAGCAATGAATGGCAAGGCAAGGCCGGGGCCTATGCGATCCAGGGTCTGGCCGGGGCCTTCATCCCGTGGATTTCCGGGTCGTTCACCGGGGTGGTCGGGCTGCCTGTGGCCGAAACCGCCCAACTTCTGGCCGCCGCGGGCTGGCCGGTTTACGGAGACTGCGCATGAAGGGCCGGGTGATCCTGCTGGACCAGATACAGGGCCGCGATGCGGCGGCGCTGATTGTCGATGGCCAGATTGTCGAACTGGCCATTGATCCCGAAGGGGAAGGGGCGCTTCCAGGTGCCATTCTGCGCGGGATCGTGGATCGACCGATGAAGGGGCAGGGCGGGGTTTTCGTCAAATTGCCGGGCGGGCAATCCGGGTTTCTGCGGCAGGTCTCGGGGCTGGCGCCCGGGCAGGCGGTTCTGGTGCAGATCACGGGCGTGGCTGAACCGGGCAAGGCGCTGCCGGTGACCACACGGCTATTGTTCAAAAGCCGTTTCGCGATCCTGACGCCGGGCGCGCCGGGATTGAACATCAGCCGCCGCATCCATGATGAAGAGCTGCGCGCCGATCTGCAGGCGCTGGCCGAAGCCGGGATGGAAGGCGCGCCGCGTGATCTGGGCCTGATCCTGCGCTCGGCCTGCATGGATGCGGATGAAGCCGAAATTGCCGAAGATATCCTTGCCATGCGCGATCTGGCACAGGCGGTGCTGGCCGATACCACGGGCGGGCCGGAACTGCTGGTCGATGGGCCGGGGGCAGAAGATCTGGCCTGGCGCGAATGGTCTGACCCGGCACCCGACGAGGTGGTGCAGGAAGCCGGTTGTTTCGCCAGCCACGGCGTGCTGGAAATGATCGATGCGCTGCTGTCCCCCCGTGTGGTTCTGCCCGGTGGCGCGCATATGATGGTGGAGCCGACCCGCGCGCTGGTTGCCGTGGATGTGAATACCGGTAATGACACGACCCCCGCCGCCGCGCTGAAGGCCAATGTCGCCGCCGCCCGCGACCTGCCGCGACAGTTGCGGCTGCGGGGTTTGGGCGGGCAGGTGGTGGTCGATTTCGCGCCGATGCCCAAGAAAGACCGCACGGTTCTGGATCAGGTTCTGAAAGCCGCCTTCAAGGGCGAAGCCGCCGAAACTAGCCTGTCGGGCTGGACGAACCTTGGCCTTTACGAATTGGTGCGCAAGCGCGACCGCGCCGCGCTGAGCGATCTGCTGGCCCGCGCATGAGCTGCCCGGTCTGCCAGAAGGACACCGATCCGAAATACCGCCCCTTCTGTTCGCGGCGCTGCGCCGATATTGATCTGGGGCGCTGGTTGAAAGGCAGCTATGTCATTCCCGGCGCGGCACAGGAAGAAGACGATCCCGCCCCCGGCCCGGATGAGGCGCGGCACTGACGCGCTGCGTGGTCAGGCTGGTCAGGTGAACTGCTCATGCGTCAGGCGTTCCTCAAGCCCATGACCGGGATCGAACAGGATACGGTGACGGATCGTCGGTTCCGACCGGATATCCACCCGCACCACATCGCGGAATGACCGGCTGTCCGCATCGGCCATGACTGGGCGTTTGGCCCCTTCCAGCACATCGAAGCGCACTTCGGCATTCATGGGCAACAGCGCACCGCGCCAGCGCCGGGGACGGAAGGCCGCCATCGCCGTCAGTGCCAGCACTTCGGACCCGATCGGCAGGATCGGGCCATGGGCCGAGTAATTATAGGCGGTGGACCCGGCAGGCGTGCAGACCAGCGCACCGTCGCAGATCAGTTCCGGCATCCGTTCGCGCCCGTTCACGCTGATCCGCAGCTTGGCGGCCTGCGGACCTGCGCGCAGCAGGCTGACCTCGTTGATCGCCAGCGCATGATGGTCGCGCCCCGAGGCGCTGACGGCATGCATGGCCAAAGGGTTGATCACGGTTTCTTCGGCCTCGCGCAGCCGGTCTGGCAGGCCCTCTTCGGCATAGGCGTTCATCAAAAAGCCGATTGTGCCGCAATTCATGCCGTAAACCGGCAATTCAAGGGTCTGGGTTTCGTGCAGGGTGGTCAGCATGAACCCGTCGCCCCCAAGTGCCACGATCACCTCGGCCTGCCGGATCGGGCAATCGCCATAGCGGTCGGACAGTGCGGCATAGGCGGCCAGCGCCGTGGGGCTTGTGCTGGCACGGAAACTGATGCGCATGGGGTCTCCCTTCCTCTGCGCGCCAGTCTTGCGGCTTCGCAGCGCCGAACTCAAGCCCCGTGACACGTCGGCAGGCCGGGAAAAGTTTCCGATAGGCGTCAAACTGTTCGCTCAAAATTGGGGCAATGTCGGTTTCTGCCCTTCCCTGTCGCAAGGGGCGTGGTCTAAATGGCCGCGAATCCCGCCTTCCCCAACAGGAGACGCCCATGACCGCCCGCGATACCGGCTTCTTTACCGAAACCCTCGCCTCCCGCGACCCTGAGCTGTTTGGCTCGATCACTTCGGAGCTTGGCCGTCAGCGCCACGAGATCGAACTGATCGCCTCGGAGAACATCGTCAGCCGCGCCGTGATGGAAGCGCAAGGCTCGGTGATGACCAACAAATATGCCGAAGGCTATCCGGGCAAGCGCTATTATGGCGGCTGCCAGTTTGTGGATGTCGCGGAAAACCTGGCGATCGAGCGCGCAAAACAGCTGTTCGGCTGCGCTTTCGCAAATGTGCAGCCGAATTCCGGTAGCCAGGCCAACCAGGGCGTGTTCAACGCGCTGCTGAAGCCCGGCGATACCATTCTGGGCATGAGCCTGGATGCCGGTGGTCACCTGACCCACGGTGCTGCCCCGAACCAGTCGGGCAAGTGGTTCAAGGCCGTGCAATATGGCGTGCGCAAGCAGGATCTGGAGCTGAACTATGATCAGCTGGCGGAACTGGCTGCCGAGCACAAGCCGAAGATGATCATCGCGGGCGGCAGCGCCATCCCGCGCATCATCGATTTCGCCAAGATGCGCGAGATTGTGGATTCGGTGGGCGCCTATCTGCTGGTGGACATGGCGCATTTCGCCGGTCTGGTGGCGGCGGGTCTGTACCCCTCGCCCTTCCCGCATGCGCATGTGGCGACCACGACCACCCACAAGACCCTGCGCGGCCCGCGCGGCGGCATGATCGTCACCAATGACGAAGAGATCGCCAAGAAGGTCAACTCGGCCATCTTCCCGGGCATTCAGGGTGGCCCGCTGATGCATGTGATCGCCGCCAAGGCCGTGGCCTTTGGCGAGGCGCTGCGCCCGGAGTTCAAGGACTATCAGGCCCAAGTGATCGCCAATGCCAAGGCGCTGGCCGATCAGCTGATGAAGGGCGGCCTGGATATCGTCACCGGCGGCACCGACACCCACCTGATGCTGGTGGACCTGCGCCCGAAAGGCGTGAAGGGCAATGCGACCGAAAAGGCCCTGGGCCGCGCGCATATCACCTGCAACAAGAACGGCATTCCGTTCGACACCGAAAAGCCCACCATCACATCGGGCGTGCGTCTGGGCACCCCGGCGGGTACCACCCGCGGCTTTGGTGAGGCCGAGTTCCGCCAGATCGCCGACTGGATCGTTGAAGTGGTGGATGGTCTGGCCGCCAATGGCGAAGAGGGCAATGGCGCCGTGGAGGCCGCGGTGCGCGCCAAGGTCGAGGCGCTGTGCGAGAAGTTCCCGATCTATCCGGGTTTGTGAGTTGCCTGATCCTGGGCTCGCCATCCTGTGGTGGGCCCAGGGATGACAGAGCAGGCGCGCGCGGGGCCTTTGTGATCGGCAAAGACGCAACTGCGCATGGTGCAAATGCGACAGCCTGCCGCGCCAGATTGGTATTAGAATTGATCTAAGTCATTACATCTGAGCGGCGCTTTCTGTTCATTCTTCCCGAACCCACCAATCTGGAGGAAGGGAAGATGATCCGCAGAGTTCTGATGATGGCAACCGCATTGGGGTGTCTGACTGGTGCGGCACAGGCCGATGCGCTGCGTGACGCGGCCTTGCAGATGTTCAAGCCGCTGCCTTCCACCGTGCCTGCCGTGAAGGACAACCCGGTCACCCCAGAGAAGGTGGAGCTTGGCAAGGCGCTGTTCTTTGATCCGCGTCTTTCGGCCTCGGGCGTGTTCAGTTGCTATAGCTGCCACAACCTGGCGACGGGCGGCGATGACAATATGGAAACCTCGGTCGGGCATGGCTGGCAGAAGGGGCCGCGCAATGCGCCAACGGCGCTGAATGCCGTGCTGAACGAGGCGCAGTTCTGGGATGGCCGCGCCGAGGATCTTGCGGCGCAGGCCAAGGGGCCAATTCAGGCCGGTGTCGAAATGGCGAACACCCCGGAACAGGTGGTTCTGACGCTGAATTCGATGCCCGCCTATGTTGCGGCCTTCAAGGCGTCCTTCCCCGGTGAAGGCGAACCGGTCAGCTTTGACAATATGGCCAAGGCGATCGAGGCGTTTGAGGCGACACTGATCACTCCGGCCCCGTTCGATGCCTGGCTGAATGGTGATGACGCCGCGCTGAGCGATCAGGCGAAGGCCGGGCTGCAACTGTTCATCGACAAGGGCTGTTCGTCCTGCCATTCCGGCGTGAATGTCGGCGGGCATGGATACTATCCTTTCGGCCTGGTGGAAAAACCCGGCGCCGATGTTCTGCCGCCCGGGGACAAGGGTCGCTTTGCCGTGACCGAGACGGCCGACGATGCCTATGTGTTCCGCGCTGCACCCTTGCGCAATATCGCCCTGACTGCCCCCTATTTCCATTCTGGCAAGGTCTGGAACCTGTCGGTTGCCGTGGAAATCATGGCCGAAAGCCAGCTGGGTGAAAGCCTGAAGCCGGAAGAAACGGCGCAGATGGTGGCTTTTCTGGACAGCCTGACCGGAAAGCTGCCGGAGATCACCGTGCCTGTCCTGCCGCCCGAAACCGAGGCAACGCCGCGCCCGACATCCGAAGTGACGCGCTGACAGTGACAAACGGGTCGGGGCCGGCTGGCCCCGACCTGCCAAATGCAAGCAATGCCCGGTCCCTTGGCCGCCGGTCTTGCGCGTTACATCTTCCGGGTCGTTTCGGCGATTTCGTCCAGCAGGGCGCTGATGCAGTCGATGACCAAACGCCCGAGATCCGGCAGCAAGAGGCTTGTCCCGTGCTGGCTGGCAAGGTGCAGCCTCTGGGCAAGGGCCTGAAGCCGCACCGCACCGACCGATCCGGCAAGGGCGATCAGGATATGGCTCTGGTCGCGCAGATCGTTCAGATCCGGCAGATGCAAGGCACTGCGCAAACGGTTGCGCACATCGGCCAGATCCTGCGCCAATTGCCCGATCAGGTCATTGGCCGTTTCGGCATCGGCAATCGACAGCAGCGACAACAGCCGATCCGGCAGACCAGTGCGGGTGCCTGCCCCCAGCGGCAAAGTGCTGAGCGCCTGCGCCATATCGTCGATCCCGGTCAGCGGCTTCTGGATCACGGCATCTGCCCCCGCCCGCAACAGCGCCAGTTCCGTTTCCGGCCCTTGTTCAGCCGTGACCATCAGGATCGGCACCTGAGCGGCCGGGCCGCGCAGGGCACGGATCTGATGGATCAGCTCGATGCCGGGCATGTCGGTCAGGTGGGTATCGATGACCACAAGGTCGGGCACGTCCCGCCCGAGCCGGGCCAAGGTCTGAGCCCCGGATTCTGCGGCATCAAGATCTGCGCCAAACTGGGCAAAAAGCCGTGCCAACAGGAGGCGGCAGGTGGTGCTGGCCTCGACCAGCAAAACCCGAAGCTGCGCCAGATCCGGCATGGGATGGGCACCTGGGTCCAGCGCGGGCATCATTGCGGCGGGCACCCGAATTGAGGCGACCGAATTTCCGGTGGGTGTGTCCGAAAAGGTCAGCGTCGCGCCAAGCTTGTCTGCCATCTGGCGACAAATCACCAGCCAGGGATCAAACCCTTCTGGCTGAGCTTGGGAGGCAGACCAGCCATGGCGCGAACCGACATCTGCAATCAGGATATCGATGTGCCGCTGATCGCGGGCAACGCGCGCCGTAAGGGTGATGCAGCCATGCGATGATTGGCGCAGGGCATTGGACAGAAGGTTGTTCAACAGCCGCTCCAACGCGGTGCGGTTGGTCAGAATCGCCGGGGGTAAATCAGGGCTGGCGAAAAGCTGGAAGGCCGGCCCCGCCTCGATGGCCCGCAGGCCGTGGCGGGTTTCCAACCCATGCAGAAACCTTCGCAGATTGACGGGCATCTGCTGATCGGTGCTTTCCGTGCCTTCGTTGGCCGCCAGCGCCATCAGACGATCCAGCGCTTCGCCAGCCATTGTGGCGCGTTCCAGCTGGGAGCGTTGAGAGGGTTCCAGGTTTTCGCTGGCCAGTTTCAGCAGCCCGGCGCGCATGTCGGCCAATGCATCGCGAAGGTCGTGCCACAAAAGGGGATCGCGACCGTGTGCAGCCTGGCCAGCGGTTTGCCATGCCGCAGGCACTGGGGTGATGCTACCGGGATCGAAGGAATCCGACGTCATACCCTGCCACCAATCACCCTGAATAAATGCACGGTCTATATGGCACGTTATCCAGTGAATGGGCCTTGTGTCGAGTCCCGGCTTGCAGACAGGCGGCCACTTGCCGGGGCCGCCTGAGAGAGCACCGTGGCGCGTGTCAGCTGCTGGCCAAGCCGATGGTTTGCAGCGCGCCCCGGATTTCATCAAGGATCGCAGGATCGTCGATTGTGGCGGGCATCTTGTACTCCTGCCCATCGGCGATCTTGACCATCGTCGATCGCAGGATCTTGCCCGACCTTGTCTTGGGCAGGCGATCCACCACAAGCGCGCGCTTGAAATCGGCGACCGGGCCGATCTTGTCACGCATCAGCTTCACGCAATCGGCGACGACATCGGTATGAGCGCGGCTGGCCCCTTTCTTCAGGCACAGGAACCCAAGCGGCGACTGACCCTTGAGCGCATCGGAAATGCCGATCACGGCACATTCGGCCACATCCGGGTGGCTGGCCAATACTTCTTCCATCGCGCCGGTGGACAGGCGATGCCCGGCCACGTTGATCACGTCATCGGTGCGCGCCATGATGTAGAGATAGCCGTCTGCATCGACATAGCCCGCATCCCCGGTTTCATAGTAGCCGGGGAAATGCCCGAGATAGGCCTTCTTGAACCGCTCTTCGGCATTCCACAGGGTCGGCAGGGTGCCGGGGGGCAGTGGCAGCTTGATCGCGATGGCACCCAGGGTGCCCGGCGAAACCGGATGGCCGCCTTCATCCAGCACCTGCACATCATAGCCCGGCATGGCCACCGACGGGCTGCCCAGCTTGACCGGAAGTTCTTCGATCCCCAGCGGGTTGGCCGCGATGGCCCAGCCGGTTTCGGTCTGCCACCAGTGGTCGATCACCGGCACCTTCAGGTGCTGCTGGGCCCATTGGATCGTATCGGGGTCGGCGCGTTCGCCCGCCAGATACAGGGCCTGCAGATGTTTGAGATTGTATTCCTTGATGAACAGGCCTTCGGGATCGTCACGGCGGATGGCGCGCAGGGCGGTGGGGGCGGTGAAGAAGCTTTTCACCTTGTTTTCGGAGATCACCCGCCAGAAGGTGCCCGCGTCCGGCGTGCCGACGGGCTTGCCTTCAAACACGACCGTGGTGCAACCCGCGATCAGCGGGCCATAACAGATATAGCTGTGCCCCACGACCCAGCCCACATCCGACGCGGCCCAGAACACATCGCCAACCCCCACATTGTAGATCGCGCGCATCGACCAGTTCAGCGCGACCAGATGCCCGGCGGTGGGCCGCACGACGCCCTTGGGCGCACCGGTCGTGCCCGAGGTATAGAGGATATAGGCCGGGTGATCGCCCGATACCGGCACGCAATCGGCAGGTTCGACACCGTACTGGAAGGTGTGCCAGGCCACATCGCGGCCCTCGATCAGCTTGGCGACTTCCTGTTCGCGCTGGAAGATCACGCAGAAATCGGGTTTGTGGCTGGCCAGATCGATCGCCCCGTCCAGCAGCGGCTTGTAATGCACGATGCGGTTGGGTTCGATCCCGCAAGAGGCTGCGATGATCGCCTTGGGTTTGCAATCGTCGATCCGCACGGCCAGTTCATTGGCGGCAAATCCGCCGAACACCACCGAATGAATGGCCCCCAGCCGGGCACAGGCCAGCATGGCCTCCAGCGCTTCGGGGATCATCGGCATATAGATGATGACGCGGTCGCCCTTTTCCACGCCCTTGGCACGCAGGGCACCGGCGAGGCTGGCCACACGGGTCTGCAGTTCCTTGTAGGTGATGCCCTTGCGCAGATGGGTCACCGGGCTGTCATGGATGATGGCAAGCTGATTGCCGCGGCCAGCTTCGACATGGCGGTCCACGGCGTTCCAGCAGGCGTTCACCTGGGCGTCGGTGAACCATTCATACAGCGGCGCGCGGTCTGCATTCAGCGCCTTGGAGGGGGGCTTGACCCAGTCGATCGCGCCTGCCGCCTTCATCCAGAACCCTTCGGGATCGGCTTTCCAGCTGTCGTAGATGTCCTTGTATGCCATTGTATGCGGCCCTCCTCCGGTCTGTCGAAGTGTTACGTCACGTCGCGCCTGTCAGGCAACGCTGTTACCGGTCACGGGCGCGGACAAGGGCGAAAAATTTGCAGAGGATGCGGCATGCCGCAGCAAATTTTTGCAAACAGGCCAGTGAAACAAGGAATATCCGTATAATTTTAGAGAGTTTGCAAACTATTCATTAATGATTGCAGAATCAGTCTGGCGATCTCCGCCGCGATGACCCGGACGTGATCGGACGTGATTTGCGCGATCTCGTAAAGGCCGGTTAGGCTGAGGCATTGAACCACGCTTTCATCTGCGCATTCGTCGTCCAAGTCCTTTTCAGACGCCTTTTGATCGCTCCGGCCATATTCCGGGCCTTATTCCTGTCTGGAGATCATCATGAAAACCACGTTCAAGGGCGCGCTTGCGTCGCTTGCCACGGCTGCCGCCCTGTCGGTTGCCACTTTCGCCGCGCCCGTCTGGGCCGAAGGCTTTGATGTCAATGTCACCACAACCAACCTTGCGCTGCGCGGGGTTGATCCGGTGTCCTATTTCACCGAAGGCAAACCAGTGCCGGGCGAGGTGGAGATCAATACCACCCATCACGGCGCCACCTACCGCTTTGCGTCAGAGGCGAACAAGGCGACTTTTCTGGCCAATCCCGAAAAATACGCCCCGCAGTTCGGCGGCTATTGCGCCTATGGGCTGGCAAAGGGCTTCAAGTTCGACGGCGATCCGAATGTCTGGAAGATTGTCGATGACAAGCTGTATGTGAACCTCTCGCCGAAGGTGGCCGAGCTTTGGAAGGCCGACACGGCCAATCTGATCAGCGAAGCTGACGGAAAATGGCCGACACTGAAGGATGTCGATCCGGCCAAGCTCAACCCCTGATGCGGGACTGCCGGGGGCGCTGCGGCGCCCCCGCCTTATTCAGGGGGGCTGTTTCAGAGTTGCACATGGAAATGGTCATCATGCCGGGCCGCCCTGCATCCCTGAAAGCGCAACTTTGGATCGGCCAGTCCAAGCCGTTCGGCCAATGCGGGTTCCAGCAGCATCTTGCCCAGGCGCGGATCATCCAGCAAGGCCTGCCCAAGCGCCTTGGTACGCCGGTCATCGATTGGTCGATCTGGGTAAATCGCCTGCATCCAGCGGAAATCCCACCTCAGCGTCGGAAAGGCCGCCGGACATTGGGGATGATCCAGCGTTTCAAATGCAAAATAGCCCAGCGGAGCCCGCGTCTTGCCCGGCAGATAGTCTCCTGTTGAATTCTTGTAGAATAGTGCGAAATCCAGTTTGCGCCCATCGGCATGGGACAGATGCGGTAACATCGGCAGACCAGGAATGGGAAAGCCGCCATCAAGTGCAAGGGTAATCGTGCCGGGATGTTTGTCCGCGACCCGAGCGGCGGCGTCATGTGCCAGATCGGCCAGTTCCGGCACCGCGAAATTGCGCAGGGCGGCACAGTAGAAAATCGATTGCATCCGAAGCGGGGCACCGGTGCAGGGCAGAGGCTGGCGTCCCGCCAATGGGGCCAGAAGCTGTGCAACCACCCAGATTGCAAGATAGATCAGCGGAAAGGCCCGCCAGCGCCAGCGTGTGAAAAGGGCCAGCCCCCAGGCCAGCCCCCCAAGTTGCGTCAGAATTGTCAGGCCAAGAATGACAAGGGCATGGCCTGTCCGTTTCATCCGTAATGGGCCACAGGTGTTCCCGCGATGGCGGACACGTTCAGCAGGCCGCGCGCGGTGATCGACGGCGTGACGATATGCGCCTTGTTGCCCATGCCCATCAGGATCGGCCCGACCTCCAGCCCACCCGCCTTCATCCGCAGGATGTTGCGCGCGGCATTGGCGGCATCGGAATAGGCGAAGATCAGGATGTTGGCGGCCTTTTCCAGCCGTGCATTGGGGAAGATGCGCGCCCGCAGGTCCGGGTCCAGCGCGGCGTCGATGCTCATTTCGCCTTCATAGACGAAGTTGCGGGTTTCGGCGTCCAGAATTTCCATGGCGGCCCGCATGCGGCGGCCACTATCGGTGTCCAGGTTGCCAAAGTTGGAATGGCTGCATAGGGCCACTTTGGGCGTAACGCCAAAGCGCTTGGCATGGCGCACCGCGCCCAGCACCGATTGTGCAATCTGTTCGGGCGTCGGGACCGGGTTCACCTGCGTATCGGCGATGAACAACGGGCCGTCTTCCATGATCATCAGGGACAGCGCCCCATGCGGCGAGAGGCCATCGCGCCCCAGCACCTCGGTGACATATTTCAGATGCCACAGATATTGGCCGAACGTGCCGCAGATCAGGCTGTCGGCATCGCCGCGATGCACCGCAATGGCACCGATGGCAGTGGTATTGGTGCGCAGGATCGCGCGGGCCAGATCGGGCGTCACACCGCGGCGGGCCATCAACTCGTGATAGCTGCCCCAGTAATCGCGGTAGCGGGCGTCGTTTTCCGGGTTCACGATTTCGAAATCGCGATCAGGGCGAATGGGCAGGCCCGCACGCTCGGCCCGGCGGGCGATGACATCGGGGCGGCCGATCAGGATCGGCTTGTCGGTGGTTTCCTCCAGCATCGCATTGGCGGCGCGCAGCACACGTTCTTCTTCGCCTTCGGCAAAGATGATGCGGCGGGTGGCCTGACGGGCAGCCTCGAAGACCGGGCGCATGATGAGCGCCGATTTGAAGACCGAGCCGTTCAGGCGCTCACGATAGGCATTCAGGTCTTCGATGGGCCGCGTGGCGACGCCGGTTTCCATCGCGGCCTTGGCCACGGCAGAGGCAACCACGCCGATCAGCCGGGGGTCAAAGGGTTTGGGGATCAGATAATCCGGCCCGAAGGACAGCTTTTCGCCGCGATAGGCGGCGGCGGCTTCGGCGCTGGTGGTGGCGCGGGCCAGCGCGGCGATGCCCTCGATACAAGCCAGTTGCATCGCATCATTGATCTGGGTTGCCCCCACATCCAGCGCGCCCCGGAAAATAAAGGGGAAGCACAGCACGTTATTGACCTGATTGGGAAAGTCGCTGCGTCCGGTGGCGATGATGGCACCGGGGGCCACTTCGCGCACCTGATCGGGTAGGATTTCCGGGGTCGGGTTGGCCAAGGCGAAGATGATCGGGTTTTCGGCCATACGGGCCACCATTTCAGGCTTCAGCACGCCAGGGCCGGAGAGACCCAGGAACATGTCCGCGCCGTCGATCACCTCGTCCAGTGTCCGCTTGTCGCTGGTCTGCGCATAGGCGGCCTTTTGCGGGTTCATGTCGATCTCGCGGCCTTCGTAGACCAACCCGTGAATATCGCAGAGCCAGACATTCTCGCGCTTCACGCCCAGTTTCAGCAGCATGTTCAGACAGGCGATACCTGCCGCGCCGCCGCCGGTAGAGACGATCCTGATATCTTCGAACCGCTTGCCTGCCACATGCAGCGCATTGGTGGCCGCAGCCCCCACCACGATGGCCGTGCCGTGCTGGTCGTCATGGAAGACCGGGATATTCATCTTCTCGCGGCACAGCTTTTCCACGATGAAGCAATCAGGTGCCTTGATGTCTTCAAGGTTGATCGCGCCGAAGGTCGGCTCAAGCGCGCAGACGATTTCCGCCAGTTTCACCGGGTCTGGCTCATTTAGTTCAATGTCAAAACAATCGATATTGGCGAATTTCTTGAAGAGGACGGCCTTGCCTTCCATCACCGGTTTTGAGGCCAGCGCGCCGATATTGCCAAGCCCCAGAACGGCAGTGCCGTTCGACACGACGGCGACCAGATTTCCCCTTGCGGTATAACGGCTTGCGGTGGATGGATCGGCCTTGATCTCAAGGCAGGCCTCAGCCACGCCAGGGCTGTAGGCGCGGCTCAGATCGCGGCCATTGGCCAGCGGCTTGGTGGCCCTGATTTCCAGCTTTCCGGGTTTCGGAAATTCGTGATAGTCCAGTGCCGCCTGTCGCGCCGTGTCTTGCCGTGCGTCTTCCATATTGCCCTCCCGCAAATTTGGTTTGCCATTAAACCATCTGCAAAATGCCGCAATATGATTGCGCTAACATTCCTTGGAATGGCTGCGTTGCACAGGGTGCAACCCCGGTTCACCATTGGCCCAGTCTGCCCGCAAAGGCCGGGTTCTGGCAATGACGGAAACCCGCAATCCGGGGGCCGTCCTCGGGGCTTTACTTCCGCACTGGGGTTTCGCAGTCTTGATCAAATCTTCTGGGGGGCGTCATGCAGAATATTCGGGCGCAGGCACATCTGACCACCACGGCCCTGGCCGAGGATATCGGCTTCTTCCGCAAGCTGGGATTGCGAATGGACCGCATTTTTCCCGCCGACAATCCGCGCATGGCGGCCTTTTCGGGCCATGGGTTGCGGTTCCGGCTGGATGTGTCCGATGCGCCTCCCGGCGCGATCACACTTCTGGCGGATGATCCGGTGCTGATTGCGGGCGGTGCTACCGAACTACGCGCGCCCGGTGGCACGCGGGTTCTGATTGAACCGCTGGACCCGCCGGTCGTGCAGCCACCCACCCAGCACGAATTTGTGGTGCGCCGGCTGGCCGATCAGGCCCCTTGGGTGATCGGGCGCGCCGGGATGCAGTATCGCGATCTGGTGCCCTCACGTCTGGGCGGGGCGGTGATCGCGAGCCACATCCGCATCCCCGATGGCGGCCCGGTGCCCGACATGGTGCATTTCCACAAGGTCGGGTTTCAGCTCATCTTCTGCATCAATGGCTGGGTTGATGTTGTCAATGAAGATCAGGGCCTGCCCATCCGGCTGACACGCGGCGATTGCTTCATCCAGCCCCCCGAAATCCGTCACCGCGTGCTGGAGGCCAGCGACGGGATCGAGGTCATCGAAATCGGGGTTCCGGCCGAACATGTGACCGAAATCGACCATGATCTGCCCCTGCCGACCCTTGACCTGCGCCCCGAGCGAGAATGGCAGGGCCAGCGCTTTGTGTTCAATCGGGGCGAAAGCGGCATCTTCGCACCGTTCCGTATTCCGGGCTTTGTTGCGCGCGACACCACGATCAACGCCAATACCAAAGGCGTCGCCTCGGTGATGGTCGCGCGGCCCGTTGCGGGGCAAGAGGCGCCCTGGCTGCGCCATGATGCCGATATCCTGTTTACCTTCGTGATGGCAGGCAGCATGCGGTTGGAGGGCGAGGGCAGGGACCCTGTCACCCTGTTTTCTGGGGATGCTTTTGTCATTCCGCCGGGCCTTGCGGCACGTCACGCGGCAGCGTCTGCCGATCTGGAACTGTTGGAGGTCGCGCTGCCGGGCGATTTTGCCACCCGCCCGGCATGACCCGGTTGCGCCCGGCGCTGGCCTGCCGCACAATCTGACCTATTGGTCAAACTGCCGGAGCATCGCCCATGGACCTGCTGAAAGCCGCCACCGAGGTGCGCGAAAATGCCTATGCCCCCTATTCCCGCTTCAAGGTGGGCGCGGCCCTGCGCAGCAGTTCGGGGGCGCTGCATGTGGGCTGCAATGTGGAAAATGTGGCCTATCCCGAAGGTACCTGCGCCGAGGCCGGGGCGATTGCCGCCATGTGCGCCACGGGCGATCGGCGAATTGCCGAAATCCTTGTGATCGCTGACAGCCCCGATCCCGTACCGCCCTGTGGCGGGTGCCGCCAGAAGATCGCGGAATTTGCCGACCCGGATGTGGTGGTCACGCTGTGCACCACTGATGGCAAGCAGCGGCAGATGACCGTGGCCGATCTTCTGCCAGGGGTCTTTACGGCTGCGCATATGGCCCGCACATGACCGATGCGCGCAGCATCATCGCGACCATCCGCGACGGGCGCGTTCCGTCCGGGGCTGACCTGCGCTGGTTCGCGGCGGGGCTGGCTTCGGGCGCGGTGAGCGATGCGCAGGCCGGGGCCTTTGCCATGGCGGTTTTGCTGAAGGGCTTGGGTGAAGCCGGTCGCACAGCACTGACACAAGCCATGCGCGACAGCGGCAAGGTTCTGGCTTGGGATCTGCCGGGGCCGGTGCTGGACAAACATTCCACCGGCGGGATCGGGGATTGCGTGTCCCTTTTGCTGGCACCCGCACTGGCCGCCTGCGGGGCCTATGTGCCGATGATTTCCGGGCGGGGCCTTGGCCATACCGGTGGTACGCTGGACAAGCTTGAGGCAATCCCCGGGTTTCGCACCGCTATGTCGGAAGATCAGTTGCGCCAGCAGATGCACGCCTGCCGTTGTGCCATCGTGGCCGCCAGCGCCGATCTGGCCCCTGCCGACCGACGGCTTTACGCCATCCGTGATGTGACCGCGACGGTCGAGAGCATTGATCTCATCACCGCCTCCATCCTGTCCAAGAAACTGGCTGCGGGGCTTGAAGGGTTGGTGCTGGATGTGAAACTTGGCTCGGGGGCCTTCATGCGCGGGCTGGATCAGGCCACGGCGCTGGCGCGGGCGCTGGTGACCACAGCCGGCGGCGCCGGGTGCCGGACCACGGCGCTGATCACCGATATGGATCAGCCTCTCGCTACGGCGGCGGGCAATGCGCTGGAGGTGATCGAAGTCATGGAAACGCTGACCGGCACATCCATCAACCGCAGACTTCATGATCTGACTGTGGCGCTTGGGGCTGAGGCATTGGTGCTGGGCGGGCTGGCCGAGGATCTGGATGACGCGACCGACCGGATGGATCGCGCGCTTGCCCGGGGCGCGGCAGCGGAGTGGTTTGGCCGCATGGTCGCGGCGCAGGGCGGGCCAGCCGATTTTCTGGAACGATGGCCAGATCGGCTGCCATCCGCCCCCGTGGTCCGCGATGTGCTGTCGCCCGGCGCCGGGTTCGTCACCGCAATTGATGGATTTGCGCTTGGGCAAGCTGTCGTGCATCTGGGAGGCGGGCGGCTTCGCGATGGTGACCGGGTGAACCCCTCGGTCGGACTGTCCGATCTGGCGGGCCTTGGCGATGAAATGCATCGGGGCGTGCCACTTGCACGCATCCATGCCAGCAGTTTCGACGCGGCTGCACAGGCCGAACTGGCCGTGCTCGCGGCCTATCGGCTGGAGCCAGCCCCGGCCACCACCCAGCCCTTGATCATTGAAAGGATCACCGGATGAACCGGGCTTTCCTGATTGTGCTTGATTCCGTCGGCATTGGTGGCGGGCCGGATGCGGATCGCTTCTTTTCGGGCGGGGTGCCCGATACCGGGTCGAACACCTTGGGCCATATCGCCCAGGCCTGTGCGGAGGGCAGAGCCGAGCAGGGGCGCAGCGGGCCGTTGCACATGCCCGCGCTGGATGGTCTGGGCCTAGGGGCCGCGCTGAAACTGGCCTCGGGTTTTTCCGCTCCGGGCCTGGGGGCCCGTCCCAAGGGCCGTTGGGGGGCCGCGACCGAAGTGTCGCCGGGCAAGGACACACCTTCAGGCCATTGGGAACTGGCGGGTGTTCCGGTGCCATGGAACTGGACCTATTTCCCTGAAACCGTGCCAACCTTTCCCGAACCGCTGGTGGCCGAGATCTGCGCCCGGGCCGGGGTGGCGGACATCCTTGGCAATTGCCACGCCAGCGGCACGGCGATCATCGACGCGCTTGGCGCCGAGCATCTGCGCAGCGGCTGGCCCATCTGTTATACATCGGCTGACAGCGTGCTGCAGATTGCGGCGCACGAAACTGCCTTCGGGTTGGACCGGCTGATTGCCCTGTGCCGTGATCTGGCACCGACTGTGCACGGGATGAAGGTGGGTCGCGTCATCGCCCGCCCCTTTGTCGGCGAACCCGGCAGTTTTCAACGCACCGCCAACCGCCGCGATTTCGCCATCGCCCCCCCGGCCCCGACGCTGCTGGATCAGGTGCAGGCGGCAGGCCGGGTGACCCATGCCATTGGCAAGATCGGTGACATCTTCTCGCATCGCGGCATTTCCCACCTGCATAAGGGCCCAGATGATGCAGCACTTTTCGATCATCTGGACCGGTTGGTGGAGTTCGCCGAGCCCGGCTCCTTGACCTTTGCGAACTTTGTGGAATTTGACAGTTTTTACGGCCATCGCCGTGATGTGTCGGGCTATGCCCGCGCGCTGGAATGGTTTGATGCCCGCGTTGCGGCATTGCTGCCGCGCCTGCGCCCCGGTGACATGGCGCTGTTCACCGCCGATCACGGCAATGATCCGACATGGGTGGGCACCGAACATACGCGAGAGCGGGTGCCGGTCCTGATTGCAGGGCAGGGTGCGGGCGAATTGGGGCTGTGTGCGTTTACCGATGTGGCCGCACAGGTGGCCGCGCATCTGGGAGTGACGGCATGACCCTGCGATCCCAGCCGAAACTGGAACTGCACCTGCATCTGGAAGGGGCGGCCCCGCCTGCCTTCATCCGGGGGCTGGCCCGCGAAAAGCACGAGGATATCGGCGGCATTTTCGATGAACGCGGCCATTACAGCTATACCGATTTCTGGCATTTCCTGAAGGTGTATGAGGTGGCCACTTCGGTCCTGCGCAGCCCCGAGGATTACCGCCGCCTGACCCTGGCCGTGCTGGAGGAAAGCGCCGCGCAGGGGGTGATCTACAGCGAAACCTTCCTGTCGCCCGATTTCTGCGGCGGGCGCGATCTGTCAGCCTGGCGCGATTATCTGGCGGCCATCGAAGACGCGGCCCGCGAGGCCGAGGCGACCATGGGCATCACCCTGCGCGCCATCGTCACGCCGATCCGGCATTTCGGCCCCGAAAAGGCCCGCGAAACTGCGCGATGTGCCGCCGAAACCGCGGGGCGCTTTGTTACCGGATTTGGCATTGCCGGGGATGAAAAGGTGCTGGAGCCGAAAGATTACCTCTGGTCCTTCGATTGCGCCCGCGAAGCCGGGCTTGGCATCACCGCCCATGCCGGCGAATGGCGCGGCCCCGATCACATCCGTGCCACGCTGCGCGATCTGAAACCGTCGCGCATCGGCCATGGTGTCCGCGCCATCGAGGATCTGGCGCTGGTCGATGAACTGGCCGAAACCGGCACGGTGCTGGAGGTCTGCCCTGGATCGAACATCGCGCTTGGCCTGTATCCCGACTGGCGCAAGCACCCGATCGGGCAATTGCACCATCGGGGCGTCAAGGTCACCGTATCGACCGATGATCCGCCCTTCTTTCACACCACGATGACCCGCGAATGGGATCGGCTGGCCGATGCCTTCGATTGGGATCAGGGCGTGTTCGACACGCTGAACCGTACCGCCCTTGACGCCGCCTTTTGCGACGCCGAAACCAAAGCCGAGATCGCCAAGAAACTGGAGCCCGCCCGATGACCGATCATTCCCCCCTGCCGCATCTGACGGTCGTGGATCACCCGCTGGTGCAGCACAAGCTGACGATCATGCGCGACAAGGAAACCTCGACCGCCGGGTTTCGCCGTCTGTTGAAGGAAATCAGCCTGCTTCTGGCCTATGAGGTCACGCGGGAACTGGAGATGACGACGACCCGGATCGAAACACCGCTGCAGCCGATGGAGGCCCCCACCCTGGATGGCAAGAAGCTGGCGCTGATTTCCATTCTGCGCGCAGGCAATGGGCTGCTGGACGGAATTCTGGAACTGATCCCGGCGGCGCGCGTGGGGTTTGTCGGATTGTATCGCGACCCGGAAACGCTGCAGCCGGTGCAATACTATTGCAAACTGCCTGATGCGCTGGAGGAGCGCATCTGCATTGTTGTCGATCCGATGCTGGCGACCGGCAATTCCAGTGCCGCAGCGATCGACCTGCTGAAACAATCGGGGGCCCGCAACATCCGTTTCCTGTGCCTTCTGGCCGCCCCCGAGGGCGTGGCGCGGATGAAAGAGGCCCATCCCGACGTGCCAATCGTGACAGCTTCGCTCGATAGCCATTTGAATGACCACGGATATATCGTACCGGGCCTAGGGGATGCGGGTGATCGGATGTTTGGCACTAAATAAGCCATTACCCCTTTACCCGAAAACAATACTGTTGCATGATTCGCCCAGTCTGCATGGGGGTTGTCATGTTTCGTCGTCTTGTCACGGCTGCGGTCTTCGCGGCCGTCGCTGGAACTACTGTTGCGCAAGCGCAAACTGTTTCGCAGATCGGCGGGCCAGCTGAACTGCCGCCGCCCAGCTTCAAGGGCCAGATGTATGTGGACAGCCGTGGCTGCGTCTTTCTGAAGGCGGGGCTGAACGGTCGGGCGAACTGGGTGCCGCGCGTCAATCGCGACCGCAAGGTTTTGTGTGGCTATCCGCCCACGCTTCAGGCCATGGCAAAGCCGATCCCCGTGGCACCGGCCACCGTGCCGGAGCCTGCTCCGGTCGTGGTGGCGGCTGCGCCTGTCGCACCGCGCGCCAAGGGGGCGCCGATGGATACTGTGGCCAGCCTGACCACCCAGCCACGCATCAAGGTCGCTCCGCCCCCGCGCATCGATCCCTATCTGGCCAAATCGCAACCAGCCCCGGTTGCGTCTGCCCCGCGTCAGGCGCAGGTAGTGGTGCCCGGTACGGTCGCACCGGCTGCGGGCGCGGTCACCGTCCGGCAGGCCCGTGCGACGGGTGGCAAGATCGGCTGCTATGCCTCGGCTCCGGTTCCGCAATTGGTAGCGCTGTCGAACGGGGGAACTGCGGTGCTTTGCACCAAGGGTGATGGCAGCCTGAATGGCGCAAAAGCCCCGATCTATGACAAGGTGGCCATGGGCGAAGGCCGTCGGGTTGGTGCGGGTCAGTATGAACCCGATGGCACCCGGGTCAGCCGGGGGGCCATGACCGTGGATGATCTGGGCAGCCCGCATCGGGCCACCGTGATTGCCCGACAAGGCTCTGCCGTTGCGGTGGCGGAACCTGAGCGGACCGTGGTTCCCGAAGGGTTCAAACTGGCCTGGACCGATGACCGGCTGAATCCCTATCGCGGTATGGGCACAGCCAGCGGGCAAGCGGCGCAGGATCAGATCTGGACGCGCGAGGTTCCCGCTCGTCTGGTCGCCGAACAGCCACAGGGCAAGCGCCGTGTGATCGTGGTGTCTTCCAAGGATCAGAAGAAGCCGCAATTGCAGGTCTCCACCAAGGCTGATCCGCAGGCGGCACCGCGGGCGGCCAAGCCGCAGGCGGGAACCGGGCGTTTCTATGTTCAGGTGGGTACGTTCGGTCAACCGTCAAATGCGGATGGCGCACGGGCCAGGCTGCATGCTGCGGGTCTGCCTACCGGCACGGCGAAAGTGACCAAGGGCGGCAAGGCCCTGCAGATCGTGATGGCTGGCCCCTTTGCTGATGCAGGCTCTGCTCAGGCAGCTCTGCGTGCGGCCCGCGCCACGGGCTTTGGCGACGCCTTCATTCGCTGACGGCATTCTGAAATCCTCTCCCCGCGCTTCGGTGCGGGGTTTTCATTCGGCGCAGATGGCCTGCAGGCTGATCCAGTCACTGTCAGTCAGCACCGGGTCCACCACGCGGCGGGCATAGGGATCTGCCTCGATCAGCCGCAAGGTGGCTTCGCCTGTGGGATCGATCGCCTTGGCGTAGGGGGTGGATGGCAGCCCTGCCGTGGCAAAGCGCGCAAGCAAGGCTTCGGTCTGCGGCACCTCCGGCGTGGCAAGCATGACAACACGCCCATAGCCATCGACGGATGCTGGATCCAACGTGCCGCTGGTCAGCAAGCCCGCCGCCGCACCGAGGCCGGCATGATGCAACAGCGGCACCATCGCATCGGATTGCGCGGCCCGTTGCGCCTCGGCCAAAGCAAAGCCTGCCACAATGTCGGGGCTGTCATGGTCTTCCACCAGACGGCGGTTCAGCGTGATGATATGCCCGGGAAGCGACAGCGAATTAGCTGTGCCATCGCGCAGCACGATCAGGCGCTGTGGGCTACCGATGCCGAACAGCCGCCGTGTCAGGCGTTCCAGCGCCGCAAGGCCGCTGGGATCGCTGCAGGGGGCCCCTGCAACCCGGCTCAGGTCCGACAGTGCCATCTGGCCAATCGCCCGGCGGGTTGCATCCGGCAACATGGCCGCGGTGTGGTTGACGACCGCACGGGGCACAAAAACCGCGCCCAGACCCAGCACCAGCAGGGCCGTCGCCAGAACCAGACCTGTGCGCAACCGGCCGGGGCGGGGCCGATCAGCGGCCAAAGCAAGGCGGACCCGCTCCAAGGCCCCGATCATCAGCTCGTCTTCCAGTTCCAGCGTTTCAAGCGCATCGCGGCCCGGTGCATAAAGTGCAGGCAGTTCGCCGGGGTTCAGCCGTTCCACCGCAGGCAGCGACCAATGCGACAGGGCCAGTTCGCTGCGCGGGTCAGACAGGGTCAGGCTGGCTTCGCCAAATGCCACGATCACATCGCGCCGCCGCAATTCCGGGCCTTCGCGCCAAAGGCCCGGGCTTTCCAGTTTCGCAAATTCCTTCAGCGCGGTGCTGTTGCGCATTCCTGCCCTGTTTGGCCGCTTTTTTAGAACCTTAGCTGGTCTGCTGCGCCGTCACAACCGCGACCGGCGGGAAGGTGCCACCGCTCAGCCCTGTTGGGCCATCAGCCTGGCCACTGCGCGCAGTTCGAATTTCTGGATCTTGCCGGTCGATGTCTTGGGCAGATCGCAGAACACCACGGCCTTGGGGGTGGCGAAACCGGCAAGGCGGCTGCGGGCAAAGCGGATCAGGTCATCTTCGGTTGCGGTCATTCCGGGTTTCAGTTCGACAAAGGCGCAGGGCACTTCGCCCCATTTATCGTCGGGCTTGGCCACCACGGCGCAAAGGCTGACCGCCGGATGGTGCATCAGGGCGCCCTCAACCTCGACCGAGGAGACATTCTCGCCGCCCGAAATGATGATATCCTTGGCCCGGTCGGTGATCTTGATATAGCCATCGGGGTGTTGCACCGCGATATCGCCGGACCGGAACCAGCCGCCCTTGAAGGCCTCGGCCGTGGCTTGCGGGTTCTTGTAATAGCCTTTCATCACCAGATTGCCGCGCATGACGATTTCGCCCAGATGGGCGCTGTCACGTTTCACGGGCGTATCGTGGCTGTCCAGCACGGTGACAGCGTCCATCTGGGCCATGGCGACCCCGGTACGGGCCTTCAGCGTTGCACGGTCTTCGCCTGTCGTGCTGTCCCATTCCGGTTGCCACAGACATTCCGTTGCAGGCCCATAGGTTTCGGTCAGTCCGTAAACCTGAGTGACATTGAAGCCCAGCGGTTCAATGGCGGCAAGGGTGGCAGCCGGGGGCGGCGCCCCTGCGGTGAAGACTTCGACCACATGGTTGAAGGGGCGGCGGTCGCTTTCGGGCGCGTTGATGATGGTGTTCAGCACAATGGGTGCCCCGCCGAAATGGGTGACACCCTCGTCGGCAATCGCGTCATAGATCGCCTTTGCCGTGACATCGCGGCAGCAGATCAGCGTGCCGCCCATCATCGGCGCCATCCAGGGCTGCAGCCAGCCGTTGCAATGGAACATCGGCACGATGGTCAGCACCTTGGGGAACAGCTGCATCCGCCAGCCGATAACCGAGGCCATGGTGCCCAGATAGGCCCCGCGATGGTGATAAACCACACCCTTGGGCCGCCCCGTGGTTCCTGATGTATAGTTGATGGCGATGCTTTCCCATTCGTCCTGCGGCAACACCCAGTCGAACCCCGGATCGCCCTCGGCCAGAAGGTCATCATACCCCAGATAATGCCCCGATGGCACATGGCCCGCCGCGTGATCGCAGACCTCGATAATCTGCGGGGCAGGTCCCTCCATCTTGCGGATCGCCGCTTCGGCCAAGGGGAGCAGAGCAGTATCGACCAGCACCACCCGCGCTCCGGCATGACCGAAGATATATCCCACCGTATCGGCATCCAGCCGGGTGTTGATGGTGTTGAGCACTGCGCCGCAGGCCGGTACGGCAAAATGCGCCTCGGCCTGTGCGGGAATGTTGGGCAACAGGGTCGCCACGACATCGCCGGGCCGCACGCCGCGCCGCGCCAGCCCCGATGCCAGGCGCGTCACTCGGGCGGCATATTCGGCATAGGTCACACGATGATCGCGCCAGACGATGGCCAGCCGGTCCGCATGCACATCCGCCGCGCGCCGCAGATGCGACAATGGGGTCAACGGCACATGGTTTGCCGCGTTGCGTTCCAACCCGCTTTCATCTGCCAGCCACCCCATGTAACCCCCCTTCGGCAATATCGTGTCGCATTCCGGCATGCAGAATGATGCCCAGTTGCGGCATTGAAAAGGGCAGACGAAAGGAAATTGCAGATGTCATCCGCTAACAGCCCGGCACAGGTGCCGGATCGCACCCTTGCCGCCGCCGGGCTGGTGGTGGTCTATGCCACGATCATCGGCTATACCGACAATTATGTGCGGGTGGTCGCCGCCGAGGGCGGGTTGTGGCAGTTCCATGCCACGCGGTCGGTCATGGCATGGGGCATCTTGCTGGCTCTGATGGTGCCGCTGGGCCTGCGCTTGCGTCCGCGCAACCTGCGGGCCGTGGTGGCGCGTTCGGCCATTCATGGCGCGGCAATGTTGATCTATTTCGGGGCGCTGGCCTTTCTGCCGGTGGCGCAGGTGGCTGCAGGCCTGTTCACTGCGCCGATCTTCGTGCTGCTGATTTCCCGCTTTGTCTATGGGCACGGGATCGGGCCGGTGCGGGTTCTGGCCGTTGCCGTCGGTTTTGTCGGCGTCGTACTGGTACTGGGGCCCGAGGCCATGGCGGGGGCCAGCCTGGCTGCCGCCTTGCCGGTGTTGGCGGGCGCGCTTTACGCCCTGGGCAATATCGCCACGCGCGAATGGTGTGGCGGCGAAACAGCGGAAACGCTTTTGGGTGGGTTCTTTCTGGCGCTTGGCATCCTGGGTGCAGTCGGGATGGCGCTGCTGCATCTGTTCCCGCTGCCGGTGCCCGATGGGGCCGATGGCTTCGTGCAGCGGGGGGCGGTGGCCGTATCGGGCAGCTTTTATTTCTGGACCTTCGTGCAGGCGGCAGGGTCACTTCTGGGTGTGGGGATGATGATCAAGGCCTATCAGCTGGCCGATGCCAGCCGGGTTTCCGTCTTTGAATACATCATTCTGCCCGCTTCGGCGTTCTGGTCTTGGGTCATCTGGGGCGAGGTGCTGACACCGCTTGCCGTGTTCGGAATGGTGCTTATCACGGCGGCTGGGGTCATGATTGCGCTACGGTCGCGTTCGGCGCGATGAACGCAAGCGGGGGCCAATCAGCCCTCTATGGCCAAGCGCCGTTCAATCGGCCACTGCTGCGCGCCAATGGCGGCGGCAGAGGCTGACATAGGTTTCATTGCCGCCGATCACCACCTGATCGCCGTCTTTCAGCGCACGGCCATCCGGGCCGCGGCGGATCACCATGGTCGCCTTCTTGCCGCAATGGCAGATCGTGCGAACTTCGCGCATCTCGTCTGCCCAGGCCAGCAGGGCAGCCGAACCCGGAAACAGTTCGCCCCGGAAATCCACCCGTAGCCCATAGCACATGACAGGTACGCCCAGATCATCCACGGCGCGGGCCAGTTGCCAGACCTGCTCCTTTGACAGGAACTGCGCCTCATCAATGAAGATACAGGCAATGGGGCCTTGGGCAAGGCGCGCCTCCAGCTTCGCAAACAGATCCTCGCCCGGTGCGAAAGTATCTGCATCCTCGCCAATACCGATCCGGCTGGCGATCCGCGCCTGCCCGGCGCGGTTGTCAAATTGCGCGGTGATGAGCAGGGTCTGCATCCCACCTTCGCGGTAGTTATGCGATGCCTGCAGGAGCGCGGTCGATTTGCCCGCGTTCATCGTGGAGTAATGGAAGTAAAGCTTGGCCATGATGGTGCGCGCGGTAACGCAAAAGCCCCGCCTTGTGCAAGCGGGGCCTTTGGCACTTTTGACCAACTTGCACCACAGGGGCACCATTACCACTGGCACGAAAGCTGGATGGGGCCCGCCGCCAGCGGTGGCGACGGCGATACCCGCCCCGAGAAACCGAACCACCACAGCAGGTTTGCCGCAGGTCTTCACCAATGCACCCGAGGGACAGGGCAACGGCAAGTTGCGAGGGCAGGTCCGCCATGCAGACCAAGCCAGCGATCCGGTTTTCCGGTGCAGGCCTTCACACGGCGGACCCCACCCATGCCGACGCTGGGGACGCCGACCACTCATTAAGGCCCCGGTTACCCGGAACTGAATAATGCATGACAAAATCCTGCCATCCGATTAATGGGAAAAGACTATCTGTTTTCCCCGGCCCGTCCGGGATCATGCCAGGACCCCAAGTATGTCGATCGGCTCGTATCTGAAGAAGCACACCGAAGCACTTGTGAAGGACGTCGGGATCGAGGCGGCCTGCGAGTTGACCGGCAAATCAAAGGCCACGATCGGGCGCTATTATTCCGATCAGGATGAGCATGGCGATCGCTTCATGCCGATTGACGTCGTGGCACAGCTGGAGGCCGCGTCGCGCTTTCCGCATGTGACCTCGGCGCTGGCTGATCTGCGCGGCATCACGCTCAGCTACGATACGGAACGGCGCAATTCGCAATCGGGTGGCATCAATTCCGATGTGGTCGCCTTGGCGCAGCGCTTTGGCATGCTGATGGCCGAATACAATCAGGCGATTGGGGATGGCAAGATTTCGGTGAACGAGGCCAAGCGGCTGTTGCGCGAAACGCTGGCCATTCAGCAGGTCTTGCTGGAGATGAAACTGAACCTGGAAGACGAGGTCAACCCGTAACCGGGTCCGTATCAGGGAATGGGTGGGCCATCCTGGGCCCATCCGCATGGCCCGATCCGGCAGACCGGGCGGACCTTGGCCCGCCCGCAGTCGATCCAATCAGCCCCGGCCTGCCGGACGGCGCTGTTGTCCGCCCGCGTTGCGCTTGGGGGCACCCTGACCCCCCTGAACTGCCTTGGCCTGAACCGGTTTTGCGGCAGGTTTGCCCTGGGGCTTGCCAGCGCCTTGCGGGCGGGCAGATTGCGGTTTGGCACCGGGCTTTGCGGCCGCCTGCGGACGACCACCCTGCGGGCGACCCCGGTTCTGGCCCGGCTTCGGTGCGGCCTTCACCATCTCCATCGCCCAAGGCGCGCCGCCGATCACCGGGATCGGCTTTTTCAGCACCTTTTCCACCGCCATCAGCTCTTCCATCTCGGCAGGGGCACAGAAGGCCACAGCTGCGCCTTCTGCCCCGGCGCGGGCCGTGCGGCCGATCCGATGGACATAGTTTTCCGGCACATTCGGCATGTCGTAATTATACACATGCCGCACCAGCGGAATGTCGATCCCCCGTGCCGCCACGTCGGTTGCCACCAGCACCGCAAGGCTGCCCTCGCGGAACTCCGCCAAGGTGCGTTCCCGCTGGTTCTGGCTGCGGTTGCCATGAATCGCCCCGGCGCTGAAGCCCCAGCCCACAAGCAGCTTGGCCAGCTTGTCCGCGCCATGCTTGGTGCGCGAAAAGACGATGGCGGCTTCGCCCGGGTGCTTCTGCAAATAGGTTTCCAGCAACCGTGCCTTGTCGCCCTGCGGAGTGAAATGCACGCCCTGCACGATCTTGTCGGCAGGTTTGCCGGGGGGCGAAACCTGCACGCGGACCGGATCGCGCAGATAGGTTGCCGCGATTTCCTCGATGTCCTTCGGCATGGTGGCCGAGAACAGCAGTGTCTGGCGCTTCAGCGGGATGTGCTTGGCGATGGTGCGCAGGGCATGGATGAAGCCCATGTCAAGCATGTGGTCGGCCTCATCCAGCACCAGATAGCCACATTTTTCAAGGCTGACAGCCCCGCGATCCAGCAGGTCGATCAACCGGCCCGGCGTGGCGATCAGCACATCGGTGCCCTTGGCCAGCCGATCAACCTGCTTGTTGATCGATGCGCCGCCCACAACCATGGTGATCTTGCAGGGCGTGCCTTTGGTAAAGGTGAACAGATGCTCGTAGATCTGCTGCACCAGTTCGCGGGTCGGCGCCATGATCAGCGCGCGCACATTGCGTGGCCCCGGCGGATGGGTGATGTCGAGCAGGCGGTGCAGCAGCGGCAGGCCAAAGGCCGCCGTCTTGCCCGTGCCCGTCTGGGCAAGGCCCATCAGGTCGCGGCCCTGCATCACATGCGGGATGGCCTGCGCCTGAATGGGCGTAGGCGTTGTAAACCCGGTATCGGGCAGGGCTTTCAACAGTTTGGGCGACAGGCCCAGATCGGCGAAGGTGGTCATGAATGGCTTTCCGGCAGGCGCAAACCTGCCTTGCCGCGGGTGCCGCGGCATCGAGGGGGCGGTTGTGCCTCGCCTCCGGAACATCGTGTTCCAGCGACCGTCACACCGCGGCGCCCCTGCGTGATGGTGGGAACCCGGTCCCCGCGCCCTGGAATGGTGCTCACGCGGCACGGGCGACGGTTGGGGGCGACATGCGCATGCCTTGGCCAAAAGTCAAGGGCAAAGCGGATTGCGGGCCTGCCGGGTGGGGGCTAGACTGCCCGAAAAGGGGGCAGGATGGCGGAGATCAGGCTGCATCTTCCGGCACATATGCTGGAAAACGCTTGCGCGCGCATGCCGCAGTTTTATCGCCGCGTGCTGGATGGTCTGGCCGGGGCAGGGGCCCGCACCCGGATCGTGCATCGTGACATCGCGGCTTTGCAGGCCGGGCCCGAGAGCGACGGATTCGATCTGGTTCATGCGGCGGCGGTGGGGCGCGGACAGGCGCTGATCTTGGGAACGGCCTATCTGGACCGGTTCTTCTATGCCGATCCGAAGGGAATTTTCTTCGAAAGCAGCACGGTTCAGGCCCGGTATCGCGCCGATGCGGTGCCATCGGACCGGGCTGCCGCCTTTCTGGCGGAGTTGCACGCCGCCCATGTCGTGCCGCGCCGGTCGCGCCATGCCCAACCCGAAGCGCGGGCCAGCTTTGCAGGCGGGCATATCGCCGTTTTCCTGCAGGATCTGTCGGACCCGGTGGAACGCGCCCGGCACATGACGGCCCTGCAGATGATCGAGACGGTTCTGGCCCATCGCGATGGGCGGCATCTGGTGGTCAAGCCCCATCCGCGCAATCGGGGGCCTGAGACCGAAGCAATCCTGCGCCGCCTGGACCGACGCCCGGGGGTCACGGTGACCGAGGCCAACCTGCATGACATTCTGGACGGGGCGGCGGTTTCGGTGTCGATCTCGTCTTCCGTCGGGCTGGAAGGGATGTTGCATGGCGTCCCTGCCATTTTCTTCGGGGCAACCGACCTGCATCACTGCGCAGCGATGGTGGAACGCCCCGAAGATTGGCCCGCCGCGCTAAACCGTGCTTTGACGACGCAATGGCCCTACGCGGCTTTTCTTCTGTGGTTTCTCAAGCGCCGCAACATCGACGCCCGCCGCCCGTTTCTGGACCGGCTGATCCAGCGTATCGCCGAAGCCGGGGGCGATCTGGCCGCCCTGGGTCTGGCCTGAAAGGGCGGCGCATGATCCGCCCCGCCACCCCTGAGGATGCAGGCGCGATCCGCAGGTGCGCAGAGGCGGCCTTTGCGCCCTATGTTCCGCTGATCGGGCGACGCCCCGCCCCGATGGATACCGATTTTCCCGCCGCAATCGCTGCCGGGCAGGTTTGGCTGGCGGAACGGGGTGGCGAGCTGGCGGGCTATCTGATCTGTCGGGCCGAAAGCGAGGCGATGCTGCTGGATACGGTGGCCGTGCTGCCCAGATGGGGCGGGCAGGGGATTGGCCGCGCGTTGATCCGGCAGTGCGAGGCCTTGGCCTGCGCCGCAGGGTTGCCTGCGGTTCGGCTCTACACCAACGCTTTAATGACCCAAAACCTGCAGCTTTACCCGCATCTTGGATATGCCATCACCGGGCGGCGGCAGGATCAGGGGTTTGATCGGGTGTTTTTCGAGAAACGGTTGTGTCAGGGGCAGGCTGGCAGCCCCTGATCGGTCAGTCGCGCTTGCCCGCAAAGCGCTGTTGCCAATCGGCGCGCTCTTCGTCGGTGATCTTGCGGAACAGGTTTTCCGGCACGGTGAAGGCGTGGCCGGGTTCCAGCGCGCGCAGGGCTTCCGGCACATCGCTCGGCCATGTCCAGTCGCTGCTGCCCATCGCCTCCATCATCGCCTGGGCGGCATCGGGGATGAAGGGACGCGAGAGGATGGCATAGACGCGGATCAGGTTCAGGCTGAGGCGGATCATCGCCTCGGCGCGGGCCGGATCGGTCTTGATCGCGCTCCATGGGGCGGCGGCTTGCAGATATTCGTTGCCGATCACCCAGATGGCGCGCAGTTCAGCCGCGGCCTTGCGCACCTCGATGGCGTCCATCAGCGCTTCATATTCGCGGATGCGCGCGCCGAGATCGGCGATCAGCGCGGCCTCTTCGCGGCCATACTCGCCGCCCGCAGGCACCACCTCGCCCAGTTTCGACTTGGCGAATTTGGTGACGCGGGACACGAAATTGCCCAGCACATCGGCCAGATCCTTGTTCACCGAAGCCTGGAAATTCTCCCATGTGAACTCGGCATCCGAGGATTCGGGCGCGTGGCTGAGCAGCCACCAGCGCCAGTAATCGGACGGCAGGATCGACAGCGCCTGATCCATGAACACGCCCCGCCCGCGCGAGGTGGAGAACTGGCCCCCATCATAATTCAGGTAATTGAAGGACTTGAGGTAATCGACCATCTTCCACGGCTCGCCCGAACCGAGGATCGTGGCGGGGAAGGAAAGCGTATGGAAGGGCACGTTGTCCTTGCCCATGAATTGATAATAAGTCACGTCCGCCGCGCCCTTGTCGGTGCGCCACCAGCGTTCCCAATCGGCATCGGTCTTGCCATTGGCATCGGCCCATTCGGCGGTGCCTGCGATATATTCGATGGGCGCATCGAACCAGACGTAGAAGACCTTGCCCTCCATCCCCGGCCAGGGCTGATCGCCCTTCTTGACCGGGATGCCCCAATGCAGATCGCGGGTGATGCCGCGATCTTGCAACCCGTCGCCGTCGTGCAGCCATTTCTTCGCAATCGAGGTGGTCAGCACCGGCCAATCGGTCTTGCTGTCGATCCAGGCCTCCAGCTTGTCCTTCAGCGAGCGCTGCATGAGGTAGAGATGCTTGGTCTCGCGCTCTTCCAGATTGGTGGAGCCGGAAATGGTGGAGCGCGGGTTGATCAGGTCGGTGGGATCAAGCTGCTTGGTGCAATTGTCGCATTGATCGCCGCGCGCCGAGTCATAGCCGCAATTCGGGCAGGTGCCCTCGACATAGCGATCGGGCAGGAAGCGGCCGTCGTCGATGGAATAGATCATCTTTTCCGAGACTTCGCGGATCAACCCGTTTTCGGCCAGCTTGCCCGCAAAGGCTTGGGTCAGCTTGTGGTTGCGCTGCGAGGAGGAGCGGCCAAAGTGATCGAAGGACAGCCGGAACCCCTTGGCAATCTCGGCCTGCACATCATGCATCTCGGCGCAATATTCGGCCACAGGCTTGCCTGCCTTGGCAGCGGCGAGTTCCGCAGGGGTGCCGTGTTCGTCGGTGGCGCAGATGAACATGACCTCATCGCCGCGCCCGCGCTTGTAGCGCGCGAACAGGTCGGCAGGCAGTTGGCTGCCCACGAGGTTCCCCAGATGCTTGATCCCGTTGATATAGGGAATCGCCGAGGTAATGAGAATCCGCGCCATTGGGTCTTCCTTCGTCTACCGGACGCGGTTTAGCGCAAGGTTCGGCAGAGCGGTAGGGGGAAGCTGTCGGCGTTATTGCAGGAGCTTTATCCGCGCCCGGATGTCCAACCGGACCTCATCGCCAACCGCATCTGCAAATCCTGTGGCACCAAAGGCGCTGCGCCGCAAACTGCCCTGCAAGTGGACGGTCAGATGTGACAGATCCCCGGTATCATGGCCTTTCTGACGAAAGATCGAGGCATGCAGGGTGATCGGTCGGGTCACTCCGCGCATGGTCAGGTTTCCCTGAACCAACGCACCGCTGCCGTGCGAGAGAACTTTGGTGGATGCAAAATGGATCGTTGGATGATGGCGCGCATCCAGCACATTTGCTCCTTTCAACGCCTCGGCGGCGAAAGGAAAGTTGGCGGTGGCGTGCTGTGCGTCCAGCGTGACGTCGATGGTGGAGCGGGCAACCGTGTCAAAATCGAGTGTCAGATCGGCGGTGATGATGGGAAAATGGCCGCTGATATCTTGTGTATCAAAATCCACAGAGAATCCGACATAAGATGTCTCGGGCTGCAAGGCGTAATCCACCGGAGCGGCACAGACAGGGCAGGCCAGCATGAGCAAGGCGGGGAGCAGGTGGCGCAAGGGATCGGACCTTTGGGTGTTATGTGAACAGGTCAGAGCGAAGCCTACCCCAAATCTGATTGGCTGGTGCTCACTCTATCGGCATCTCGGACCGCGAGGGCCCGGAGCAAGCGGTTCGCGTGCCGGATCGTTCACCCCTTGCCTTTGCCCTGCGCCGGGATAGGCTGTCGCAGGAAGGAGACCCGCCATGCAACAGCTTCCCCTTGGCCGCACCGGCCTGACCGTTTCCGAACTGTGCCTTGGCACCATGACATGGGGCAGTCAGAATACCGAAGCCGAAGGCCACGCCCAGATCGCCTGCGCGCTGGATCATGGGGTGAACTTCCTCGACACTGCCGAAATGTACCCGGTGGCTCCGGTCCTGGCCGAAACGGCTGGCCGCACCGAGGAAATCATCGGCACATGGTTTGCAAACCAAGGCGGGCGTGACAAGGTTGTTCTGGCGACCAAGATCACTGGCAAGGGCCAGATCCTGCGGCCCGGCCAACCCATTACCGCTGCCAGTTTTACGGCGGCGCTGGAGGGATCGCTGCGGCGACTGCAGACCGATTACATCGATCTTTATCAACTGCATTGGCCCAACCGTGGATCTTACCATTTCCGCCAGATATGGGGGTATAAACCGGGCGTTGATCGTGCCGCTGTCCTGGCGGAAATGGAGGAAATCCTGCGCGCCGCCGAAACGGCCATCGCGGCAGGCAAGATCCGGGCGATCGGGCTGTCGAATGAAAGCGTCTGGGGCGCGGCGCAATGGCTGCGGCTGGCCGATGACCACCGCTTGCCGCGCATGGCCACAGTGCAGAATGAATATTCCCTGCTGTGCCGCCAGTTCGACAGCGACTGGGCCGAGCTTTCGGCGATGGAGGATATGCCGCTGCTGGCCTTTTCGCCTTTGGCCTGTGGTCTGGTTTCCGGCAAATATGCCGGGGATGTGGTGCCCGATGGCACAAGGCGCAGCCGCAATCCCGATCTGGGTGGCCGGATCACGCCGCAGGTTTTTGCGGCAGTGTCGGCTTATCTCGGGCTGGCGCGTGACCACGGGCTGGACCCGTGCCAGATGGCAATTGCCTTTACCCGCACCCGGCCCTTCCCCTGCATCCCGATCATCGGGGCCACCTCGGTCGCGCAACTGCAGACCAATCTGGGGGCGGCGGGGCTGCGGCTGGATGACGAGGTGATGGCAGGGATTGCCGCGCTGCACCGCGAACATCCGGCACCCTACTGATGACCGGACCGGGGATGCTAAGCAGGGTTGGGCAGGGGCTGGCAGTTCTGTGCCTTGTCGCGTTATGCGCCTGCCAATTGACCCTGCCGGGGCGATCTGGCGGTGCGCCAAACCCGACTGTAACCGCTGCAGCGGCGCAAAGCCCGATCACAGGCGGGCCGATCTCGGTGAAGCCCGTCACACCCGCTGGCGCCCCGGCTGTTGCGAAACCGGAAGGGGCCGCGCCGGTAGCGCCTGCACCGGCCCGCAAAGCGCAGCCTGAAGCCCAGGCCCAGCCTGCCGCTGCCCCTGTCGCGCCGCGATCCGAGGCGCAATTGCGCTGCGAGACGCGGGGGGGCGTCTGGTCGCGCGCGGGGGGCGAGGCCAGTTTTGCCTGCGTGCGCCGCACCCGTGACGCCGGTCGCAGTTGCCGCAAGGAAAGCGATTGCGAAGGGCTATGTCTGGCCCGTTCCGGCACCTGCGCGCCAGTGACACCGATGTTTGGCTGCAATGACATCCTGCAAAAAGATGGAAGGCGGGTGACCCTTTGCCTCGAATGATCCTGTTGGCGCTGCTGGTGCTGGCGGCCTGCATGCCGGGCGCCCAGCCTGACCGGCGTGTCACGTTCCGTGACCGGGCGGCGCCGATCTGGTCCAATGCGGTGGTGCAGCCCGGGCAGCTGGCCGGAGATTGGCAGCAGGTCGCGGCCTTTGCTACGGCCCCGGGGGGCTGCGCGCTAGGCCGGGTGCGCATCGGCCAAGCCCAGCCGAGCGGTGTGAGGCTGGAGGCCGATCTATGCCTGAACGGTGCCCGAATGCGCCAGAGCGGCCTTGCGACCGTGCCCGGCCCCGGGCGTCTTGCCCCGCAACCCGCAGGGCCGGGCATTGCCCAACCCTGGTGGATCCTCTGGGCTGATGTCGATCTGCGCACGCTTGTCATCGGCACACCTACGGGTGAGATGGGGTTCATCCTGAACCGGGGCGGCTCGTTGCCGCCTGACCGCTGGGCTGCAGCGCGCGAGATTCTGATCTGGAATGGCTATGATCTGTCCCGGCTTCAGCGGTTCTGAACACCGTCACGCAACGCTCTGACATGGTTCGCGAAATCGCGCGCACCCAGTGCCGCTTCGCGCACCAGCCAATCGAAATGGCTGGTCACGGTGGCAACGCGGGTGCTGTCGCGGAACGCGATGTAATGGCGCCCCAGATAGACCACCGCCAGCATGGGGCCAAAAACGGTGATCGGGGCGGAAAACAGCCGTCTTGCGTCGAACAGATAGATGCGCAACGCCGGATACAGATCATCCGCCAACTGGGCAAACCTGTTCAACTGGCCCAGCCGAGTCTCGACGGGCAGCCCGTCATAATAGCCGGTCCCCCCGGCAAAGGCCGCAAGTTCGTGCATGGGCAGGGCGATTTCATAATCCGACCGCGCATCGGCCAGCCAGTTCAGCTGATCTTCAAATGCGGCAAAGGCCTGTTCCGCGGTGCGCCCCAATTGCGGGCGGTATTCCCATTCCACCATGGCACGGGTCTTGAGCATGTCGGGCAGGGTGGCTGGCACATGGCGGATCTTGTAGCCCGCCGCGTCACGGTGCCAGCCGAAGATGGCGTCGTCAAACAGGGCGCGGGGGGCTTCGGGCATGGACAATTGGGTCGCCAGAATGTCGTCCAGCGGTTCGGGGCGGTCTGAAAGGCCCAGCAGCCAATCGGCAGAAACGCCAAGCGCGATGGCACATTCGGCGGCAAGTCCCGCATTGGGCAGCCGGGTGCCTTCGGCCAGCAATTGCGACAGGGTGGACCGATCAGCCCCGGTGGCCCGCGCCAGCGCGCTCTGGCTCAGCCCACGCCGGGCCATCGCCTCGCGCAGGCGCTGGCGAAATTGCGGCGCGCGGTCGCGCTTGTCGATCATTGTCACATCCCGTGATTATTATCTGCGCTGTTGACTTTGCGATGCGTATTCTCGGAATTCCCGGCGCGTCTGTCCAGTGATAGCTGGAAGGGGAAGGAGAATGTCATGTCCCGCCGCCAACCTGCCATCGAATGGATTACGCTTGGTCTGCTGATCGCGACCTACCTGCTTTGGGGTTTGGGGAGCACGACTGTCAGCCATTGGTCGCCCCTGCTGGGGATCATCCTGACCGGGATCGCGATTGCGCAGTTTTCCAGTCTCCAGCACGAGGTGTTGCATGGCCACCCGTTCCGGCAGCGTTGGCTGAATGAACTGCTGGTTATTCCGTCGCTTTCGCTGACGGTTCCCTATGGCCGGTTTCGTGACACCCATCTGCAGCACCACCATGACCCGGCGCTGACCGATCCCTATGACGATCCGGAATCGAACTATTTTGATCCGGCAACATGGGATCGCCTGCCGAAAGTTTTTCAATTTCTGCTGATGGCCAATAATACCCTTCTGGGGCGGATCGTGCTGGGCCCGATCATCGGCACCGTGATGTGGCTGTGGTCCGAAGCGCGGCTGATTGCCGGTGGCAACCGCGCCGTGATCCGCGACTGGGGGCTGCACCTGCTGGGTCTGGTGCCGGTGGTCTGGTGGATCTGGACGGCCGAAATGTCGGGCTGGGCCTATCTGGCCGCTGCCTGGATTGGGCATGCCTTGTTGAAGATCCGCACCTTTCTGGAACACCGCGCCCATGACGCCTGCCGCGCCCGCACCGTGATCATCGAAGACAGGGGGCCACTTGCCCTGCTGTTTCTGAACAACAACCTGCATGTGGTGCATCACATGCATCCGGCAGTGCCGTGGTACGATCTGCCCGCCATGTATCGGGCGAACCGCGATCATTACCAGCGTCGCAACGATGGATATGTCTATCGCAGTTATCTGGAGATTTTCCGGCTGTATCTGACCCGTGCCAAAGACCCGGTGCCGCATCCGGTCTGGCCCGTGCGCAAATCCTAGGGGATGCGGCGGAATGTCGGGCGGGGGCCGGAATTGTCAAAGAACGGCACGCCCGGCTGATCGCCGCCTGCCAGCAGAAGCGCGATCTCTGACAGCACCACCTCGGTGATGAAGGGCAGATCGAGGTTGCGCACCTCGGCAAGCGCGATCCAGTGCAGATGCGACAGCTCGTCGGTGGCGGCGCTGAAATCGGTGGCATCGCCCGCGACTGAAGCGGCATCGGCCAGAAAGAACCGGGCGTCAAAGCGCCGGGGGCGCCCCGGCGGGGTGATGGCGCGGAACACAAAGCGCAATCCGGCGGCACAAGGCACAAGCCCACGCGCGGCGAATGACTCCCACCCTGCCGGGATCGCACCGGGCCATGACCCGCATCGGCCCAGGGCCAGACCGGTTTCCTCGAACACTTCACGGATCGCGGCGGCGGCCAGGGTTTCGGCCCCGGGTTCCCCCGTCAGGCGTGCCGTACAGGCATCGGGCAGGGGGGCGGCAAGCGGAACTCCGGCATCCGTGGCATCGACAGCCCCACCCGGAAAGACGTATTTCGAGGGCATGAACACTGCCCCGGCGCCGCGCTGGCCCATCAGCACTTCGGGACCCGAAGCCCCTTGTCGTGTCAGGATGACTGTGGCGGCGGGGCGGATGGGCAGATCAGCTGTCACGTCCGAATCCGTGCATGCGCCGTGACCATTGCAGTGCCACAAAGGCCCCCTTCACCCGCGGCAACAACCAGAGTGTCAGTGCCACCGAGAGGACCGAAAACACCGCGACCATGATCAAGGGATCGGGCCGCCATTTCACAAAGGCCCAAAGCAGGGCAGGCCCAGCCAGATGGCCGACGATCAGAATGGTGATATAGGCCGGCCCATCATCGGCGCGCTGGTGATGCAGCGCTTCGTTGCAGGAGGGGCAGTGATCGCGCACCTTCAGATAACTGCGCAGGATCGGCCCGCCGCCGCAATTCGGGCAGCGCCCACGCCAGCCCCGCCAGAGCGCCTGACCGACTGGACGGTCTTCGGGCAGCGGCTGCTGCATATCGGTTGCCGTGTCGGTCATGGTGGATCCTTTGGGGCTGTGGCCTGTGCAGCATAAGGGCAGCGGCGGGCAAACGGGAAGGGGTTCCGATAACATGCGCCGCAAAGTCGCATTTGCTCCGATGCAGAAATCTTTGTCCCGCAGCGACGGAAAGCCCGCATCGGCACGTTTGCTGTTCAGGAAGGCGGCAAGGCAGAGGCCCGCCCCCGCAATGACAGGAGATTGAGACCCATGCAGAAACGCAATATCGCCTATACGCTGGCTGTGACCGCCCTTCTCGTTGGCGGGCTGGGAAGTGCCGCACTGGCCGACAAGGCCCGTGAACATGGTGGCGAAGGTGGCCCCATGGGCATGATGATGATGGGTGGCCCCTTGGCGCAGTTTGATGTGATCGACACTGACAAGGATGGCAAGCTTTCGCCCGATGAGATGGCAGCCCATCGCGCGGCGCGCGTGGCCGAGATGGACGGCGACAAGGATGGCAAGATTTCCGCTGCCGAGCTTGAAGCCGCGCACCTGAAAATGGCCAATGACATGGCCAAGACCCGCAGCGCCCGCATGATGGAACGGCTGGACGGCGACAAGGATGGCACGCTGACCGTCGCCGAGATGCAGGAGCAGATGGGCAAAGGGCCCGGGCGCAAGATGATGAAGCATGTCGATGCCGATGGCGACGGTGCCCTGTCGCGCGCCGAACTGGAAGCCGCTCGCGACTGGATGATGAAGCGCGGTCACAAGCGTGGCCATGGATTCGGCGACGAAGGCTGATGCAACAGGCGGGGCGATGCCGCGCGGCGTTGCCCCGCCCCGACTTTACGATTACCACCTGTCGGGATGCCGATGCCGCTTGATGACCTGTCCGATCTTGACGATGCGGCCTTGCTGGCGCGCTATGCCACCGGCGACCGTATGGCGGCGCGGGCCCTGACGCTGCGCTTTACGCCGCGCGTCCTGGGCTATGCGGCGCGGCTTCTGGGGGATCGGGCCGAAGCCGAGGATGTGGCGCAGGAAGCGATGCTGCGCCTGTGGCGGATCGCGCCCGACTGGCGCAGCGGCGAGGCGCAGGTTGCCACCTGGCTCTATCGTGTGGTGACCAATCTGGTAACGGATCGTGCTCGCATGCGGCGGCGCAGGCCGGCCACATCGCTGGAGGACGCGCCCGAGATCGGCGATGGCCAGCCCGGGGCCGAAATGCGGCTGATGGCTGCGGATCGGCTGGCGGCACTGGATGCGGCACTGGCCTGCCTGCCCGACCGGCAAAGGCAGGCCGTGGTGTTGCGCCATATTGAAGGGCTTGCCAATCCCGAGATTGCCGAGATTCTCGGGATCGGGGTTGAGGCCGTGGAAAGCCTGACGGCACGCGGCAAGCGTGCGCTTGCGGCGGCACTGGCAGGACGACGGGCCGATCTGGGATATGGTGATGCGGGGGGAGCGGCCTGAAGGCCGAAAGTGAGGCGGAAGATGGACGACGACGATCTGGACGCATTTCTTGCCGTGGCGCGCGATGACCGGCGCGAGGCCCCGTCGCATCTGCTGGCCCGGGTGCTGGCCGATGCCCATGATCTGCAGCCCGTGTCTGCCCCCTTGTCGAAACCGGCCCCAAAGCGGCCGGACGCCTTCTGGTTCATCCGTCAATGGGTGCCTGCGGGGGCTTTTGCCGGGCTGGCTACTGCCGCCCTGGCGGGATTCTGGCTTGGCTTTGCTCAGCCGAGCGCGCTGGAGTGGCCGGGCACGCAGGCGCCACTGGACATGGTGGAACTGATCCCCAGCCTTGATGGCTGGCTGACGGAGGGCTGAGCGATGGCAGAAGTCAAACCCGGGGTGAACCGCTGGCGGCTGGCGTTCTTTCTTTCCGCTGCGGTCAATCTGATGATTGCGGGGGTGGTTGTGGGTGCCGTGATGCGCGGCCCGCCCAAAGGGTTCGAGATGGTGCGGGATCTGGGCTTCGGCCCCTATTCTGCCGCCCTGTCCGAAGAGGATCGCAAGGAATTGCGCAAGGCGTTCCGCGCGCTGTTTCCCGATCCAAAGGCTGTCCGTCGGTTGATGCGCGATGATCTTGACGCGGTTTTGCAGGCCCTGCGCGCCGATCCGTTCCAGCCCGAGATACTGGAGGCCGCCCTGGCGCGACAGAAGCAGCGGCTGCGGGAGAAACTGGATCAGGGGCAGGATCTGTTGCGCGACCGGCTGGTTGCGATGTCGGTTGCAGAACGCCGGGAATTTGCCGACCGCCTGGAGGCCAGTCTGCTGCGCAGGCACAAGCACGATTAGGCAATACCCGTCGCACAGGTGGCAGGGACAGGGGCATGGCCCCCGTCCCCTTTTGCCGGTATGCGCTGGTGGATAGGCTTCAGGCGGCTGTCCGGCTCAGGATCACCTTGTTGCGCCCTTCGGCCTTTGCCACCAGCAAGGCCTGATCGGCCCGATCCACCACATCGGCCACTCTTTCGGGGGAAGGGATCGTCGGTCCCTGGGCCACGGCCAGGCCGATGGAGATGGTCACCGAAAGCTCTGACCCGTCGGGCAAGGCGATGGGCTGGCGGTGGACGGCATGGCACAGGCGTTCCGCAGTCTGGCGCGCTTCGGCCATGCTGGCATCGGGCAGGGCGACCAGAAATTCCTCGCCCCCGATCCGCGCGATCAGATCGGACCCGCGCAGATTGTCACCCAGCCGCCGGGCAACCTCGATCAGAACCTGATCGCCCGCAGCATGGCCCCAGCAATCGTTGACGGCCTTGAAACGGTCCAGATCGACAATCATCACGGCAAAGCTGCCACCCGTGGCCTCTGCCCGTTCGGCGATGCTGGCCAGCCGGGGCAGGGCATAGCGACGGTTATAAAGCCCGGTCAGCGGGTCGATGACGGCAAGGCGCAGCCCGTCTTGCACCGAATGGCGCAGCCGGTCGCCAGCCTTCTTGCGGCGCAGATGGGTGCGCAGGCGGATGGCAAGTTCGCCTGCCGGCAAACCCAGCGGCAAGGCGTCATTGGCCCCCATGTCGAACGCCATGGCCATATCTTCCGACCGGGGCGCCGCATGAATCAGCACCACCGCCGCATGGCGCGTGGCAGAACGCGACCGCAGTTCCGACATCAGGCGCATTCCGCCACCTTCGCCCCCCAGATCGGCATCGATGACAAAGGCATCTGGTGCCGTTCCCAACGAACCTTCTGCCAGCGCCTCTTCGCGGCTGAGTGCCACCACACGGTCGGGCAGCTGGCCTGCGAGATCGCGGCGCAGGCGCATGGCCAGTTCAGGGCGTTCCGTCACCAGCGCGATCAGGCCGGGCGGCGCGAAATCGGATTGCGCTTCGGCCAGCCCCAACGCCTTCAGCGTGGCCCCGCGCTGCCCGAGTTCGGCCAATGCCTCATGACTGCGCAACAGGTTGCGCAGACGGGCCATCAGGATCGTGTCGTCGATGGGTTTTGTCAGAAAGTCATCGGCTCCGGCTGCCAGGGCTGCCAGCCTTGCCTGTGGATCAAGGCTGGCCGAGAACATCAGCACGGGAATGTCTGCGGTCAACGGATCGGCGCGCAACGATCTGAGCACGTCGATTCCGCTAAGGTCAGGTAGGACAAGGTCCAGCAGAATCAGATCAGGCAGGGTTTCACGGGCAAGACGCAGGCAGCTTTTCCCATCTGATGCCATCAGGGGCTGGTAGCAGGCCGCCCCCAGCTTGACCTTGAAGACGATGCGGTTGGTCGCCACATCATCAACGATGAGTATCTTCCCGACCATGGCAATACTTGCGCCCCACTTGTTCCTGTTCAAGGTCAACATCCACCCAGATGGTTAAGAAATGCTTTCCAATTGTTAACCCTCGGGGCATGACGACAGGAAAATGATCACTTTTTGTGGAGCGCAACCATGAATGGGCAAGAAACTGCCGAAACACTCGCCCTGCAAGCCGTTTCATGGCTGATTGGCCAGTCAGAGTTGATTCCGCGATTCTTCGAAGCAACGGGAGCGACAGTTGATGATCTGGCCGGGTTGGTGCGCGACCCTGTGTTTCTTGGGGCTGTGCTGGACTTCCTCTTAACCGAAGATGCACTGGTGATGGCGTTCTGCGATGCCTCCGGGCTGGCCTATGATCGCCCGATGCAGGCCCGTGCCCAGTTGCCGGGCGGGCCCGGGCCGCATTGGACCTGACAGGTAGAAAGCACGTTGAACCGCTTGCCAAATGCCCGGCCCTGCCTATGCTCAGCCCCGCAAACAGGGAGTGCCGGGCATGATCGAAGGGCTGGTTTTCGACAAGGACGGAACGCTTTTCGATTTTCGCCGCAGTTGGGGCAATTGGGTGATCCGGTTGCTTGAAGGGATCGCAGACGGACCGGAACACCGCAACCAGCTGGCGCGCAGCATTGGCTTTGATATCGACCGGATCGACTTTGCGCCCGACAGTCCGGTCATTGCTGCCACTGCGCCGGAAATCGCGGCGCGGATGAACGGTCATCTGCCAAGGATGAGCCATGAGGAGCTGACCGACCGGATGAACCGGCTTGCCGGGCAGGCCGACATGGCCGAAGCCGTTCCGCTGCGCCCCTTGTTTCAGGCGCTCAGGGACAGGGGCCTAAAGATCGGCCTTGCCACCAATGACACCGAAGCCCCCGCCCGAACGCATCTGACCAACCATGGTGTGATCGACCTGTTCGATTTCGTGGCGGGTTACGATTCCGGTCATGGTGGTAAACCGGCACCTGGCCAGCTTCTGGCTTTTGCTCGGCAGGTCGGGCTACCCCCAGCCCGGATTGCGATGGTGGGTGACAGCCGCCATGACATGGAAGCCGGGCGCGCGGCCGGGATGGTGTGTGTTGCCGTTCTGACCGGGATCGCCGATCATGCAGAACTGGCCCCGCATGCCGACGTGGTTCTGCCTGATATCGGCCATTTGCCGGCTTGGCTGGCCGAGTCCGTCCCGGCCTGAATGAACTTTTCCTGAAAACGACAGGTTTGCGTCGCAAATATTGTCTGCGTGACAATGCTCTTTCCGCCATTCTGCCCGGAAAGGGCGTCAACCGGAGGATATGGCATGAGCGACGATCAAGGGCGCAAGCGCAGCCGGGCCGGCGGACGGGCGGGCAACAAGGCCCGGGCCGGATCCGCAGTCATCGAACAGATGCCATGGCGCATCCCGGTTGTGCCTGACCGCCCGATCGAACCGCTGGATGACGAAGGCGTGCAGCGGATTCACAAGACCGCCATGCGCATCCTGTCAGAAATCGGGATCGAATTCCTGAACCCCGATGCCGTGGCGATCCTGCGCAAGGCAGGGTGCCGGGTGCGCGATACCAATGTGCGGATGGATGAGGATTTCGTGATGGAAATGCTGGCGCATGCGCCGGCGCAATTCACCATCACCCCCCGCAACGCAGATCGGGCCGTGCCGATTGGCGGGCGGCACATGGCGTTTGTCAACGTCTCGAGCCCGCCCAACGCCTGGGATCTGGAACGCGGCAAGCGCACCGGCGATTTCGAAACCTTCAAAGAGTTCATGAAGCTGACGCAGTATTTCAACTGCATCCATATTGCCGGGGGCTATCCGGTTGAACCGGTGGATATCCACCCTTCGGTCCGGCATCTGGATTGCCTGTTTGAAAAGCTGACGCTGACCGACAAGGTGGTTCACGCCTACAGCCTGGGCGCAGAGCGGGTTGAAGATGTGATGGAGATGACCCGCATCGCCGCAGGCCTGACGCAAGATGAATTCGACGCGGCACCGCGGATGTACACCAACATCAATTCGGTCTCGCCGCTGAAGCATGATTTCCCGATGCTGGATGGCGCGATGCGTCTGGCCAAGCGCGGACAGCCGGTGGTGGTGACGCCCTTCACCCTGGCGGGTGCCATGGCCCCAGTCACCATGGCAGGTGCCGTCGCGCTCAGCCTGGCCGAGGGCTTGGCGGCCATCGTGCTGCTGCAGTATATCAACCCCGGTTGCCCGGTGGCCATCGGCACCTTCACATCGAATGTGGACATGAAATCGGGGGCCCCGGCCTTTGGCACGCCCGAATACATGCGCGCCACCCAGATGACCGGGCAACTTGCGCGCTTCTACAAGCTGCCGATGCGGTCATCGGGGGTCTGCGCAGGCAATGTGCCCGATGCGCAAAGCATGTGGGAAACCTGCAATTCGCTTTGGGCGGCAGTGCAGTCGGGCACGAACATGGTGTATCACGCGGCGGGCTGGCTGGAGGGCGGGCTGATCGCCAGCCCCGAGAAATTCGTGATGGATTGCGAAGTGCTGCAGATGATCCAGCGCTATTGCGAAGCGCCGCTCTGGTCCACCAGCGATGACGATCTGGCCTTCGACACGATCCGCGAAGTTGGTCCCGGCGGGCATTATTTTGGTTGTCAGCACACGCAGGACCGCTATCAGACCGCTTTCTATGCGCCCTTTGTCAGCGATTGGCGCAACTATGAGGCCTGGCAACAGGATGGCGGGGTCTGGACATCGGAACGCGCGCACCGACTTTACAAACAGATTCTGGCCGAATTCGAAGCACCGCCGATGGACGGGGCCTGCCGCGAGGAACTGCAACGCTTCGTCGCCCGACGCAAACAGGAAGGCGGCGCCCCGACCGATTTCTGATCCCGGCTTTCGTCTGCCCAGGACCTTCGCTAGGTTGGCGCAAAAGCAGGACGGAGATACAGGCCATGGCAACAGAACTGGACAGCCGGGCGCGGGGCGCGTTGGCCTTGATCGGGGCTTTGGCCGGCCTTTCCCTGTGGGGATTGGTCGAGCTTATGGAGCAGAACCTGCTGGCCGAACGGCTGGCCTTTGCCCTGACCTGCCTCGCCGTGACCTTCTTTACCGCCTTGCTGGCGCTGACCGGCCCGCTGACCCTGCGCCGGGCCTTGCCTTTTGCCTTTGGTCTTGGGCTGCTGCTGGCCGTGCTGATGGCGTTGGCGAGCCTGCGCTTTGACACGGTGGAGGGATTGTTCGACAGCCCGATCCCGGTTCTGGCCGGGCTGGTTCTGGTCTTTGTGCCTTTGCCCTTCTGTATCGCAGCGTCGCATCTGGGCTGGCGTGACTATCCGCTGCTGTTTTCCGAAGCCTGGACCATCGTCATCCGCTTTGCCGCGTCATGGCTGTTTGTCGGCCTGGTCTGGCTGCTGATCTGGCTGTCGGATACTTTGCTGACCATCGTGGGTATCACGCTGATCGCTGATCTGGTGCAGCAGCCGCTGGTATCGATGGTGCTGACCGGTGCGACCCTTGGCCTTGCCATGGCGGTCGTGCAGGAAATGGCCGAGGTGGTCGGCCCCGACCTGGTGCTGCGCCTGTTGCGGCTATTGTTGCCGGCGGTGCTTCTGGTGCTGGCGGTCTTTCTGGTCATGCTGCCGGTGCGCGGGCTGGACAATCTGTTCGGACAATTGTCGGCTGCCACCATCCTGCTCACGATGGCAGCAACCGGGGCTACGCTTGTGACGGCTGCGCTTGACCAATCGGCGGCTGAAGCCACACGCAGCCCGGTGGTCCGTCGCGCGGCACAGATCATGGCGGCGCTGATCCTTGCCCCGGCTGCCTTGGGTGCATGGGCCGTCTGGCTGCGGGTGGCCCAGCATGGCTGGACGCCGGATCGGGTATTTGCGGTCCAGGTTGCGGCTCTCGGTCTGGGTTACGGGCTGCTCTATCTGCTGGCCGTGCTGCGCGGCGCAGGCTGGGAGGAACGCGTCCGTCAGGCCAATATCACCATGGCGCTGGCGTTGATTGCTTTGGCTGCTCTGGTGCTGACGCCTGTGCTAAATCCGGAACGCATTGCAGCGCAAAGTCAGTTGGCACGTTTCGACAGGGGCGCGGTGCCCGCCGCACAGCTGGATGTCGCGGCACTGGAAGACTGGGGCCGGGCCGGGGAAACCGTGCTGGCCCATCTGCGCGAGCGCGCAACCCATCCGGGGCAAGAGGCCCTGGCGACCGCCTTGGCATCAAGGGCCGAAGGGGGGCTGCCAGATGCCGATGCGCTGCGGACCGCGCTTGTTGCGGTTCTTCCGGTGATCCCGCCAGACGCCGCAGCCACCCGCGATGCGCTGCTGAACGGCGTGGAGGCGGATCAACTGTCTGTCTGGCTGGAGAGCTGCCGTATCCTCTTGCCCGATAGCGACAAGCCCGGTTGCGCCTTGGTGGTGGCGGATCTCTGGCCTGATCTGCCGGGGGAAGAAGCCATTATGGTGGAGCAGGGCCGCAGCGGCTGGATCAATGCCCAAGGGCTGGCACTGCGGGACGGTCAGGTGATCCGGCCGCAAAGCTTCCGGCTGAACAGCCCGGATATGGGCTGGGATGCGGGTCTTCTGGAAGATCTGCAATCGGGTGGCGCCCCCGTGCTGACGCCCTTGCGGTTGAACCGGCTGCAGCTGGGCGGGCAAGAGATCATCCTGATCCCCTAAGGGCTTTGTTAACCTGGCAGGATTAGCCTTGCCCGGAATCAGGGGGTTCCGATGCATGGGTTGATAAACCGGGCTATCCAGTGCTTCGTGCGCGATACCTATGGCGGGGCCATCTGGTCTGCTGTCGCGCGTGAGGCTGGATTGCGGTTTGATTCCTTCGAACCGATGCTCACTTATGACCCATCCCTGACCGACGCTGTGATCGATGCGGCCTCCACCCTGCTGCGCCGCCCGCGCGATACGGTGCTGGAAGATCTGGGTATCTATCTCGTCTCGCATCCGAACCTGCAGGCGCTGAGGCGCCTTTTGCGTTTCGGTGGTGTGACTTACGAAGATTTTCTGCATTCGCTGGACGATATGCCGGATCGGGCGCGGCTTGCCGTGCCGGATATCGATCTGCCCAATCTGGCGCTGACCGATCATTCCGGCACAGAATTCAGTCTGAGCTGCCGATCCGAGATTGCCGGTGCCGGTCATGTCATCGTGGGCATGTTGCGTGCGATGGCCGATGATTACGGCGTTTTGGGGCTGGTCGATCATCAGGGCACCGACGAACAGGGGGATGAAGTGATTGCGATCACCCTGGCCCAGACCGGATTTTCCGAAGGGCGGCGGTTCGATCTGGCCGTGCAGGGAGGGGGCCTATGAAACAGCCGCTGACGATCTGCCTGCAGCCCGACGTCCTGGGCAAGCTGATGCCGATGCATCTGGCCATTGATCCGGTCGGGCAGATCACCACGGCGGGGGCAACGCTGCAAAAGCTGTTTGGAGACAAATCCCTGATCGGGCAGGACATGTTTGCCCTGTTCGATGTGCGCCGCCCATCCGGCATTTCTGATCCCGCAGGGTTGGCAGCCCGGGCGGGGCAGCGGATCTACCTTGTGGCCCGCGATCTGCCGGGGCCGGGGTTCCGCGGGCTTGCGGTGCCGCAATCCGATGGTCTGGGGATGTTGCTGAACCTGTCTTTCGGCATCGGCATCATCGATGCCGTGCGTGATCACGCCCTGACCGATGCAGATTTCGCGCCGACGGAACTGGCGGTCGAGCTGCTGTATCTGGTCGAGGCGAAATCGGCCGTGATGGAGGAATTGCGCGGTCTCAACCTGCGGCTGGAAGGTGCGCGATCCCAGGCAGAAGAACAGGCACTGACCGATACGCTGACAGGGTTGCGCAACCGCCGGGCATTTGATCTGGCCCTGCGCAGTGCGGCGGCCAGCAGCCATCCCTTCGCGCTGGTGCATCTGGATCTCGATTTCTTCAAGGCCGTGAACGATACGCTGGGCCATGCCGCCGGGGACCATGTTCTGCGCGAAGTGGCCCGGGTGCTGGTCGAGGAAACCCGGGGGCAGGATACCGTGGCGCGTGTCGGCGGCGATGAATTCGTGATCATCCTGCATGGGCTGGATGATGCAAAGCGCAGCCGCCAGATTGTCGAACGGATCATCCGTCGCCTGCTGCAGCCCATCCCCTATGAAGATCAGGTCTGCCGCATCGGGGCCTCGGCCGGAATTGCGCTTGCATCGCAATATGCCCTGCGCCACGCAGATACCATGCTGAACGATGCCGATCAGGCGCTGTATTCGGCCAAGCGTGCGGGTCGCGGTTGCGTGCGCGTGCATCTGGAGCCCGAACCGGAGCAACCCGGTCAGCGTGCCGCAGGCCTTTGACCGACAGCCTGCCCTTACAGATCAGCACGCGGATCATCGGCTATGGCGGTTTGCAGCCAACCCCGAAAGGCGACCAAAGGCGGATAGCTTGCCCGATCGGGTGGCCAGCACAGCCAATAGCTTCCGCGGCTGGTCATGGGGCGATCCAGCACCACGCACAGCCGCCCTTGCGCCAGTTCATCGTGGAACAGAAACCGGGGCAATAACGCGATGCCAAGACCTGAAATTGCCGCCTGTGCAAGGGTGGCGAACTGGTCGAACAGCATGCCGCGCACGGCGCTGTAGGCTACGCCATAGGTCGTCAACCATGTTTCCCAGGCATCCGGGCGCGATGCCAGATGCAAGAGCGGTGCTGCAGGCAGGGCTTCGGGGCTGCCGATCTGCAGCCGGGCCACCAGTTCGGGCGCAGCAACAGGGACGACAGTTTCATCCCGCAAAAAGGCCTGATCCGTGCCGGGCCAATCCGCGTGTCCGAAATGGATGGCGGCATCCACCGTCTCGGCTGCGAAATCAAACCGGTTCAACCGGGTCACCAGATTGAGCTGTACACCGGTATGCGCCGACAGAAAGCGCGGCAGACGCGGGGCAAGCCATCGGGTGCCGAAGGTGGGCAGGATTGCCAGCGTCAGCGTTCCACCGTCCGGATTGGCCCGCAACGCCAGTGTCGCCTGACCGATCCGGCGCAGCGCGTCGCGGATTTCCCGCGCATAGGCCTCACCACCCGCTGTCAGCCGCAGGGCAGGATGATCGCGGGTAAACAGCTGTGCGCCAAGCTGATCTTCCAAAGCGCGAATCTGGCGCGAAACGGCGCTTTGGGTCAGCGCCAGTTCGCGTGCGGCCTCGGTCATCGACAGGGTCCGCGCGACCGCCTCAAAGGCGGCAAGCTGCGCGGTGGGCGGAAGAAAACGGCGCGGTGTCTGCATGATCATTCCCAAATGGAATGGGATAGTTCCAATCCATTGCTGGCATTCTGCACTTTTTGGCAGATAGATGAAAGCACGCTCCTGTGCTGGCTGCCAAACCCATGAAGAATTCGCATACCCTATCTGATCCACTGACCCATGGCCTTTGGGCGCAGACGGCGCCAGCCGGGCCCGACATGCCACCATTGGCAGGGGCGGCCCAGGCCGATGTGGCCATCATCGGGGCGGGCTATACCGGGCTATCCGCGGCACTTCATCTGGCACGCGCGGGGCGATCGGTGACGCTGATCGATGCGGCAGAGCCCGGCTTCGGCGGGGCGGGGCGCAATGTCGGGCTGGTGAATGCGGGCATGTGGGTGCAGCCCGACATCGTGGAACAGACCCTGCCGCAGCCCTATGGCGCACGGCTGATCGAGGCGCTGGGCAATGGGCCACAGCTTGTCTTCGAGACCATCGCCCGTGAAGGGATCGCCTGCGAGGCCAATCCGGTCGGCACCCTGCATTGTGCCGTGGGCGCAAAGGGGCTGGCCGAATTGCGCGAACGCCACGCCCAATGGTCGCGGCGCGGCGCGCCTGTCGATCTGTTGACTGACAGTGAGGCTGCGGCGCTGATCGGGACGCGCGCCTATGCCGGGGCGCTGCAGGATCGGCGGGCGGGCACTGTGCAGCCGCTGGCCTATGCGCGCGGTCTGGCCCATGCGGTCGTGCGTGCGGGGGGCAGGCTGCACGGGTCATCCCCCGCGACGGCGCTGACCCGTCACGGCGATGGTTGGCAGATCACCACGCCGCAGGGCGAGGTGCGGGCAGGTTGGGTGATCCTTGCCACCGATGCCTATGCGCGCCATGTGCAGACCGACATCGCGGCCGAACAGGTGGGGCTGCCCTATTTCAACTTCGCCACCCGCCCGCTGACCGCCGCCGAACGGGGCGCAATCCTGCCGCAGAACCATGGGTGCTGGGATACGCGCGAAGTCTTGTCTTCGTTCCGTATGGATCAGGCAGGGCGGCTGGTCTTTGGCAGTGTGGGGGCGCTGGATGCTGCAGCTGGCGTTCACCGCAATTGGGCCATGCGGGCAATGACCCGGCTGTTCCCTTCGCTGAAGGGGGTGGAGTTCGAAACCGGGTGGTATGGCCGCATCGGCATGACGGCAGACAACCTGCCTCGGCTGCACAGCTTTGGCCCACAAGCACTTGGCGTATCAGGCTATAATGGCCGTGGCATTTCACCCGGCACTGTCTTTGGGCAGCTGCTGGCCCGGCATGTGCTGGGCGAGATCGGTCTTGCGGACATGCCGCTTCCGGTCACGACGATCAGCCTGCCCAGCTTCCCTTCCTTGCGCGAGGCCTATTACAGCCTTGGCGCGGCTGCCCTTCACCTTGTCGAGGCCCGTTTCTGATGACCGATCTGATCAAAGCCGACCGTATTGCCGCCATTGGTGTTTCCGAAATCCTGCAGATCGGGGCGCGGGCGCAGGCGATGAAGCGCGAAGGCCATCCGGTGATCATTCTTGGGGCAGGGGAGCCCGATTTCGACACGCCGGACCATGTAAAACAGGCCGCATCGGAGGCGATGCAGACCGGGTTGACCAAATATACCGCGCTGGATGGCACGCCCGAACTGAAAGCTGCGATTGTGCGCAAGTTCGCCCGGGAAAACGGGCTGGTGGTCACTCCGGCGCATGTGACGGTCTCCGCCGGGGCCAAGCAGATCATCTTCAACGCGATGATGGCCACGTTGAACGCGGGGGATGAAGTGATCATCCCCACGCCCTATTGGACCACCTATTCCGATATTGTGGTCATGGCGGGCGGGGTGCCGGTGCTGGTGCCCTGCGATGATACCTCGGGCTTTCGGCTGACGGCTGCGCAATTGCGGGCGGCGATTACGCCGAAAACCCGCTGGGTGATGCTGAACTCGCCATCAAATCCCTCAGGCGCGGCCTATCGGGCAGAGGATTATCTGCCCCTGATCGAGGTGCTGCTGGCGGCGCCCCATGTCTGGCTGATGGTTGATGATATGTATGAACATATCGTCTATGGCGATTTTGCCTTCACCACCCCGGCTGCGTTGGAGCCGCGCCTGGCCGGGCGCACCTTGACGGTGAATGGCGTGTCAAAAGCCTATGCGATGACTGGTTGGCGCATCGGCTATGCCGCGGGGCCAGAGGCATTGATCAAGGCAATGGCCGTGGTGCAAAGCCAGTCAACCTCTTGCCCATGTTCGATTTCGCAGGCGGCGGCGGTGGCCGCGCTGGACGGGCCGCAAGAGTTTCTTGCCGAACGTCGCGACAGTTTCCGCGCCCGCCGCGATCTGGTGGTGACGGCCTTGAATGCCATCGACGGGATCACCTGTCGGATGCCGGAGGGGGCGTTTTACACCTTCGCCAATTGCATTGGGCTGTTGGGGCGGCGCACGCCGGAAGGCCAGGTGATTAGCACGGACCGCGATTTCTGTGCCTGGCTGCTGGAAACAGCGCATGTCGCCACGGTGCCCGGCGCGGCCTTTGGCCTGTCGCCCTATTTCCGCATCTCCTATGCCAGTTCGATGGCTGAACTGACCGAAGCACTGGCCCGCATCACGGCGGCCTGCGCCAAGCTTGGCTGACTGGGCTGCAAGTTGCGCCGCAGCGCATTGAAGATCTATCTGTCACAAGATGCAGACAGTTGGCCCCAACAGGGCCAACTGGTCTTGCCCGGCGCGATCAGCCCCAGACGGCCATAAACTCGCGCCATTCGCCCTTGCTCATTCCGCTGTCTTCCTGGCTGACGGTTTCGCCCGCAAGCCGGCGTTTCAGTACGGCGATGGCTTTGGCCGAAAGGGTGACGCCACCCATCCGATAATCTTCAAACGCGGCATAGGCCACGGGCACCCAATCGGCGACCACCTTGGCAATCGCCTCGGCATAGACGCGGATTTCGTACTGGGCATGGGCATCGGCGCGCAGGCGCAGGAAGTGGAACAGGTTGTGCAGGTCCACCTTCCAATACCATTGGGTATAGATGTTGGCGGGCAGGTTCATCCGGGCGAGTTCGCGGGCAAGGCCTTGCTGGCCATCCTGGCTCAGCATTTCTTCGTAATGATCATAGCTGCGGGCAGCGTCGGATTTAAGGATCTCGAGCACTCGCGCGGCCTCGGCCCCCTCCAGCACCGCGCCGCGACCCTGGTTGTTCACCGTGCTTTGTGCCGCCAGATGTTCGGGCTGCGGAATGTAGAATTCGCGGTCCATGATCGAATAGCGGGCAGAGTATTCGTTCACGTTGGCCGTGCGGTGGCGGATCCACTGCCGCGCCACGAAGATCGGCAGCTTCACATGCAGCTTGATCTCGCACATTTCAAACGGGGTCGAATGCCAGTGCCGCATCAGATAGCGGATCAGGCCGCTGTCATCGTTCACCTGTCTGGTGCCCGCGCCATAGCTGACTCGCGCCGCCTGCACGATGGCGGCATCGTTGCCCATATAGTCGATCACCCGGATGAAGCCGTGGTCCAGCACTTCATGCGCCAGATACAGGTGCGACTCTGCCCCTTCGGAAACCGCCCGCAATGTGGGGCGCGGTGTCGCCCTCTGGGCTTCGATCTCGGCTAGCTGGTCGGCGGTCAGGGGCATGGCTTTATCCTCGTCAGAATCGTGACGACTATATCTTGCGGCAGGCGGGGCTGGCTAGGCGAGATGAAGGACAGGCATTGCTTGATCGCGGCAGGAAGGTCACGCAATGGCAGAAAAGTTCAAACATTGCGTTGACTTGTGGGGGTTTCGGGCGAAAACTTGCCGCAAAACGAAAAATCGAGCGAGCTTTCCGATGAATCTCAGATTGACGATTGCAGCCCTGCTGCTGCTGACGGCCTGTGGCGGAAGCCCTTGGGTGGACGACGGCACCGATGGCGGTACGGACGGCGGCACCGATGGAGGGACCGACGGCGGCACCGGCATTGATGGAGAGCTTCCGCCCGGCACCACAAGCCCGACCGCCGGGGCGGGGATTGTGCGGTATGAGGCCAAGACCGACGAGGGCAATGGCTATGTAACCGGCGTCACCTATCGGTCGAAGAATGATCGTTTGATGATCGATGGTTTGGCCTTTGACGGCGATAACGTCTACAAACGCGGCAAGCGTGTCGGCAGCCTTGGCTCGGTCGCAGTCTATGAGGGCAAGCCCACGGTTCCCGATGATTTCTCGGGCGATCCGGTCACCCAGATTACCCCGCACCGTGCGCTTTACGGCGTCAGCCCGGATGGGACGATGAAATTCGCCATCGTGCGGACCGGTGGCTATGTGGATTACGGATTCGGCGGGTTCATCTATCAGCGCGATGGCGGTGTGACCCTTCCGGCGACGGGCGAGGATACTGGCGAGTTCCGCGGTCAGGCCACCTATACCGGGAAATATGCGGGCATCCGCGATTTCAAGAACGATGACGGGCTGGAATATGCCACGGGCGACATGACGCTGGACATCGACTTTGATGATTTCAACGATGGGAATGGTGTGAAGGGTGTGATCCGCAACCGGGCCATTTTCGATGTGAACGGGAATGATATCACCAATGACGTCATCACGGCGCTGACGGAAACGTCCGAACGTAACCAGACGCGCCTGCCGGAAATCCGTTTCCGTGTCGGCCCTGGCGTAATGAACGACAATGGCGAAATCACCGGTGAGGTTTTCAGTACCTATCGCAACGGCGATGGTGCGTTGGAAACCTACGAAACCGGGCGCTATTACGCGTTGGTCGGGGGCGAAAACGCAGAGAACGTCGTCGGGGTCGTTGTTGTCGAGGCCGATGATCCGCGCGCTGACAATGTGACCGTGCGTGAGACGGGCGGGTTCATTCTCGATCGCGGGGAAGAGGCCACGGAGTAAGACCGATGTGGCAGGTCGCCTGGGCTGCTGCGCTGATCCTGGCGTTGGCCGCCGGGGCCGGGGTTGCGCAGGATCGGGCAGATCTCAGTCCGGCCGAGGCGCGGCAGCTGGCCTCCACCCTGCTGGATGCGGGGGATGCGGCGGGGGCGCTTCGGGTGGCCGATGCGCTGATCCAGCGCGACCGGGGTGACTTTGCGGCGCATATGCTGCGGGCGCAGGCCTTGCAGGATCAGGGGCGTCGCGGCTCTGCCCGGCGCGCCGCCCGCACGGCCTATCGCCTGCCAGCTTCAGCAGAAGAACGCTTTGGTGCGGCCTATTTTCTGGCGCATGCCCTGGCACGCGACGGGTTCCTGACCCATGGGCAGCTTTGGCTGCGCCGGGCCGCGCAGACGGCCCCCGACGAGGCATCGCGCAAGGCGGTTGCTCGGGATTACGATACCTTCCGGTCGCGCAATCCGATGTTGTTTTCGATGTCGGCCTCGGTCACGCCGTCGAACAATGTCAACAGTGGCTCCAATGCATCAAGCTTCCGCAACCCGGGGATTCCGTGGCTGCCCCCGGAAATCGAAATTGATGACTCGCAGAAAGCCCTTTCTGGTTATGAAGCGCAGCTTGCAGCGCATCTGACTTGGCGGTTGAAACCCTCTGCCACTCGGATGACCGCCTTGCATCTGCGGGCTGATCGTACCGATGTCTTTCTGTCATCGGAAGCCAAGGCCCTGGCCCCCGCGGCGCGCGGGTCAGATTATGACCGGGCCGGGATCAGCCTTGGCATCACCCAGAAATACCGGGCCGAGGGCGCGCGCTCCGTGTTTTCCTACGGGCTTTGGGCGGGGCATGATTGGTCAGGTGGTGGGAACCTGTCAGATACCTTGCGGCTGACAGGTCAAGTGGAGCGTCCGATTTCGGATCGGACGGCATTCACGGTGTCAGGCCAGGCGGAACGTCAGATGCGGCTTGACAGTTCTGCCCGCAACGCAACGCTGACCGGGGTCAGCCTCGGCTTGCAGCATCGGCTGCACAACAGCGATCGCGTGAACCTGACGCTTGGCTGGCGTGACACATCCACCGAAAGCCCGGGTTTGCGCAATTCCGCCATGACCGCACGGCTGGACTGGACCAAGGCCAAGCCGGTGGCTGGGCTGGGGTTCGAGGCAGGCCTGGGGTTCGAATGGCGCGACTACCCGGATTCGCCCTATGACCCTGTCGATGGCCGGCAGGATCGACGTCTGTCGCTGGATGTTGCGGTGGAATTCCAGAAGGTTCAGTACATGGGGTTCTCGCCCCGGCTTGAAATCAGCGCCGAACGGAACAAGTCTGACGTCGGGCTGTTCGACCAGCGCAACATGGGTGTGCAACTGGGCTTCCGCTCGGCTTTCTGAAACGCAGTCTGAAAAGGGGGGCCGCATGGGCCTGCGCTATCTTCATACCATGGTCCGCGTGCTGGATCTTGAGGCCTCGATGGCCTTTTACCGTTTGCTGGGGCTGGAAGAGACCCGGCGCTATGACAATGAACAGGGGCGTTTTTCGCTGGTGTTCATGGCCCCACCCGGCCAGCCGGATTGCCCGGTGGAACTGACCTGGAACTGGGATGGCGATGACGGCCTGCCCAGCGACAGCCGCCATTTCGGCCATCTGGCCTATGAGGTGGATGATATCTATGCGACTTGCGCGTATCTGCAGGCCAATGGCGTGGTGATCAACCGCCCCCCGCGTGACGGGCGCATGGCCTTTGTGCGCAGCCCCGACAATGTGTCGATCGAATTGCTGCAAAAGGGCGCGGCGCTTGCTCCCGCTGAACCCTGGTTGTCGATGGGCAATACCGGCCATTGGTAAGGGCAGGGGGCCTTTGCGCCCCCAATTCCATGTGGCCCGTCGCGAGGCGCAGCCGTGTTGATCGGTCCCGCACGCAGTGGGGGCTTGCATGGGGCCGCGCTGCGGGGCAGGAGGGACAACATGGAACGCGCATTTCTGAATGTCGAGGCGTCGCTGACCGGGCGGCGATGGGTGGGACCGGGGGCCGAACCCGCCCGCCGGGCCGAAGCCATGATGCAGGATACGCGCTTGCCTCTGGCGCTGTGTCAGGTGCTGGTGGCGCGCGGGGTCACTGCGCAAGAGGCGCCCGGCTATCTGGCCCCCGCGCTGCGCGATTTGTTGCCCGACCCCATGGTCTTGCGCGATATGGGGCCTGCGGCGGACCGGTTTCTGCGCGCCGTGGCAGGGCGTGAACGGATTGCAGTCTTTGCGGATTACGATGTCGATGGCGGCGCGTCGGCGGCGCTGCTTCTGACATGGCTGCGCGCAGTGGGGCGCGAGGCCACGCTTTATATCCCTGACCGGATCGATGAAGGTTATGGGCCGAATGTGCCAGCCATGCAGGCCCTGGCCGCAGCGCATGACTTGATCATCTGTGTGGATTGCGGCACGCTGAGCCATGAGCCCATTGCAGCGGCCAAGGCCGCCGATGTGCTTGTGCTGGATCATCATCTGGGCGGCGAAACGCTGCCCCCTGCGCTGGCAGTGGTAAACCCCAACCGGCAGGATGAAGACGGTGCTTTGGCACATCTTTGCGCGGCTGGGGTGGTGTTCCTCATGCTGGTCGAGGCCAATCGGCGGATGAAGGCCAAGGGCACGCAGGGGCCGGACCTGATGGCGCTGCTTGATCTGGTGGCGCTGGCCACGGTTGCGGATGTGGCACCTCTGGTCGGCGTCAATCGCGCCTTTGTGCGTCAGGGGCTCAAGGTCATGGCGCGGCGCGACCGGGCCGGATTGCGCGCGCTGGCCGATGTGGCGCGGATGGATCAGGCCCCCACGCCCTATGCGCTTGGCTTCCTGCTTGGTCCGCGGGTCAATGCAGGGGGGCGGATCGGTCAGGCCGATCTGGGCGCCCGGCTTCTGGCCACGGCAGACCCGGCCGAGGCAGCGGCACTGGCCGAACGGCTGGACATGCTGAACACCGAGCGCCGCGATATCGAGGCGGCGGTGCGCGCCGCCGCCCTGGCGCAGGCCGAGGCGCGGGGTCTGGATGGTCCCCTTGTCTGGGCGGCGGGTGAAGGCTGGCACCCGGGTGTTGTGGGCATCGTGGCCGCGCGGTTGAAAGAGGCGACCAACCGCCCCGCCGTGGTCATCGGGCTGGAAGGCGGGATCGGCAAAGGCTCGGCGCGGTCGGTCTCCGGGGTCGATCTGGGGGCTGCGGTGCAGCGGGTGGCGGCAGAAGGGCTGCTCATCAAGGGGGGCGGGCACAAGATGGCGGCGGGCCTGACGGTGGATGAGGCGAAACTGCCCGAAGCCATGGAGCGCCTGGCCGAATTGCTGGCGCGGCAGGGCGCAGGCGCAGGCGGGCCTGCCGATCTGGCGGTGACCGGGCTTTTGTCGCCGGGCGCGGCGACCCTGGCCTTGGTCGAACAGCTGGAGGAGGCGGGGCCCTATGGCGCGGCGGCCCCGGCCCCGCGCTTTGCCTTTGCCGATTGCGCAGTGCAGGCGCGGCGGATCGGTGAAAATCACCTGCGGCTGTCCTTCGGCGATGGCATGGGTGCCAAGCTGGAAGCCGTGGCGTTCGGGGCCTTCGACGGGCCCTTGGGGCCTGCGCTGGAACAGGCCGGGCATCAACGGTTTCACCTGGCCGGCAAGCTGGAGGTGAACAGCTATGGCGGCCGGACCAAGGTACAGTTGCGGCTGGAAGATGCTGCGCGGGCATGATGAAAAATCTGCATTTTTCCTCTTGCGCGCCCATGGCGCGGGCGGTAGATAGCCGCCTACCGACAGTGGCCCGTTCGTCTATCGGTTAGGACACCAGGTTTTCAACCTGGGAAGAGGGGTTCGACTCCCCTACGGGCTGCCACTTCCAGAAATCAATGTCTATCAATGGATTGGCGCGAAAAGCTGATCTTTTGTTCTGCGAGGTTTTGATGATCCTGTACGGCATTCCCACCTGCGACACCTGCAAGAAAGCCCTGAAGGCGCTCGCTGCGGCGGGGAAGAATGTCAGCTTCCGTGATCTGCGCAAGGACCCGCTGTCCGAGGCAGAAATCGCCCGGATCGTGACCGAATTCGGCGACCGGGTGATCAACAAATCCTCGACCACCTATCGCGGTTTCAACGATTTTCTGAAGGCATCGGAACCCGAAGCGCAGATCGCCGCCCAGCCCACGGTAATGAAACGCCCGGTGATCGAAACCGAAACCGGCTGGTATCTGGGATGGGACGATTCCGTTCAGGCTGCGCTGCTGAAATGACAAACGGCCCCGCAGGGGGGGCCGCCTGAGGACAAGACCGACCGGGTCTCTTACAGAAGTTTCAAATCCGAGGCGGAGGCACGCCCGTCGCGGCCAGATTGCAGTTCGTAACCGATCTTCTGATTGTCGTTCAGGCCCTTTAGGCCCGCACGTTCCACGGCAGAAATATGGACAAACACGTCCTTGCCGCCATCATCGGGCGCAATGAAGCCGTAACCCTTGGTGGCGTTGAACCATTTCACGGTGCCGGTCGGCATTCCGTCTCTCCTTTGTCAGCCATCCCGGGGCGAGATTGCCGCGGGCCGTGCAGCCAGGTCTTCCACTTGTCCGGCTGCCAGAACTGGCAGGAGGCGGTCGAAAGTCTGTCGTCACGGGGCGATGATGCCACGGATCAACCAAAAAGCAATAAATTTCGCCTTGGCAGCATGGGCCGCCAAGGCGTTGAAATCGCGTCAATTCCAGTCACTGGTGTTTGTCAGGGCATCTGGGCGGCTGTGGACAGTTCGGCCAGAATCGCCTCCAGACTTGTGCTTTCCGTCCGGTTTTCGCCCAGACGCCGCACGGAAACCGTACGCTCTTCGACCTCTTTCATGCCAATGGCAAGGATGACGGGAACCTTGCCGACCGAATGTTCACGCACCTTGTAATTGATCTTTTCATTGCGGGTATCGGCTTCAGCGCGAACGCCCGCACGCTTCAGGGCGGCGGTGACCTCGGCCACATAGGCATCGGCGTCCGAGACGATGGAGGCGACAACCACCTGCCGCGGCGCCAGCCAGAAGGGCAATTTGCCGGCGTAGTTTTCGATCAGGATACCGATGAACCGTTCAAACGAGCCCAGAACAGCGCGGTGCAGCATATAGGGCATGTGTTTCATGCCATCCTCGCCGACATATTCCGCGCCAAGGCGCTGCGGCAACTGTGCGTCCACCTGGAAGGTGCCACATTGCCATTCCCGGCCGATTGCGTCGGTCAGTTTGAAATCCAGCTTGGGGCCATAGAAGGCGCCGTCGCCTTCATTGATCTGATAGGGCAGGCCAAGATGTTCGATGGCGGATTTCAGCGCACCTTCCACGATGTCCCATTGTTCATCGGTGCCGATGCGGACCTCGGGGCGCGTGGACAGTTTGATGTCGAAACTGTCAAAGCCCAGGTCTTTGTAGACACTAGACAAAAGCGAGATGAAGCTCGCGCACTCGCCCTGAATCTGTTCTTCGGTGCAGAAGATATGCGCGTCATCCTGCGTGAAGCCGCGCACGCGCATCAGCCCGTGCATGGAGCCGGAGGATTCATAGCGGTGGCAAGAGCCAAACTCGGCCAGTCGCAGCGGCAGATCGCGATAGGATTTCAGGCCCTGATTGTAGATCTGAACATGGCAAGGGCAGTTCATGGGTTTCAGCGCATTGATGCGCTTTTCCTTGGCGCCTTCCTCGTCCACTTCGACGATGAACATGTTCTCGCGGTAAGCTTCCCAATGGCCGGATTTTTCCCAGAGGATGCGGTCCACCACCTGCGGCGTCTTGATTTCCTTGTAATCGGCCTGCCGCAACCTTTTACGCATATAGTCTTCCAGCGTGCGGTAGATCGTCCAGCCGTTGGGGTGCCAGAACACCATGCCGGGCGCTTCTTCCTGCAGATGGAAGAGGTCCATTTCGCGGCCCAGCTTGCGGTGGTCGCGCTTTGCGGCCTCTTCCAGCATGGTCAGATGGGCCTTCAGATCGTCGCGGTTCCTGAACGCCACGCCATAGATGCGCTGCAGCATGGGTCGTGAGGCGTCGCCCAGCCAATAGGCGCCGGCCACATGCGTCAGTTTGAACGCGTCAGCCGGCACCTGTCCCGTGTGTTGCAGGTGCGGGCCACGGCAGAGGTCTTGCCAAGGCCCATGCCAATACATGCGGATGTCCTCGCCTTCCGGGATTCGGTCCAGAAGTTCGATTTTGAAAGGCTCACCGCGATTTTCGTAATATTCGCGGGCCCTCTCGCGTGACCAAAGCTCTGTTTTGACAGGTTCGCGGGCGTTGATGATCTGCTTCATCCGCGCCTCGATCGCGCCCAGGTCCTCGGGCGTGAAGGGCTCGGCGCGGTCAAAATCATAGAACCAGCCATGGTCGCGGACCGGGCCGATGGTGACTTTGACATCGGGCCAGATCTCTTGCACAGCGCGGGCCATGATATGGGCGAGATCGTGGCGGATCAGTTCCAGCGCCTGTGCGTCATCCTGCATCGTGTGGATGGCGATGGTGGCATCGCTGGAAATGGGCCATTGCAGATCCCAATGGGCACCATTCACCGTGGCAGAGATCGCCTTTTTGGCAAGGCTGGTGGAAATGGCAGCCGCCACTTCGGCGGGCGTCACGCCAGCTGCGAATTCGCGTTTGTTGCCATCGGGAAATGTCAGGGAAATCTGAGCCATAGGCCTTGATCCTCGTCAGTTTGGCGCCCACGGAACGCCCGGTTGCGGGTTATGATGGGCGCGGTTCTGCGCCTTGGGGGGGCGAAAGTCAATCTTCGCCTGGGCAATTTCAGCTTTTCAGCGAGTGCGCAGCCAACCTGTTACGGCATGTCCACACTGCGCCCGGCACCTTGGCTGCGGTAGATGGGCTATACGTTTGGCAGTTCCGCGCGCTAGGCTGCGGTCAATGGGTGAGCAAGGGGGCTGAAATGCGATCATTTGCAGAAATTCTTGCGATTGCGGCAGAGCGCAAGGGCGGTGAGGCCGCTGTTTTGGCAACGACCAGCGATCCGCTCTCTGCCGAGGCACTGGTCGCCATTCCCGCCGACCGCTGGCTGGCGCAGATGGCGCGCGGCATCTTTCAGGCCGGGATCAGCTGGAAAGTGGTCGAGGCAAAGTGGCCGGGCATCGAAGAGGCCTTTGGCGGCTTTGCCATCGGGCCGGTATCCATGCTCGACGACGACGGAATCGAGGCGCTGCTGTCTGATCGTCGCGTGATCCGCAGCGGGCCAAAGATCGTGGCCATCCGCGACAACGCCGCTTTCATCCGGCAGGTGGAAGAGGCCGAGGGCGGCTTTGCCCGCAAGATCGCCGATTGGCCCGCCGGGGATTTCGTGGGGCTGGTGGACTGGTTGCAGCGTCATGGCAGCCGGTTGGGCGGCATGACCGGGCCATACATGCTCCGGCAGATGGGGAAGGAAAGCTATCTTCTATCGTCCGATGTGCAGGCGCGGCTGCAGGCCGAGGGTGTGATCGATGGGCCGCCGACATCGCGAAAGGCGCGCGCGGCGATTCAGGCGGCATTTGACAGGTGGCGGGCGGAAAGCGGGCGCAGCTTCAATGTGATCAGCCGGGTTCTGGCGCAAAGCATCGGTTGACGGTAAAGCCTGCGCAAAGACGGAGAATTGCCATGCCTGACTTCTTGACCACGCCGCAAGGCCGCCGGATCGCCTATCACCAAACTGCGGGGCAGGGGCCGGGAGTGATGTTTCTTGGTGGGTTCAAGTCCGACATGACGGGCACAAAGGCCGTGCATCTGCAGAACTGGGCCGAGGCGAAGGGCCGGGCCTTTCTGCGGTTCGATTATTCGGGCCATGGCCAATCGGATGGGGATTTCCTGGACGGCTGCATCGGCGACTGGGCGGCGGATGCCCAGGCAGTGATCGCAGCCCTGACGCAAGGGCCGCAGGTGCTGGTGGGTTCGTCCATGGGGGGGTGGATGGCGCTGCTGGCGGCGCGTGCCATGCCGGAGCGCGTGGCCGGTTTGGTGGGTATCGCCGCCGCCCCCGATTTCACCGAAGATCTGATGTGGGCGGGCTTTACCGAGGCTGAACGCGCCGCAGTCATGGCTGGGCGCCTGGAGCAGCCCTCGGAATATAGCGACGAACCCTATGTGATCACGAAGAAGCTGATCGAGGATGGGCGCAACCATCTGGTGCTGCGCAACCCGCTGCGGCTGCCCTTCCCTGTTCGGCTCTTGCAGGGAACAGCGGATGTCGATGTGCCCCCGGCTGTTGCCCTGCGGCTGATGGAACATGCTGAAGCGCCCGACCTGCAACTGTTGCTGGTGAAAGGTGCCGATCACCGGTTTTCTACCCCGCAATGCCTTGCGATGATGACGGCGGCGATCGAGGATATCCTCGGCCAGATTTGACGATTTTCAATATTCGATGGTCGGGCGCTCTTGGGTGCAGTCTTTTGAAAACTCTGCATTCAGATGGATATGCAGGCTATTCTTAACCTCGCGCTGGCTGTGACTGGTTGTCTTTCTGCAACGGCGGGGCACGGAATGCCCCGCGATCCACAGGCAGGCCGTGTGAAGCTGGCCTTGGCCCTTGCATCCCGATAAGATGCAGAAAATGCGATCTGTCGGCCAAACGGCAGACCTGAGGAACGAGAGAGATCATGAAAGAGCCGGTTGTCCTGATCCCGGGCCTGGCCTGCGATGCGCGGCTGTTCCGCCATCAACTGCTGCACTTGTCGTTGCATCGCCCGGTCATGGTGGTGCAACCACAGGGCGCGACGGTGGAGGAAATGTCGGCAGCGCTCTTGCCGCAACTGCCGCCACGATCGGTGCTGGTAGGGGTGGGCTTGGGCGGTGATGTGGCGCTGGACCTGCTGCGGCGGTCGCTGGACGGGTTTTCACGCATCGTGTTGATCTCAACCGATCCGCTGTCGGAAGCCCCGGCCATAGCCGCCGCGCGTGAGGCCCGGATGGTAGCGGCGCGCAGTGGGCGCCTGTTTCAGGCCGTAGCCGAAGAATATCCCACTGCCGATATGGGCCCAAACCGCGCGAGGATAGAGGCGCTGCTTCGCGACATGGCGGAACATCTGGGCGAAGGGGTCTATTTGCGCCAGCAAAAGGCCATGCAACGCCGCCCGGACCAGCAAAAGACCCTGCGGCGGGCGATGATCCCGGCACTGATCCTGGGTGGGCGGCTAGATACGCTGGTGCCGCCACGTCGGCACGAATTCGTGGCTGAGCTGATGCCTTTTGCCACGCTGCACATGATCGAAGGGGTGGGGCACCTCTTGCCGCTGGAGGCCCCGGAGGCGGTAACGACCGCGCTGGAAGAGTTCCTGCGCGGTCCGATGCTTTTGCGGTAGCGGCACCGTCGCGCTTACTGCGCGACGGTGAGCTTGACTGGTGCCTTGGCCGCACGACCCGCGGTATCATCGCCGGAATTGGCATCGATGAAGTTCAGCACCAGCGGGCGGATGTTCAGCCGCCAGGATTTGCCGGCAAAGATGCCGTAATGGCCGGCACCCGGTTCCAGATGGCTGGCCTTCTTGCTGTCGGGCAGGTTGGTCAGCAGGTCCAGCGCGGCAAGGCATTGGCCAGGCGCTGAAATATCGTCATTTGCCCCTTCGACGATCTTCACGGCGACCTTGGTGATATTGCCGAAATCCACCTTCGTCCCTGCCACAACAAAGGCATTGCGGGCAATTTCGCGGTTCTTGAATACGCGTTCGACCGTGGACAGGTAGAATTCGGCGGTCATGTCCATCACCGCCAGATATTCGTCATAGAACCGGTTATGGGCATCGTGATCGCTGGCCTCACCCCGGGCGACGCGCAGGATCTGTTCGCTGAATGCCTTGGAATGGCGCTCGGCATTCATGGACATGAAGGATGCCAGTTGCAGCAGGCCCGGATAGACCAGACGGCCCGCGCCCTGGTATTTGAAACCGACGCGCTGGATGGCCCATTGTTCCAACTGGCCCATGGTCACGCGACGACCGAAATCTGTCACCTCGGTCGCGGCGGCATCAGGATCGACTGGCCCGCCGATCAGGGTCAGCGAGCGGGGCTGGGCATCGGGGTCTTCGCCTGCCAGATAGGCCGTGGCGGCCAGCGTCAACGGCACCGGCTGGCATACAGCCAGAACATGGGTGTCGGGCCCCAGATGGCGCATGAAATCGACGAGATAGAGCGTGTAATCCTCGACATCAAACTTGCCCATCGATACCGGAATATCACGCGCATTATGCCAATCTGTCACAAAAACGTCAGCGTCCGGCAGCAAGCTTGCCACCGTGGAGCGGAGGAGCGTCGCATAGTGGCCGGACATCGGGGCAACCAGCAGGATTTTGCGGGCCATCGGCGCACGTCGGCGGACGAAGAACTGCACAAGGTCGCCGAATGGCCGTTCGACCACTTTCTTCACATCGACCAAATGATCCTGACCATCGGGGCCGACGATCGACCGGATGCCCCAATCCGGTTTGGCTACCATGCGGTTGAAGGTGCGTTCTGCCACCGCACCCCAGGCTGCGGTCAGCTGCAGCATCGGATTGGTGGACAGGGCGAAGGCTGGATATGACGCCATGGCCCGCGCGGTTGCCCCCAACCATTCATTTGTGTTGCGGGCGGTTTCCATAAGGTCATAAGTCGCCATATACTTCATTCACGTCTCCTTGCCCGATGGGCCGTGGCTTAGCTGCGCTCCCCGATCCGGCAGCGGAGGAGGAGGCGGAATGCTGCGTTTGCGAAATTGGACTGTAGGGGGGAAAGATTAACATGACAACTGCGACCAAAGATGAGAGCGCCCGGTTGGAGCGGCTGAATGCCAATCTGGCCAAGGTCGAAGAGTTGTCAAAACGCCTGACATCAGCGTTAACAGCGCGAAAAATGCATGATCAGGCGCTGGATGGCCCCTCGCAGGAGCTGTTTGTGAAGGCCGCTGCTGCCTATGTGGCGGAAATGATGCAGAACCCTTCGAAAATCATCGAACAGCAGGTGGGGCACTGGGGCAAGACGCTGAAGCACTATGTCGAGGCGCAACAGAGCCTGGCGCAGGGCCAGTTCAAGCCCCCGGCCGATACCGGACCGAAGGATCGGCGATTCGCAAATCCGCTCTGGGATACCCATCCGTTCTTCAATTTCCTCAAGCAGCAATACCTCATCAACGCCGAGACGATCACCAATGCCACCTCTGGCCTGACCATGCTGGACGAGGCCGAACGTCGCAGGGTGGAGTTCTTTACCCGCCAGATCGCCGATCTGATGGCGCCGACCAATTTTCTGGGCACCAACCCGGATGCGCTGGAGAAGGCGGTGGCAACTGATGGTGAAAGCCTTGTTCAGGGGCTGGAAAATCTGGTGCGTGACATCGAAGCAAACCGGGGCGACCTGTTGGTGACATTGGCCGACCGCGAGGCGTTCCATGTGGGGCAGAACATCGCCACCACACCGGGATCGGTTGTATTCCGCAATCGGATGCTGGAGCTGATCCAATATGCACCCACCACGGAAAAGGTGCATCAGACGCCGCTGATCATTTTCCCGCCATGGATCAACAAATTCTACATCCTCGATCTGAAACCGGTGAACAGCCTGATCAAATGGATCGTCGATCAGGGCTTTACGCTTTTCGTGGTCAGTTGGGTGAACCCCGACCCGAGCTATCGCGATGTCGGGCTGGATGACTATATCCGCGACGGCTATCAGGCCGCGATTGCCGAGGTGAAGCAGATCACCGGCGAAAAGCAGGTGAATGCGGTCGGCTATTGCATCGCGGGCACCACGCTGAGCCTGACACTGGCCCATGCGCAGAAAGCCGGCGACAAATCGGTGAAATCGGCCACTTTCTTCACCACGCTGACCGATTTCAGCGATCCGGGCGAAGTGGGTGTTTTCCTGAACGACGATTTCATCGAAGGGATCGAACGCCAGGTCAGTCAGGATGGCGTGCTGAGCAAGTTCTTCATGAGCCGGACTTTCAGCTATTTGCGGTCGAATGACCTGATCTATCAGCCGGCGATCAAGAGCTACATGATGGGCGAGGCCCCGCCAGCCTTTGACCTGCTGTTCTGGAACGGCGATGGCACCAACCTGCCGGCCCGGATGACGGTGGAATACCTGCGCGGCCTGTGTCAGCGCGACGAATTCGCCACCAAGGGCTTTCCGGTGCTGGGCGAGATGGTGACCCTGTCGGATGTCAAGGTGCCGCTTTGCGCCATCGCCTGCGAAACCGACCATATCGCCGCCTGGAAAGGCAGCTTCAACGGCGTGAAGAAGATGGGGTCCAAGGACAAGACCTTCATCGTTTCGGAAAGCGGCCACATTGCCGGGATCGTCAACCCGCCGTCCAAGGGCAAGTACGGGCATTACACCAATGATGCCCCGATGACGACGCCGGAAGACTGGATGGCGGGGGCCACTTTCACCAAGGCAAGCTGGTGGCCACGCTGGGGCGAATGGTTGGCCGGGCGGTCTGGCAAGATGGTTCCGGCCCGGGTTCCGGGCGATTCGACGAACCCTGTGCTGGCTCCCGCGCCGGGCACCTATGTGGGCGCCGTGCCAAGCATTTGATTTTCCGAGATTCTGCGACGCAGCACGATCCGCAACCTATGGTTTCGCTGCGTTGCAGAAATTTCACTTGATTTCTGCGGTGCAGCATTTTATATCTGTCTTCAGGAAACGGGCCAATCGACGTTCACAGCCCGATGCATGGAGCATTGAAATGACCAAGACCCCGGACTTCACCAAAGTTGTTCAGGACATGATGGCGGCCTTCCCGGTTGACGCCTCTGCTTTCCAGAACGCATTCAAGACCCAGGCTGCCATGGGCGAGAAGTTCGCCAAGGTTGCTCTGGAAGCTGCCGAGAAATCGACCGAGATCAGCTCCAAGTGGGCCAAGGACACCCTTGCCAAGATCGGCGACGCGTCGAAAGCCAAGGCTGACGCTTCGGAATACACCAAAGCTGCGACCGACTTCGCTTCGGCTGCTGCCGAAATGGCTGCCGAGAACCTGGCCGCTTTCGCAGAAATCGCCAAGAAAGTGCAGATGGAAACCGTCGAGCTGATGCTGGCTGCTGGCAAGGACGCTTCGGAAGAAGCTCAGGCCGCTGTCAAGAAAGCCACGACGGAAGCCACCGCTGCCGTGAAGAAAGCCGCTGCGGCTGCGAAGTAATCCTTCGCGCGCATCCCCTTCCTTCCTCCCTGTCGGATGGATGCGCCGGGGCGGGCCATTGGCCCGCCCCTTTCCATTCGGGCTGCTGCCTCGTTCTTTTTGCTTTCCTTTTTCTGCGCCGCTGCCCTAAGCTTCTCTGCAAGCGCAAAGAAACGGGGGAGGGGCCGGTTCCATGGCCAATACCGACAAACCGCTGCTGATCAAACGATATGCCAGCCGTCGGCTCTACAACACGGAAACCAGCGATTATGTGACGCTGGAAGATATCGCAGGCTTCATTCGCGCCGGGCGCGAAGTGCAGATCGTCGATCTGAAAAGCGGAGATGACCTGACCCGCCAATATCTGCTGCAGATCGTGGCCGAACATGAAAGCAAGGGCGAAAACGTCCTGCCGATCAATGTGCTGACCGATCTGGTGCGCAGCTATACCACCGAAGTGCAGAGCGTGGTGCCGCAGTTTCTGGCTGCCAGCTTCGAAATGCTGCGCGATGGCCAATCCAAGCTGATGGAAAATATGGGCTTTCCCAACCCGATGGCCGCCATGCCGGGGTTTGACGCCATGCGCAAACAGCAGGAAGCCTTCATGAAAACCATGATGGGCGGCTTGCCGGGCTGGTCCGGGTCGTCTGGCCCCGCGCGTGAGGATGAGGGCGAGATGACCCCGGCCAGCAGTGATGAACTGGCCCAGATCCGCAAGCAACTGGCCGATCTGCAATCCAAACTGTCCAAGCTCTGATCGGGCGGGTGGATCGTGCCGGAAAGCGGTTCTGGCCGTGTCACCTTGTGGGGGATCGAGGTCTTTCTGGCCACAGCGGAAGAGGGGGCCATTTCTGCCGCAGCGCGGCGGCTGGGGGCCAGTCCTTCTGCCGTAAGCCAGCAGCTGGCCGGACTTGAAACCGCATTGGGCGCAGTGCTGCTGGATCGGGCAGCGCGGCCCATGCAGGTGACACCTGCAGGGGCGCTGTTCCGTCGCCATGCCCAGACCATCCTGAACGCGGCGCAAGAGGCGCAGGCGGCGCTGGCCATGGCCGATCTGTCGGGGCTGACCACGCTGCGGCTGGGGGTGATCGAGGATCTGGATGCCGATGTCACCCCCCGGCTGTTGCAGGGGCTGGCCGAAGATTTGCGCACCTGCCGCTTTTTGCTGGAAACCGGGCCGAGCCATCGGCTGCGCGACGGGCTGGAGGCGCGCGCGCTGGATATGGTGGTGGCCGCCGATCTGGGCGCGGCCCAACCACCCGAAGCGGGGCTTGAGATCCATCCGCTCTTGTCTGAGCCGTTTCTGGCCGTAGCCCCGTCAGGCGTGGCAACCGATCCGGATAGTCTGCGCAATCTGCCATTGATCCGCTATTCGGCGCGGCATCACATGGGGCGGCAAATCTCGGCGCATCTGGCAGGGCAGAACCTGACATTGGCCAGCCGGTTCGAGTTGGACAGCTATTCCGCCATTCTGGCCATGGTGGCGGGCGGGCAAGGCTGGTCGATCCTGACGCCGCTTGCGCTGCATCATGCGGCACAGTTTCGTGCCGGGGTGACGGTGGCCCCCCTGCCTTTTGGCAGGTTTGACCGCGTGATCACTGTGTCGGCCCGGGCGGGCATGTTGCAGGAAATGCCCGCGCAACTGGCCACACGGCTGCGCGGACTTTTGCAGGCCGAGGTGGTTGCACCAACGTTGGGGCGCTGGCCCTGGCTTGCCGGCGATCTGAAGGTTTTGTGACGGGGCTTGCGGCGGCCTCAGTCTATGCCTAGCTGTTGTCAGACCCTATACGCGGATGCGCGCCATGACAGCCCAAGACGCGGAACCGATGGCCGCCCCGGCCCTGGCCCGGCGCCGATTTTCCGAACTGCTGGAACAGTTTGCCGCCGATCATCCGGGCGAGCGTGTCAGCGTGGCCGATCTGTTGCACGCGATGGAGGGGCGTGCGATTGCGGCGCTGCTGTTCATCTTTGCCTTCCCCAATATCTTGCCGACGCCACCCGGGCTTGCGGCCGTATTGGGCCTGCCGCTGATCTATCTGTCGTTTCAGCTGATGCTGGGTCGGCAACCCTGGTTGCCGCGTTTCATCGCCGATCGCTCGATGACGCGCGAGACCTTTGCCATGATCGTGTCGCGGGCGATGCCGGTGTTGAACCGGGCCGAGCGCATGCTGCGCCAGCGCTGGTGGCCGCTGGTCAGCCCGATGATGGAACGGGTTCTGGGCGGTGTGTGTCTGGCGTTGGCGGTGCTGCTGTCGCTGCCCATTCCGCTGGGAAATCTGATGCCTTCGGTCGCGATCTGCGTGATCGCACTGGCCCTGCTGGAGCGCGACGGGTTCTGGGTGGTGCTGGGCCTCGCCAGCACCGTGGCCGCCTTCGGCTGGGTCGGCAGCATTGCCTATGGGCTGGTCAAATCCGTGATCTTCGTGGTGATGAACGCGTTCTGACCAGGCCCAGGAAACGGGGCCATTTCAGCCCCGGACGGCCATGGCCGCGGCGACAAGACCATCGGCAATGAAATCAAGCTCTGCCTCGGTCAGGCGGGTGGGCAGGCGCACGTCGCAGGCGCGCATCAACATGGCGCGGGTCTGCGGCAGATCGGGCTGGTCGCCCAGAAACTGCCAGTTCCAGAAGGCACGCGCGTTGTCTTCCGACAGGCCGAAAACCTGCACCGAAATACCGCGCAGCTTCGCTTCGGCCTGAAAGGCGCGGGCCTGAGCGTCGGTATCAAAGCCCAAAAGGTTGAACTGGATGCTGTCGGGTGCACGGTCTTCGCCGGGCAGGGCATCGGGCACCTGCAGCCAAGGGCAGGCATTCAGCCGGGCGGCGACGTGATCGTGGTTGAACCGGCCCTGCGCCACGCGGCGGGCCAGTTCCGGCAATTGCGGGCGGATCACGGCAGCCGAAAGGTTCTGCATCCGCATGTTGTAGAGCGGCAATTTGTTCTGCCACAACATATAGCTGTTCTGCAGCCCGTGGTGCTTTTTCCAGTTATGTTCATAAGCACCCGACATGATGACGCAGCGCGCCGCCAGTTCGGGATCGTCGGTGACCAGAATCCCGCCCTCACCCGCGTTAATCATCTTGTAGGACTGGAAGCTGAAACAGCCGATCTTGCCGATGGTGCCGATATTGCGCCCGTTCCAGACGGTGCCAAGGCTGTGGGCCGCATCTTCCACCACCGGCACGCTCGCGGCATCGCACAGCGCCATGATCGCATCCATATCTGAGGTATGGCCGCGCATATGGCTGATCAGCACTGCGCCCGCGCCCGGCAGTTTGGCGGCGAAATCGGCCATATCCACCCGGTAATTCGCGCCAACCTCAACCAGAACCGGGGTGCAATCGGCATGAACGATGGCCGAAGGCACGGCGGCAAAGGTAAAGGCCGGGGTCAGCACCCGGGCGCCACGGGGCAGGTCCAGCGCTTTCAGCGACAGGAACAGCGCGGCCGAGCAGGAGGAAACCGCCAGCGCATAACGGCTGCCCAGAAGGGCGGCAAATTCGGTCTCCAGCAGCGCCACCGGTGCCCCTTCGGGCGCGGTGTAGCGGAACAGATCGCCCGAGGCGAGCAGCCGGTCGATCTCGGCCCGCGCGGCTTCGGGGATCGGTTCGGCATCGTAAACATTGGGCGGGGCAATCTGTCCGTCAGCGGCCATTTACAGCTTTCCTGAAACTGTCATTCAGGAAAGCTGTAAGCCGGAGGCGCCGGATTTTCCAGCGACAAGTTCATGACAAAGGGCCGTGGCGGTGCTTCCGCCACGGCAGGTGGCGGTTATATGCCCAGTCGGTCGCGCAGCGAGAACCAGGTCATCGCTGCAACCAGAAGCGGCCAACGCAGGGCCACCCCCCCGGGAAAGCGCGGCTGCGGCAGCGCAGCCATCACATCAAAGCGCCCGGTCTGGCCTGCCACGGCCTCGGCCATCATCTTGCCCGCCAGCGTGGCCAGGGCGACCCCGTGACCGGAATAGCCCGAGGCCGACCAGACATTCGGATTTGGGCGGGTAAAGCAGGGCAGGCGGTTCATGGTGATGGCCAGCGTGCCACCCCAGGCGTAATCGACCTTGATCCCCCGCAGCTGGGGATAGACCTCCAGCATCGGCTTCATCACCGTTTTCACCAGATCGGGGAATTTCCAGCCATAGCTTTCCCCGCCGCCGAACAGCAGCCGGTTGTCTTCCGACAATCGCCAGTAATTCACCACGAATTTGGTATCGGCCACGGCCACCGGCTTTGACAGGATCGCCGCCGGATCCTCCAGCGGGGCGGTGGCCAGAATGAAATTGTTGATCGGCATGACCTTGGCCGCCACCTTGGGTTCCAGCCCGCCAATATAACCATTGCAGGCCAGGATCACCTGATCGGCCACGACGCGGCCCTTGTCGGTTTGCACCACGGCTTTCGCGCCATGTTGAATGTGATGCACGGGGCTGCATTCGTGGATCACCGCACCCGCCGCTGTGGCCGCCTGTGCCAGACCGATGGCATAGTTCAGCGGGTGAACATGGCCCGCGCCCCAGTCAATCTCGCCGCCCTTGTAGGCATCCGATCCGATCAGATCGCGGATCCCGGCCCGATCCAGCGGTTCCAACTGGGTATAGCCGTAATCACGGGCCAGCTTTTCGGCATAGGCATGGGTCGCGCGGACCTCGCGCTCCTGCCAGCAGGCATGGGCCACGCCGGGATGGAAGGTGCAGGGCATGGCGTGTTCGCGGATCAGATCGCGCACCAGTGCCTTTGCCTCTTCACCAAAAGCCCAGTATTGGCGCGCAGCATCGCGGCCGGCGATGCGTTCCATATCGTCCTGATCCAGCCGCATCCCGCTGCCGACCTGACCGCCATTGCGGCCTGACGCGCCAAAGCCCACGCGATGGGCTTCCACCACCACCACGCGCCGGCCTGCCTGTGCCAGATGCAGCGCCGCCGAAAGTCCGGTATAGCCTGCGCCGATGATGCAGATATCGGCCGTGGTTTCGCCGCGCAGGGGGGCAAACCGCGCCAGCGGCGCCGCCGTCGCAGCGTAATAGGAGGCCGGGTATTCTCCCGGCCTGTCATTGGCATAAAGCAGGTTCATCGCGTCACACGTTCAGCAGAAGATGCTCGCGTTCCCATGGGCTGATGACCTGCAGGAACTCTTTGTATTCATTCCGTTTCACGCTGTCATAGACCTTGCAGAAATCGGCCCCCATCACCTCGGTCAGGGCGGCGTCCTCCTCCAGAAGATCAAGCGCATCACCCAGCGTGGTCGGGATTTCGTCGCTGTCGATATAGGCATTGCCCTTGAATTCGGGGCGCGGGGCGACCTTGTTCATCAGCCCCAGATAGCCGCAGGCCAGTGTGGCGGCGATGCCCAGATAGGGGTTGCAATCCATGCCGGGCAAGCGGTTTTCAATCCGTCGCGCCGCAGGGCTGGAGATCGGCACGCGCAGGCCCGTGGTGCGGTTGTCGCGGCCCCATTCCAGATTGATGGGGGCGGCGAAATCCGGGACATAGCGGCGATAGCTGTTCACATAGGGGGCAAACAGCGCGACACCTGCGCCCAGATGTTTCTGCAGCCCGCCGATGAAATGCTGGAATGCCTCGGTTTCTGCGCCGTCTGGTCCGGCAAAGATGTTCTTGCCGGTCTTTGTATCCACCACCGACGTATGGATATGCATGGCGCTGCCCGGTTCGCCCGCAATGGGTTTCGCCATGAAGGTGGCAAAGCAATCGTGCCGCAGCGCGGCTTCGCGGATCAGGCGTTTGAAGAAGAACACGTCATCCGCCAGCCGGACCGGATCGCCATGGGCAAGGTTCAGTTCGATCTGGCCCGCGCCGCCTTCCTGCAGGATGCCGTCGATTTCAAGGCCCTGCGCTTCGGCGAAATCGTAGATGTCGTCGATCACCTTGCCATATTCATCGACCGCCGACAGGCTGTAGGCCTGTTTGCCTGCCGCGCGGCGGCCCGAACGTCCCATCGGCGGGATCACCGGCTGATTGGGGTCCAGATTGCGTGCAGTCAGGAAGAATTCCATTTCCGGCGCGACCACCGGCTGCCAGCCCTGTGCGGCATAGAGCGCGAGAATACGCTTCAACACATTGCGCGGGCTGAAGGTCACCAGATTGCCCTGCTGGTCCTTCGCATCGTGGATCACCTGCAGCGTCACATCCGCAGTCCAGGGCGCGGCAGTGGCGGTGGACCAATCGGGTTCCAGGATCATGTCCGGTTCGGTGAAGGCATCAAACGGGTTGTCTGCCCAATCCCCGGTGATGGTCTGCAGGAAGATCGAGTTGGGCAGGAAATAGCTGGTTTGCTTGGCGAATTTCGCGGCGGGCATGGCCTTGCCGCGCGCCACGCCGGCAATGTCGCCGATCACGCATTCCACTTCGTCGATGCGGCGGTCGGCAATGAAGGCGCGGGCTGCCTCGGGCAGCTTGCTGGTCCAGTCGGACATGGGGCACACTCTTGGTTCTGGCCCGAAGGCCGCGACCACCTGGTCAGGCGGTCTGCAGCCGGGGGGCTTTGAAAAATTCTGCGATGCGGCGCGCAATCGTCTGGTCATCAATGGCCTGATCGAGACGCGCGCCCGCCTCGGCCATGACCTCGTCCGGAACAAGGCCCTTGCCCCGGGTCTTCATCAGACCGTCCACGAATTCCGATTTGAATTCGGGATGGGCCTGTACGGTGAAGATGCGGTCGCCGTAGGCCAGCGCCGCGTTCTGGCAGAAATCGTTGCAGGCAAGGACGGTGGCGCCTTCGGGCGCCTGCACCACCTGATCGCGATGCCAGGCGTTCAGCCGCAGGGTCTGCCCGCCAAAATCGTATTCGGTGGGACCGACGGCCCAGCCACCCGCGAAGCGTTCGACCTTGCCGCCAAGCGCCTGGGCCACGATCTGATGGCCAAAGCAGATGCCGACCATGGGCACGGCGCTGTCATGGGCCTTGCGAATGAAATCTTCCAGTGGCGGGATGAAGGGGTGATCTTCATAAACGCCATGGCGCGATCCGGTGATCAGCCAGCCGTCACAGTCATGCACATCGGCTGGAAACTCCATCTCCACCACCCGATAGGTGCGGAAGGTAAAGCCCTGTCCTGCCAGCAGCCGGGCGAACATGTCGGGGTAATCGCCCGATTGCGGGGCGAGAGCCTCGGGGGCCAATCCGGTCTGCAGGATGCCGATGCGCATGGGGCGTTCCGTCTTCACTCTGTTCAAGATGTAACAACGCCCCCCCGCACTGGGCAAGGGGGCAGGGAGAGAACCGGGCAGGCTTGCCGCCCGGTCATCACAGGATCACACCGTATCGAGGTACAGTTCGACCCGCTCTTCCGGGGTCAGCTCTGCGATATAGTGCAACTCCTGCCGCTTGGTCTGAACCATGTTGCGGATCAGTTCCTTGGGCAGGAAGCGATAAAGCGTGTCGCTGTGTTCAAAGGCGTCGATGGCGGCTTCCCAACTGTCGGGGATCTGCGGCAGATCCAGCGAATAGGCATTGCCGGTAATCGGCGCGGGCGGTTCCTGCTGGTCTTCGATCCCGGACAACGCCGCGCCCAGAATGGCCGCCAGCATCAGATAGGGGTTCACGTCGCCGCCCGCGACGCGATGTTCGATCCGCCGCGCCGCCGGATTGCCCGCCGGAATACGGATGGCGGTTGTGCGGTTTTCATAGCCCCAGCCGATAGAGGTCGGCGCATGTTTGCCGGGCACCAGCCGTTCATAGCTGTTCTGGTGCGGTGCAAAGATCAGCGTGCTGTCATGCATCGCATTCAGGCAACCTGCCACGGCATGGCGCAGCATCGCCGTGCCCTTGGGGCCGCCGCTGTCAAAGATATTGTCGCCCTTTTCATCAATCACGCTGAAATGGGTATGCAGGCCCGAGCCGGAATATTCCGGGTAGGGTTTCGCCATGAAGCTGGCGGCAAAACCATGACGACGGGCCAGGCCCTTGACCAGCATCTTGAACAACCAGGCATCATCGGCGGCCCGAAGCGGATCGTCGCAATGCATCAGGTTCACTTCGAACTGGCCCAGACCGGTTTCCGATGTGGTGGTATCGGCCGGAATGTCCATCGCCTCGCAGGCGTCATACAGATCGGTGAAGAAGGTGTCGAAGGCATCCAGCGCGCGGATCGACAGCGTTTCTGCCGCCTTGCGGCGCTTGCCCGAACGGGGCGAGGCGGGCACCTGCATGGTCTTGCCCGAATCGTCGATCAGGAAGAATTCCAGTTCGACTGCGCAAACCGGGGTCAGCCCCCGCGCCTTGTAGCGCTGCACCACGGCATTCAGCGCGTGGCGCGGATCGCCCTCATAGGGCTGGCCATTTTCGCGGAACATCCAGATCGGCAGCAGCGCCGTCGGGGCCTCCAGCCATGGCATCGGCATGAAACCGCGTTCGGTGGGTTTCAGCACGCCATCCTGATCGCCCTGTTCGAATACCAGCGGGCTGTCATCGATATCTTCGCCCCAGATATCGAGATTGAGCACCGAAAACGGGAAGCGCGTGCCGCTTTTCACCACGTTTTCGGCAAATCGCGCGGGAACCCGTTTGCCCCGTGCCTGACCGTTCAAATCCGCTGCCGCCACACGAATGGTGCGAACCTGCGGATGCTTGCGAAGCCAATCCTTCATTGTCATGTCGTCATCAAAGAGCGGGGGCGCGTTTCCATGGGCCCCGGCCCGTTCTCCCTTTTTTGATCCTTGCCATCCGCGCCCCTTACGGGGTTGGGCCGCCCGGAGGGGCAGGGGACGCCATGCCCCCGTCAAGTGGCACGGTTCGGGCGACGGCCCGAAGAATTTGATCAAATATAGGCTACTACCGGATCAACTGCGGACGCAAGCGAATTTTGCTGCGTGTGTTGGACGGCAGGTGCCGGTTCAGTCTGCGGTTCATCATGCCAAACAGCCCGATCAGCGCAAAAGTCAGCAGGATGAAGTAGAAGCCGACGATCGGATAGGGCACGAAGGGGTTGAAGGTCTTGTCGGCGAAATAGTTCGCGTAATAGAGCGCATCGCCCCTTTGCTGGAACGCCGGGAAGCCCGAGAAGAACACCAGCGTGGTGGCGTGAAACAGGAAGATCGCCTCGTTGGTATAGGCGGGCCAGGCCAGACGCAGCATGGTGGGCCACTGGATGCGGCGGAACTTGGACCAGCCTGAAATGCCATAGGCCTCGGCTGCCTCAAGATCGCCCTTGGGGATGGATTGCAGCGCGCCATAGAAGATTTCCGCCGCATAAGCAGAGGTATTGAGGAACAACACGAACAGCGCCCCTGCCCAGGCTGCCGTCAGCCAGTTCGTCGCGATGTGCAGGCCAAAGATGTCAATGCCGCCACGCGGCACCATCACCAGCGCGGAATATGCCAGGAAGAACTGGATGAACAGCGGCGAACCGCGGAACACAAAGATGAACCAGTCTGCCGGTTTGCGCAGCCACGGGTTGGCGCTGGCCTTGGCCATGGCCAGGGCATTGGCAAAGAAGAAGCCCAGCATCAGTGCGACTGCACCGAAATAGATGTTCCAGATCAGCCCCGATCCGATCAGGGTGAATTGCTGGCACAGGGTGAAATCACTGCGCGGCAACAGCTTTTCGCCATAGCCCAGACTGCGGAAGGCATAGGCGCCGATGGTATCCCAGCAGGTCATTGCGCGGCCCTCCGCATCGCTTCGCCGGCCGCGGTGGCCTGCCCGTGGCTGAGCCGTTGTGACAGCTTGCCCAGAATGATTTCAGACCCGCGCGTCATCAGCAGATAGACCACCATCAGGAACAGGAAATACCACAGCCGCCAGTCGGGATGGGGATAGGCATAGGCCTGCGTCTTGGCACTGCCCAATTCGCGCGCCCAATAGACGATGTCCTTGACCCCCAGCAGGAACAGCAGCGGCGTCGCCTTGATCAGGATCATCCACAGGTTCGACAGCCCCGGCAGCGCATAGGTCCACATCTGCGGCACTAGGATGCGGCGAAAAACCTGGCCATGCGACATGCCATAGCTTTCTGCGGTTTCAAGCTGCGCCTTGGGCACGGCATTCATCGCACCATACAGCACATTGGCCGCAAAGGCGCCAAAGACGATGGCAAAGGTAAAGACTGCCAGCGCAAAGCCATAAAGCTGGTGCCAGATCTGGGCACTGTTGCCCAATGGCACCTTGGCCTCTGGACAAACACGAAACTCCAGCCCTTGCCGGATCGGTTCCTTCCAGTCGGGGCAGACGATCTGGTGTTTCATCCATTCGATCCCCTGATCCAGCGCGATCACAAAGAACAGGAAGAACACGATATCGGGCACGCCGCGCACCATGGCGGTATAGGTCTTGCCGAACAGCCGCAGCGGCAGAAACGGGCTGCGCGCCGCCATGGCACCGCCAAAGCCGAAGGCCAGCGCCGTGGGGGCGGTGACGGCCAGAAGCACCAGCACCGTCAGGAAAGACCAATAGAAATCAATGTGCTTGCCAGAGGTAAGATAGCAGAAAAGCCAGGAAAGGCCCTCAAGCGTCTTGGGGTCGGCGCAGGTGCTGAACATGGCGGGGGTCCGGGGCTGGAGAGGCCGGGGCAGGAAAGCCGGTCAGGGAGACCCCGTCCGCCGGGGGCGGACGGGGACGGAATCGAAATGGATCAGAACTTGTTGGTTTCCGGCCCGAAGTGCTTTTCGATGGCGGCGTTCAGCGTGCCATCGGCCTTCATCGACTTGATCGCTTCGTCAAACTTGCCGCGCAGCTCGTCATCGCTGTCGCGGAAGCCCAGACCGACGCCCCCACCCAGCTGGACATCCTCGCCCACGAACATCAGCTTGCCTTCCGATTGATCGACATAGGGCTTGAGGAAGTCCTTGTCGGCAAAGACGGCAGCCGCTTCGCCATTGTTCACGGCGGCGATGGTTTCATCAGGGGTAGCGAATTCCAGCAGGGTCGCGCCGGATTCAGCGACATAGCCCGCCTGAATGGTGCCTACCTGGGCCGAAACGACGCCGCCCTTGGTATCAGCATCCGCGGCTGCGGCGACATAGGCCGAGGCGGCCGGCGGGAAGTAGTTTTCCGAGAAGTCGATGACCTGCTCACGCTCGTCGGTGATCGACATGCCGGCGATGATCACGTCATAGTTGCCCGACTGCAGGTTCGGAATGATGCTGTCCCAGTCATTGGTGACCCATTCGCAGGTCAGCCCGGCACGCTTGCACAGTTCGTCACCGACTTCGCGTTCAAAGCCCGCCACATTGCCCGAATCGTCGATGAAATTGAAGGGCGGGTAGGCGCCTTCGGTGCCCAGACGCACGGTCTGTTGTGCGGCGGCAATGCCGCCCGACAGGGCCACGAGCGCGGTGGCAAGAAGCAGTTTTTTCATGGTGTTACTCCCGTTGGTGGTTGCTTTGGCGCCGTTCGCGCCTGTTTCGCGCTGGCGATTGTCACGCCATTGTCGCGGAAAGAAAACCCCTCAGCCGTTCGGTCTGCGGGTTGCCGAACAGATCGGCAGGGGCGCCCTGTTCCTCAATCCGGCCCTGGTGCAGGAAGATGACATGATCCGACACGTCATTGGCCATCTTCATGTCATGGGTCACGATGATCATGGTGCGGCCCTCTTCGGCCAAGGCCTTGATCACCTTCACGACTTCCTGTTCCAGTTCCGGGTCGAGCGCCGAGGTCGGTTCATCAAACAGCAAAGCGCGCGGTTCCATGCACAGCGCGCGGGCAATGGCCGCGCGCTGCTGCTGGCCGCCCGACAGCATGGCGGGCCAGGCATCGGCCTTGTCGGCAATGCCGACCTTGGCAAGGTAGTGGCGGGCCTTTTCCTCTACCTCTTTCGGGTCGCGTTTCAGCACGGTCACCGGCGCTTCCATCACGTTTTGCAGGATGGTCAGGTGGGACCACAGGTTGAACTGCTGGAACACCATCGAAAGATTGGTACGGATGCGCAGCACCTGTGCCTTGTCGGCGGGGTGGCGGTTCAGGCCGGTGCCTTTCCAATGCACCGCTTCGCCCTCGAACAGGATTTCGCCCTGCTGGCTGTCTTCCAGCAGGTTGCAGCACCGCAGCAAGGTGGATTTGCCCGAGCCGGACGACCCGATGAGCGAGATCACATTGCCCTTGGGCGCGCGCAGATCGACGCCTTTCAGCACCTCGAGCTGGCCATAAGCCTTGTGCAGATCGCGGATTTCGATCACGGGCACATCGGCCGCGGGGGAATTCTGGGCCGGGGCGGCGGTGGTTCGGTCGGCGGTCACGGTTTCTCGCTTGTTCTTTGGCCTGAAAGGCACCCTGTTACGCCAAGTTAGCGCGGATGTTCTGCCAGTTTGCAATGCCAATTGTGCCGAAACAATATGCCATACCGGTCAGACTGAACGCCCAAACCGGCGAATTGACAAGCCAAAGCGGTCAATGATCCGGCAGCTCCGGCGCGGGGGGCAGAGGCTGCGCCAGATAGGCCGCCACGGGAATGGCAACGATTCCCTGCAGGCGCAGCGCGGCGCGGGTCTCTGCGGGCAAGGCGGCGATGGCCTCGGCAACGGCGGCGCGGATCGGTTCGGGGTCGCGGGTCAGTGCCGTGATATAGGGCAGTCCGGGGGTAGGGGCCGTGGCATCGACCACGCGCAACCGCCCGGCCAGCGCCGGATCATGACTTTCGATCAGCGCCCAGGTCACCGCATCCAGCGCCGCCCAATCCGCCGCGCCTTCGGCCACGGCCCGGGCGGACAGCACATGGCCGCCCGTGCGCAGGGCGGGGCGGATCGGCAGGCCAAGCCCGGTCATATGCGCCCAAGGCGCGCCCCAGCCGGATTGCGACAAGTCTTCATTCAGGGCAAAGCGCGCCTCGGCCAATGCCGTCAGATCGCGGGGGTCATCGGCACGAGCCACCAACATGCTGCGGTAATGCCCGGGCGGGCATCCCGGCACGGCAAAATCCGGCGTGCCGACCAGCGCTACCTTGTCATGCAGGCGCGCGCGGAAGGGCAGGCCGCAGGTCTGCGACAGCAGAAGGTCGGGGTCCGTCCAGCCCGCCCAATAGGCCCGGTCATCGCGGGTCAGGGTATCGGGTGCGGCAATCCCGCGGGTGCGCAGGCCATCGCGGATCGCGCCCCAATAGGCATCGGTCTGGCTGCGCAGTTCAGCCCGGTCATACATACCCAATGCGGCGATCATGCGGCCCCCCCGGCCCGATGGCGGGCCTGCGCGGATTGTGGATCAGTCAGGCCCAGCAACCGGGCGATCAGGCGCAGCAGCTGGTCCTCCTCGTCAGAGCGCTGCCCGTCGGCCAGCGCCACCGACCAGAGCCCTTCGACCAGAGCCAGCCGATCTTCCAGCGGCACCGCATCTTTGAGCGCACGGGTAAAGCGGACTGTATCGGGGGCCTCGCGCTCCAACCCCTCGGCCTCGGCCCGCAATGCGGCGGCGGCGAAAGGCGTCAGCGCATAGGTCTGGCCCAGAACGCGGTCGATATGGGCGATTTCATCCGCGTCATAGCGGCCATCGGCGCGGGCCACCCGCACCAGCAGGGCAGCCATGGCCAAGCGCCCTTCGGGGGCGGGCAAACGGTCAGGGGCGGGGGCCAGAAGGCGGCGGATCAGCGTATCGAACATGGGCGCAGCCTGTGCCCAAGCGGCGGGCGATGCAAGTCAGGGCGCGACATCACGATGCGTCATATCCGGCCACGATCATCACATCTGCGATGGAGACCGGGCTGCGCAACGCAATCGCGGCCTGATATTCGGGGTCGTTATAGCAATCCATCGCGGCTTGCAGGCTGGGAAACTCGATCACCACCGTGCGGGCGCGGATTGTGCCTTCGACCACGGTCTGCGCCCCGCCGCGCACCAGAAACCGCGCCCCATGCCGGGCGAGCGGGGCGGCATTGGCCTGCCGATAGGCCTCATAGGCGGCAGGGTCGCTGATATCGACATGGCCGATCCAATAGCCTTTGGTCATGGGTGATCCTCCTGCGGGACAAGAAGTCGCCCCTGCGACACCGGCACAGCCGCGCCTCGGATGCGAACGGCGCGCAGGCCTTCAGGGCCGCTGTCAATGGTCAGCGTCAGGTCCGAGGGGCGACCCATTTCCACGCCTTGACGCAAGCGGAACCGCTGGCTGCCCGGGCGCAGCATGCCCGCGGCACGCAATTGCGCGGCCAGAATGGCGGTGGCCGAACCGGTGGCCGGGTCTTCGGGGATGCCTGCGGTGGGCGAAAACATCCGGGTCTGAAAATCGCAGCCCGGTTCAGGGGCGGACAGGCCCGGGGTGTAGAGATAGGCGCTGTCCACCCCGGCGCACTCCATCAGGTCGGACCAATGCGGTTCGATCGGGCGGGCGCGCCCAAGCGCGTTCAGCGATGCGATGGGGACATATAAAAAGCTGGGGCCTCCCTGCCAGATCGCGGGCACATGGCCGGGCAGACCGATATCGGCGGGTGCCAGATCAAGCGCGCGGGCAATCAGGTCACCGGGGGCCTGACCGGGGGCGGCATGTGGCAGCACGGGGGCGGTGAATTCGGCCTCGATCCGCGCGCCTGTGCGGGTGACGCGCACTGGCACCAGACCGGCCTCTTCCTCCAGCACCAGATCGGCGGTGAAATCCCCTTCGGGCTGCGCGGCACTGGCCAGATGGATGGCACAACCGATGGTGGGATGCCCGGCAAAGGGAATTTCGGCGGTGGGAAAGAAGATACGCACCCGGGCGGTATGGGCGGGGTTCACCGGGGGCTGCACGAAGATGGTCTCGGACAGATTGAATTCGCGCGCGATGGTTTGCATCTGGGCCACCGACAGGTTTTCGGCCCCAAGCACGACGGCCAGCGGATTGCCGCTATAGGCGCGGTTGGTAAAGACATCCAGCGTGTGAAACTCCAGCCAGTTCCCTGTCGTCATCGCCGGTCTTTCCTTCCCCCCATGCCTGTTCAAGCCCGGAACAGCCTGCTGATTTCGGCGGCGGCCCGGTCGCTGCCATAGGGCGGATTGATGATGAACATGCCCGATCCGATCATGCGGTGCCCGTCGCGCACCGGTGGAAAGCGTACTTCGTGGCGCAGCGCCTCGGGATGGTTCTGTTCCATCGTCTCCAGCATCGGCACATGGGCACCCGAAGTCAGGATCGGATACCACAGCATCAGGATGCCGACGTTCCATTTCCGCGCGATCGCAGCAAAATGGCCCGGGATCGTGGTGTAATCTTCCTTGATCTCATAGGATGGATCGCACAGCAGTACCCCACGGCGTGGCATCGGCGGGGTGATCGACAGGGCCTGCTGAAAACCGTCCTTCTGGTACAGGTTGGCGGTGAAATCCGCGGTCGCCAGGTAAAGCCCGTGATGTTCCTGCGGATGCAGTTCGCACAGATGCAGCGTATCGCTGTCGCGCAGCGTCAGCGCGGCAATCAGCGGCGATCCGGGATAGGCCGCATCGCCCCATCGGGCACGGGTCTCAGCCAGACGCTGGCGATAGGGATGATCGGGGCGGATGCGCTTTTCAATCGCGGCAATCCCCTGTGCGGCCTCGCCGGTCTTTTCGGCCTCGGCGCTGCCAAGATCATACAGGCCCCGGCCGGCATGGGTCTCGATATAGGAAAGCGGTTTGTCCTTCTCGGTCAGATAGGACAGGATATGGGACAGCCACATGTGCTTTTGCACATCGGCCAGGTTCCCGGCATGGTAGATATGTTGATAAGACAGCATGGCCCAGCCGTAACCCGCCCTGCGCCCCCCGGCAAGGGCCGGTTCAGCCGCGCATCTCGCGGAAGCGTTCAAACATCATGCGGTATTCGGTCGGAATGTCGCGGATCGACAGGATACCGATGCAGGTGCCATCCCGCATCACCGGCAGGTGGCGGAACTGTCCGGCCTCCATCCGGGCGATGGCATCGGCCAGCCCGGCCGCGGCATCGACCGTTTCCGGATCGCGGGTCATCACCGCATCGACCAGCGTGGTTGCCGGGTCTGCATCCTGTGCGATGCAGCGACGGATCACGTCGCGTTCCGACAGAATACCCTGCAACGCGCCCTCCGCCATCACCGCCAATGCGCCGATATTGTAGCGGTCCAGCAGATGGGCCGCATCGCGGATCGTGGTGCCTGGCGGAACGGCGGCCAGAGGGCGATCGCCGATGGCATCTAGAACGGATCGGATGAACATGGCGCGGATCTCCTGCAGGATGTGGGGGCAAGCTAGGCCGGTCCAGCCCGCGCTGCAAGCCCGGTGCTGGTTCGCGCCATTGCACACGCCCGGCGCTCTGCCTAATCTGCCGCCAACAGTCGGAGGAATGACATGCTGGAACGGGTGCGCGAACGGGGCCTTGTGCTGCTGGGCTGCGGCAAGATGGGGTCGGCGCTGCTGGAAGGCTGGCTGCGGCAGGGCGTGCCGCCCGAATCCGTGACGGTAATCGAACCCCACCCGTCGGACTGGCTGCGCAGTACGGGCGTTGCGCTGAACACGGGTCTTCCTCCTTCCCCCGCCATCGTGCTGCTGGCGGTAAAGCCGCAGATGATGGGGGCGGCGCTGCCCGCCGTCACCGCGCTTGGCGGTGGCACAACGGTGTTCCTGTCGATTGCCGCGGGCACCACCATAGCCAGTTTCGAAACGGCTTTCGGGCCTGCCACCCCGATTATCCGCGCGATGCCCAATACGCCTGCCGCCGTCGCGCGCGGGATTACCGCGATCATCGGCAATGCCCGCGCTTCGGAAGCCGATCTGGCACTGGCGGAAACCCTGCTTTCGGCGGTCGGGCAGGTGGTCCGGCTGGAACGTGAGGATCAGATGGATGCCGTCACCGCCGTTTCGGGATCGGGCCCGGCCTATGTCTTTCACCTGATCGAGGCGCTGGCTGCGGCCGGTGTGGCGCAGGGCCTGCCAGAGGCGCTCGCGATGCAGCTGGCGCGTGCGACGGTTTGCGGCGCGGGCGAGCTGGCCCATCAATCAGCCGAGACGGCGGCGCAATTGCGCATCAATGTCACCTCGCCCGGGGGCACCACGGCGGCGGCGCTGTCCGTGTTGATGGCGCCGGATACCGGATTGCCGCCCTTGATGGCGCGGGCGGTGCAGGCGGCGGCAGATCGCGGGCGGGAGCTGGGCAAATGACCATCACCTATGACGATTTCGCCCGCGTCGATATCCGGGTGGGGCGCATCACCCGCGTTGAACCCTTTCCCGAGGCGCGCAAGCCGGCCTATCGGCTTTGGGTCGATTTCGGGGCGGAGATCGGCGAGAAACGGTCCTCGGCGCAGATCACCGCGCATTACACCCCAGAAACCCTGCTGGGGCGACAGGTGCTGGCAGTGGTGAACTTTCCGCCGCGCCAGATCGGCCCCGTGAAATCCGAAGTGCTGGTGCTGGGCGTGCCCGATGCTGCGGGCGAAGTGGTGCTGATCGGCCCGGGACACGAAGTTCCCCTCGGCGGCAGGTTGTTCTGATGCGGCTGTTCATCACCCGACCCCTGCCCGATGCGGTGTTGCAGGCAGCACGGGCGCAGTTCGATACGGTCGTGCGGCCCGATACCCTGCCGCTGGCCCCAGCCGAACTGCGCGCGGCGCTGACCGAATTCGACCTCGTGCTGCCCACGCTGGGCGACCGCTTCGATGCCGGGGTCTTTGCCGATGTGCCCAGCCCGCGCGCCCGGCTGCTGGCCAATTTCGGCGTGGGGTACAACCATATCGATGTGGCGGCGGCCCATGCCGCAGGGGTGGCAGTCAGCAATACGCCGGGTGCGGTGACGGATGCCACAGCCGATATCGCCCTGACCCTGATCCTTATGACAGCCCGTCGCGCGGGCGAGGGCGAACGGTTGCTGCGCCGGGGCGACTGGCAGGGCTGGCACCCGACGCAATTGCTGGGCCAGCATGTCAGTGGCAAGACGCTGGGCCTGATCGGCATGGGGCGCATCGGTCAGGCCATCGCCCGGCGCTGCCATTTCGGCTTTGGCATGTCGGTGGTCTATCACACCCGCAGCCCCATGGATCCGGGGCTTCCGGCCCGGGCCGTGCCGCTGCTGCAGGCCATGGCCGCCGATGTGGTGGTGGTTGCTGTGCCCGGCGGTCCTGCCACCCGGCATCTGATCGATGCGCAGGCGCTGGCCACCATGCCTGCCCATGGCATATTCGTCAATATCGCGCGGGGCGATGTGGTGGATGAAGGCGCGCTGATCGCAGCCTTGCAGGCGGGTCGTATCGCGGGGGCGGGGCTGGATGTCTATGAACAGGAACCGCATGTGCCCGAAGCCCTGCGCGCGCTGGAGAATGTGACCCTGCTGCCGCATCTGGGCACGGCGGCGCTGGAGGTGCGCAGCGCCATGGGCATGATGGCGGTCGACAATCTGATCGCCTTTGCCGAGGGGCGCCCGCTGCCCAACCCGGTCTGACCGGGGAGCAGCCATGGCCCCTTGCATCTTGCCCCACTGCCCACCTTCCCCGCCCATCCACCGCCGGGGGCAGGGCAGATCGGGCAAAGCCGTCCATGGCAATGCCGTCCAAGGGGGCTCAATGCCCCTGCGGACGGCCCCCCCGGATATGGAAATCCCATGATCCTGTCGCGCGGCCGTCGCTTCATATTCATCCATATTCCCAAGACCGGGGGCACCGCGCTGGCCCTGGCGCTGGAAGCGCGGGCGATGAAGGACGATGTCCTGATCGGCGACACGCCAAAGGCCCGGGCGCGCAAGACCCGCTGGCAGGGGGCAAAGGCCCATGGGCGGTTGTGGAAACATGCCACCCTGTCCGATATTGCCGGTCTCGCCTCGGATCAGGAAATCGCGGATTTCTTTACCTTCACGCTGGTGCGCAACCCGTGGGATCGGATGGTCAGCTATTACCACTGGCTGCGCGGGCAGGGATTTGCGCATCCGGCAGTCGGCCTGGCCAAGGCACTGTCCTTCAGCGGTTTTCTCAACCATCCACAGACGCGGACGGCGCTCGCCCTTTGGCCCGCGCGGGCCTATATGACCGATCGGTTCGGGCAGGAACGGGCCAGCCTTTATGTGCGGCTGGAACATCTGGCCGATGATTTGCGGCCTTTCGAGGCCCATGCCGGGCTGCGGCTGGGGCCGATCACCGTCGCCAACGAAAGCACCCGCCCGCGCGATTGGCGGCCCAGCTACTGCGATGCCGATGCGGCGCTGGTGGCGGATCTCTGCGCCGAGGATATCGTGCGGTTCGGCTATGGGTTTGACGACGCCCTGCCGCGATAGCGTCCAACTTGCGCCGCAAAGCTGGGCCAGCCTGTCCCTCCATCCGCCAGCCCGATGATCCGTGCGGTTGGCCAGAGGAGACGCGCGCGCATGTGGTCAAGGGCCACCCCAGACCTTCCGCCCCCGCTGGCGGACGGGATCCTGCCGGAAACCCCGGTGGCAACGGCTGCCGGCTGGCGGGCTGCAGGGCAGCTTGCGCCCGGTGATCTGGTGATGTGTTTCGATGCCGGGCCGCAACCCTTGCTGGAACTGGCCTATCAGACGCTCGACCGGCCTTCCGATCTGCCGCAGCATTGGCCGCTTTGCCTGCCTGCCGGGGCATTTGGCAATGACCGCGCAATCCGGCTGATGCCCGAGGCGCAGGTTCTGCTGGAAAGCGATCTGGCGGAAGATATGCTGGGCGATGCCTTTGTTCTATTCCCGGCAGCCGCGCTGGATGGCTGGCGGGGCATTTGCCGACAAAGGCCCGATCCGGGGCAAAGCGTCTTGCGTCTGGGATTTGCGCGGCCAGTGGTCATTCACGCGGCAGGCGGGGTGTTGATCAGTTGTCCCGCGCCGGTTCTGATGCTCGATCCCGGCCCGGGGGGCTTCAACCCCGAAGGCTGGGCTGTGGCCGATGGGCCCGTGGTGCAGGCCTTGTTGGCCGATTGGGCGGCGGGGGCCGGGCCCCCGCACCCGTGCTGGATCAGGCGGCCTTGCGGGCCTTGCTGCCGTAGAAGCTGCCCCCGCTTGAGGCCATCTCGCGCAGGCTTTGCGGTGTGATGAAGCGGTTCCCGAAGCGTGCGGTCAGATCATCGCAAATCTCTACGGCGCGGCCCGCACCCAGGATGTCGAGCCAGCCGAAGGGGCCTCCCGACCAGGGCGCAAAGCCCCAGCCAAGGATCGCGCCGACATCGCCTTCACGGATGTCGGTCAAGACGCCTTCATCCAGCGCCCGCACCGCCTCCAGCACCTGCGCCATCAGCAGGCGCTGCTGCACGGTGGCCAGATCGGGCTGGGTCTCCGCCACGGGCCATTCGGTCGCAAGCCCATCCCACAGGCCCAACCGGTTGCCCTTGTCATCATAGGCGTAGAAGCCCGCATTGGATTTGCGGCCCAGACGCCCCATATCGGCCATGCGGAAGATCACCTCGTCCACCGCGCCATCGGGATAGGCGTCGCCCATGGCGGCCTTGGTCGCCTTGGCGATCTTGACCCCCAGATCGATCGAGGTTTCATCGACAAGCTGCAGCGGGCCCAGCGGCATGCCGACCAACTTGGCGGCATTTTCCACCAGCGCCGGTTCCACCCCTTCGGCCACCATGCGCATCCCTTCGTTCAGATAGGGGATGATGCAGCGATTGGCGTAGAAGAAGCGGGCGTCGTTCACCACGATGGGCGTCTTGCGGATCTGACGCACATAATCCAGCGCCTTGGCCACTGCACGGTCACCGGTTTCCTTGCCGCGGATGATTTCCACCAGATTCATCTTGTCCACCGGGCTGAAGAAATGGATGCCGATGAACTGTGCCGGCCGTGCGCTGGCCTTGGCCAGGCTGGTGATCGGCAGGGTGGAGGTATTGGTGGCAAAGATGCAGTCGGGGCCGACAGCGGCCTCGACCTTGGCGGTCACCTCGGCCTTGACCTTCGGGTCCTCGAACACGGCTTCCACGATCAGGTCGCAGCCTGCAAGGGCCGCGTAATCTGTGGTGGCAGTGATGCGGCCCAGCACTTCGGCCTTCTTGTCAGCCGTGACCTTGCCGCGCTTCATGCCCTTGTCGAGCAGGGTTTCGGAATAGGATTTGCCGCGATCCGCTGCCTCTTGTGCCGCGTCGATCAGGACGACTTCGATTCCGGCATTGGCGCTGACATAGGCGATGCCCGCGCCCATCATGCCTGCGCCGATCACGCCCACCTTGCTGACCTGCTGATCTTCAACCTTCGGACGGTTGGCGCCTTTTTCCAGCGCTTCCTTGTTGATGAACAGCGACCGGATCATCGCGCCCGAGGACGGGTTCAGGATGACGCTGGTGAAGTGACGCGCCTCGATCTTCAGCGCGGTGTCAAACGGGACCAGCGCACCTTCGTACACGGCGGCAAGCAGGGCGCGGGCCGCCGGATAGACGCCCTGGGTTTTGCCCAGAACCATGGCCGAGGCCCCGACAAAAGTGCCAAAGCCCGCCGCGTGATAGGGCGTGCCGCCCGGCATCTTGTAGCCCTTGGCATCCCAGGGCTTGACCAGATCGGCCTCCTTGGCGGCCAGAACCCATTCCTTCGCCCGGACCAGAAGCTGATCGGGGGTGACGACTTCGTCGATCAGACCGGCGGCCTTGGCGGCCTTGGGATCGGAAAGCTTGCCTTCCAACAGGAAGGGAGCGGCCATCATGGCCCCCATCTTGCGCACAAGCCGGGTGGTGCCGCCTGCGCCGGGGAAGATGCCGACCATGATTTCTGGCAGGCCGATCTTGGCCTTGGGATTGTCGGCGGCGATGATGCGGTGGCAGGACAGCGGCAGTTCAAGGCCGATGCCAAGCGCAGTGCCGGGCAGGGCCGCCACGATCGGCTTGCCACCCTTCAGGGTTTTCGGGTCCATCCCGGCGCGTTCGATCTTGCGCAGGATGGCATGCATCGACATCACGCCGTCAAACACGGCCTTGGCCGCCTGATCGCCGCCTTCCTCTTTCATACGGGCGATGACGTTCAGATCCATCCCGCCGGCGAAATCCTTCTTGCCGCTGGTCAGGATGATGCCCTTGACCGCCGCATCGGCCAGAGCCGTGTCGATCAGATCGCTGAGCAGCGAGAACCCCGCCAGCGACATCACGTTCATGCTTTTGCCGGGAACGTCCCAGGTGATGGTGGCGACGCCATCGGCATCGAGCGCATAGGTGAAATCGGTCATCTTCGTCTCCTCTCCGGCCGTGGAAGCGGGGGCTTCGCGCCCCCGGACCCCCGCGGGATATTTGGTCCAAGGTAAAGGGCAGCGGATCAGCCCGGCAGATGCCAGGGGGTGCCGTCGCGATGCAGATAGGTTCGGGCTGTGCCGTCCTTCAGGGTGATGAGGTCATGGTCGGTGTAGTGAATGGTATCGGTGGTGGCGCGGGTGCCGATCACCAGGTAGCGGGCCGGTTCCCCGGAACGGTTGTCGAGCCGGTGGCCGATCGGATGGCCCGCAGGCCAGCAGGCCACATCGCCGGCGCCGAGCGGGGTTTCGGTCTCTTCAACCAGCACCAGGTTGCCCGAAAGCAGGACGATCATTTCATCCTCGTTTTCGTGCCAATGACGGTGACTGGAGCTTGATCCGGGCGGCAGTTCTTCGATGAAGCAGCCGAATTGTGTCAGACCACCGGGATCAGAGAGCAGCTGATAGGCATAGGGTGCAGGAAGCGGCCCGGTGATCGGGTGGACAGATCCGGTTTCGGTGACAAAGGGCGGTGGCTGCAGTTTGGGCATCAGCGTGGCCCCCGCCAATCGGTGCCGTCCCGGTAGGTGAAGCGCGCCGTGCCATGTTCCATTTCAACCCGAAGGTCGACATCGGAATAGGTGGCCACCTCGCGCGGGGCCTTGGTCCCGATTACCAGAAATTCGGCGGGTTCGGCACTGCGGTTGATGAAATGGTGCCCGTTCGGCGTATTGGCTGGGAAGGCTGCGCAATCGCCCGGATGCAGATCTGTTTCACCTTGGTCTTCGACAAGGGTGCAGACACCTTTGGTGACCATGACGAATTCATCTTCGTTCAGGTGCCAGTGCCGCAGCGAGGACAGCGCGCCAGGGTCCAGCCGGACGAGGTTCACGCCAAACTGGGTCAGCCCACCAGCCTGCCCAAGGCGCAACGAAGAGCGGCCCTGCATCATGCTGGCATAGGGTTCGGGATAGATCGAGCCGGTCTTGACCGGCACCTGTGCAAGGTCAAGCTTGGGCATGATGGCCCCCGGTCTGACAGGCTGTGATCAGGCGCTGCGGCGCCGCGGCGGGTGCCAGATCCGAAATTCCGATGTGGCCAGCCGGGTGATTTCCAGCGCGTCGATCACAAATCGATTGCCCCGGTCGCGCAGGTGAAAGATCCGGTCGGAATGCTGCATCACCTTGCCGGTGGAATCGCTGTGATGATACCGCACCCAAGCGCGCATTCTGCCACGGCGTGGCAATTCCAAAGCGGTGATCTGCGCGACGGTTCGGGTCCAGGCCTTTTCGTGATAGGTCTGCATCACATGCTGCAAAAGCGCTTCCATCTCGGCCGGTCCGGTCAGAAGTACCGATCGGTCTTCCAGATCGAGATGCAGCGGAAAGTCGTAATGCGTGATCACACCCGACAGATTGCCAGCCTCGAACTGGGTGGTCAGGTCGTTCAGCAAGGCTTGAACCCGTCCAAGCATTTGCGCCCTCCTCTGCTGTGGCCAGAGTTTCCCCCGCCACAGTCAGAGCATCCGCCGAGAATCGCGCAAAAGCAAGGAATAACCGAAAGTTTATGCCCTGCATTTGACGACGCGCTAACGGAAAACCACAAAAAACGGGGCTTTTGCCGGGAAAGAGCCGTGCGAAGGCAGGGCGACCGGCCATGATCAGACCCGTTCGATGATGGTGGCGACGCCCATGCCGCTTGCGATGCAGAGGGTGGCAAGACCGGTGGACTTGCCGCTGCGTTCCAGTTCGTCCAGCAAGGTGCCGATGATGATGCAGCCGGTGGCGCCCAGCGGGTGGCCCATGGCGATCGATCCGCCATTCACATTGACCCGCGCCGGATCAACGTCGAAGGCCTGCTGGAAGCGCAGCACGACGCTGGCGAAAGCCTCGTTCACCTCGAACAGGTCGATGTCCGAAATCTTCATGCCGCTGTCGGCCAGGATCTTTTCCGTCACCGGAACCGGGCCAGTCAGCATGATGGTCGGATCGGTGCCGATCTTGGCCGTGGCGCGGATGCGCGCGCGCGGCGTCAGGCCATGGGCCTTGCCGAAATCGGCATTGCCGATCAGCATGGCGGCAGACCCATCCACGATGCCCGAGCTGTTGCCCGCATGGTGGATGTGGTTGATCCGCTCCAGATGCGGGTATTTCATCAGGGCGACCTTGTCGAACCCGGGCATGGTTTCGCCCATGTCCTTGAAGGCCGGCTTCAGCCCGGCGAGTGCGGCCATATCGGTGCCGGGGCGGATATATTCGTCACGGTCCAGAATGGTCAGCCCGTTGCGGTCGGTCACCGGAACGATGGATTTGGCAAAGCGGTTTTCGGCCCAGGCCGCCACCGCGCGCCGCTGGCTTTCCACCGCCAGCGCATCGGCCATTTCACGGGTAAAGCCGTATTCGGTGGCAATGATGTCCGCCGAAATGCCCTGCGGCACAAAGTTCGTCTTCATGGCCAGTTGCGGATCGACGGCGATGGCCGCGCCATCGCTGCCCATCGGCACCCGGCTCATCATTTCCACGCCGCCGGCGATATAGGCCGCACCTGCCCCGCCCTTCACCTGATTGGCGGCCAGGTTGACCGCTTCGATCCCGCTGGCACAGAACCGGTTTATGGCCAGGCCCGGGATGCGTTCGTCCAGATTCGAGGCCAGCACCGCCGAACGGGCAAGGCAGCCACCCTGTTCGCCCACCTGGGTGACGTTGCCCCAGATCACATCTTCGACCGCATGGCCGGTCAGGCCATTACGGGACTGGATCGCGTTGAGCATCTGGGCCGAGAGGCTGACCGAGGTCACCTCGTGCAGCGCGCCATCGGGACGGCCCTTGCCGCGCGGGCTGCGGATGGCGTCGTAGATGAAAGCCTCGGTCATGGTTTCCTCCGGTCGTGCATTGCGGGCATGTGGTCGGTTGCAAGAAGGTTAGCAGCCCATTGCAGGGGATGTGTAAATGCCGTCACGTCGCAACAAGGTTGACGTAACTGTCACGTCACGTCACTTCGCCGCGCGATCTGACGGATTGCCCGGCATCAGAGCATAGGGGTGTTTCCAGCCGGGCAGGGCGGCGATGCGGGTCAGCCAGCTGTCGATATGGGGCCATTCGGCGCGGTCGAAACCGAAGGGTTCAGGGTAGAACAGATACGAGCAGCAGGAGATATCGGCCGCAGTGATGGCATTGCCACCGGCCAGCCAGTCGCGGGTCGCCAGTTGGGTGTTCAGCACGGCATAGGCCGATTTCACCCGGCCTTCGGTAAAGGCGATGACTTCGGCCGGGCGTTTGTCGGCAGGCAGGAAATTCCTGAGGAACCGCAGCATCCCGACCTGCGACGACATCTTGTGATTGTCCCAGAGTACCCACCGCAAGACTTCGGTCCGTTCGGCCTGGGTCTGGCCTGCCAGTTGCCCGGTCTTTTCCGCCAGATGCATGAGGATACTGCCCGACTGGGTCAGGACCGTGTCGCCCTCCACCAGCACCGGGCATTCGCCCATCGGGTTCAGGGCGCGGAATTCCGGGCTGCGCGTTTCGCCATTGAAGAAATCGACAAAGCGCGGCTGCCAGGTCTGTCCAGTCAGCGCAAGGGCAAGGGCAACCTTGTAGCTGTGGCCGGATTCGCCGAAACAATAGAGCGTCGTGGTCATGCAACTGTCCTTTGTGGCAAGGCGCGGGGCTTGGCGCACCCGCATCGCCCGCAGAGTATTTGGACAAAGTGCAAAACGGGAAATCACGTTTCGTGATGGGCGGTTGCCGCGCGCATCCTTGGGATCAGCGCTTGCGGTCTTCCAGTTCCGCGTTGAACAGGCGCAGGCGGTGGGTCAGCGTGTCGTGGTCGATCACGCTGGTCCAGTTTTCAAACAGGAAAGACAGCGCCTCGCCTTCGTCGAGCCCGGCTTCCTGCGCAAAGGCGCGCAACCGGCGATAGCCGTCTTCGGTCATGGCGACGGGAAAGCGGCGGGTCAGGCGAAAGCGGCGCGGCATGGTGGTCTCCGTTTGGGGTGGGTGCGATCCGGTCTGGCCGGACCGCACCCCATAGGCGGAGTTTAGAACGCCTCGGCTGCCAGCGCCATAACCGGTTCAGCGCCAGTTTCGATACGCGCCAGATGCATGCCGCAAGCGGGCAGGTGGCGGGCCATGTAATAGCGGCCCGTCGCGATCTTGGTTTCATAGAAGGTCTTGTCGGCGGCACCTGCATCCAGCGCGGTGAAGGCGGCCTTGGCCATTCGCGTCCACATAAGGCCGAGGCAGACATGGCCCATCAGGTGCATGAAATCATAGCTGCCCGCGAGTGCTGCATTGGGGTTCTTCATCCCGTTCTGCATGAAGAACATGCCTGCCTGCTGCATCTGCTTTGACGCCAGTTTCAGCGCATCGGTGAAGGGTTTCATCCGGTCGTCGCCGTTATGCGCCTTGCATTCGGCCTTCACCATTTCAAAGAAGGCCATCACATGCTTGCCGCCATCGGTGGCGAGTTTGCGACCCACGAGATCGAGCGCCTGCACGCCATTGGCACCTTCATAGATCATGGCAATCCGGGCATCGCGCACGAACTGGCTCATGCCCCATTCTTCGATATAGCCATGGCCGCCATAGATCTGCTGGGCCTGCACCGCCATTTCAAAGCCCTTGTCGGTCTGGAAGCCCTTGATGACCGGGGTGAGGAGACCGATCAGGCCATCCGCCGCCGCATCGTTCTGGCGGTGGTGGCGGTCGATCAGCGAGGCGCCCCAGAAGGTCAGCGCGCGTGCGCCTTCGACAAAGCTTTTCTGATCCATCAGGTTGCGGCGGATATCCGGGTGCACGATCAGCGGATCGGCCGGGCCGGTGGGGTTTTTCACGCCGGTCACATCCCGGCCTTGCAGGCGGTCCTTGGCGTAATCCAGCGCGTTCTGATAGGCGGCCTCGGCCACGGCGTAGCCTTGCAGGCCCACGCCCAGACGCGCCTCGTTCATCATGGTGAACATGGCGCGCATGCCCTTGTGCAGCTCGCCCAGCAGATAGCCTGTGGCGCCATCATAGTTCAGCACGCAGGTGGCATTGCCGTGAATGCCCATCTTGTCTTCTATCTTGCCAACCGAAACGGGGTTGCGGGCGCCCAGGGTGCCATCGGCATTCACCAGGAATTTCGGCACAATGAAGAGCGAGATGCCCTTGGTGCCCTCGCCGCCGCCGGGCGCCTTGGCCAGCACCAGATGGATGATGTTTTCGGCCAGATCATGTTCGCCTGCCGAAATGAAGATCTTCTGGCCGGTGATCTTGTAGCTGCCATCGGCCTGCGGTTCGGCCTTGGTGCGCAGCAGGCCCAGATCGGTGCCGCAATGCGGCTCGGTCAGGTTCATCGTGCCGGTCCAGTCGCAAGATACCATCTTGGGCAGATAGGTCGCCTTCTGCTCCGCCGTGCCATGGGCATGGATCGCCGAATAGGCGCCATGGGTCAGGCCCTGATACATGTTGAAGGCCATGTTGGCGCTGACAAAAATCTCGCCCACGGCGGTGCCCATGACGTAGGGCAGGCCCTGGCCGCCATATTCCGGGTCGCAATCCAGCGCGGTCCAGCCGCCCTCTTTCATCGCGGCAAAGGCCGCCTTGAAGCCCTCGGGCGTGCGCACCACGCCGTTTTCCAGCACGCAGCCCTCGCGGTCGCCCACGACGTTCAGCGGCTCCAGCACATCGCTGGCCACCTTGCCCGCTTCTTCAAGCACCGCCGAGGTGAAGCCCGCATCGAGGTCTTCATAGCCGGGGATACCGGTTTCGGTCACCTTCAGCACGTCCTGCAGCAGGAATTGCATGTCCTTCACGGGGGCGGTGTAGCGCGTCATGGGTCTCTCCCTTGGATCGTCAGTTCTTGGCGGCCTTGTGCAGGTTCGCCATCATGTCTTCGCCCCAGGCCATCTGGGCCTTGAGGTCGGCAATCGCCTCGTTCAGCTCGTCGCGCTGCTGTTCCATCTGGCGCAGCCGGTCCTGTGCCAGTTCATAGGTGCGCTTGAGCTGCGCCTCCTGCTGGCCCGGATCGCGGTTGTACATGTCCAGAAGCTGGCGGATGTCTTCCAGACTGAAGCCAAAGCGCTTGCCGCGCAGGATCAGTTTCAGTCGGGCACGATCGCGCCGGGTGAACAGCCGCCTGGTGCCCTGGCGGATGGGAAAAAGCAGTTCCTTCTGCTCGTAAAAGCGCAACGTGCGCGGGGTCACATCAAAGGCGTCGCACATCTCGCGGATCGACATCACATCGCTGAGGTCGCGCTTGCCTTCGGTTTTTTCGGTACTGGTCATGGATTGGGTCTCGCAGATTACTCTGCGTCAAACATGTGGGGTTGACCCCATTCATACCAGAGAGAGTTACGTTAACGTAAATGTAACGTCGCGTCGTGTCTGCGGTGACGTAATGTCGGTAAAACCGTCGCGCCGGGGCGCGAAAGAATATGACCTCACGTCAAACGAAAACCGCCCCGACAGGGGCGGCTTCAAAGGCGGATTGGGTCGCGCTGCGGGCCGACTCAGCTGTCCAGCTCGGATCTTGCGGTTTCGCGCAGCGCCCGCAGATCCCCGATGGTGACATCCAGTTCTGCGCGCTGGCGATCCAGTTCGGCCAATTGGCGATCGGCCATGGCGATCCAGGCCTCCAGTTGCGGGCGGGTTCCCTTCTGCTGATAGATCAACAGCCATTGGCGGATTTCCTCAAGGCTGAAGCCGAAGCGGCGGCCACGCAGGATCAGCGTCATCCGGGCGATTTCGCGCGCGCCGTAAAAGCGGGCGCGGCCTTCCTTCTGGGGGGCCAGCAGCTCGATATATTCGTAATAGCGCAAGGTGCGCGGCGTCACGTCAAAACGGGCGCACATTTCCTTGAAGCTGAGGCGGGGTTCGGTCATGCGGCTCTCCTCCTGCCGCCACCCTAAAGGCAAAGCCGGGGCGCGCGCAATCCTGCCGGGGCTTGCGGGCGGCGCGCGGGCGGTGTTTGCTGGCACCGGATCGCGAGAGGGCAGGGGATGGACCGGGAAAAGATCGCGCGGCAATTCATCGAAGCATTGCCCCACGCCAAGGCATTGGGCATGAAACTTGAACATTTCGGCGGCGGTCGGGCGGTGATCGCCATGGCCTGGGACGCGCGCTTCGTGGGCGATCCGGCAACCGGGGTCATTCATGGCGGCGCGGTTTCGGCGCTGATGGACACAGCCAGCGGTGCGGCGGTGATGGCACATCCGGCAAGCCCGGGGGCCACCGCCACGCTGGATTTGCGGATCGATTACATGCGCGCCGCCACGCCGGGCCAGACCATCCGGGCGCGGGCCGAATGCTATCACGTCACCCGAAGCGTGGCTTTCGTGCGTGCAACCGCCACCGATGACGATGAAAGCCGTCCGGTTGCCGCCGTGAATGGTGCCTTTACCATCGAAAGGGCCAAGTCATGACCCCGCGCATGAAACCCGAACCCGTCCAGGTGGTGAAGCAGCGCCGCGACGGGGCGTTGCGGCGGCTGATCGACGGGGTGCCCTATATCAGCTTTCTGGGTATCCAGTTCGACCGGCGCGGCGATGAGCTGACCGCGATCCTGCCGTTTCGCGATGATCTGATCGGCAATCCGCTGATCCCGGCGTTGCATGGCGGCGCAACTGCCGCGTTTCTGGAAGTGGCGGCGATCATCGAACTGAGCTGGGCCACGCTCTGGGAAGATATGGAATCCGGCACGCTGGACCCGGCGGCGCTGGATGCCGCGCATTTGCCGCGCCTGCCCAAGACGATTGATTTCACGGTGGACTATCTTCGGTCCGGCCTGCCGCGCGATGCCTATGCGCGGGCGCGGGTGAACCGGTCGGGGCGGCGCTATGCCAGCGTGCATGTCGAAGCCTGGCAGGACAATCGCGCGCGGCTGTTTGCACAGGCCACGGGGCATTTCCTGATGCCCGATCGCGATGGCTGACACCATCGGCCATGGCCGGGTGCTGCGCATCGCGCTGCCCATCGTGCTGTCCAATGCCACGGTGCCGCTGCTGGGCGCGGTGGATACCGGGGTCGTGGGGCAGATGGGGCAGGCGGCCCCGATTGGCGCGGTGGGGCTGGGGGCGGTGGTGCTGGCCACCTTCTACTGGATCTTCGGCTTTTTGCGCATGGGCACCAGCGGCTTGGCGGCGCAGGCCCATGGGGCTGGCCACCTGGCCGAGCGCGATGCCACGCTGATCCGGGCCTTGCTGATCGGGCTTGGGGCGGGGCTTGTCTTCATCGCGTGGCAGGTGCTGCTGTTCTGGCTGGCCTTTCGCGTGGCCCCCGCCAGTGCCGAGGTGGAGGCGCTGGCGCGCGATTATCTGGCGCTGCGCATCTGGGGGGCACCTGCCACCATCGCGCTTTATGCCGTGACCGGCTGGTTGATCGCGCTGGAGCGCACCCGGGGCGTGCTGCTGTTGCAGCTGTGGATGAACGGGCTGAACATCGGGTTGGATCTGTGGTTCGTGCTGGGTCTGGGCTGGGGGGTGCCGGGCGTCGCGATTGCCACGCTGATCGCGGAATGGAGCGGGCTGGCGCTTGGCCTGTGGCTCTGCCGTGACGGGCTGCGACGACTGCCGCGCGGGCGGCTGTTCGATGCCCCGGCCTGGCGGCGGCTGGTCGGGGTGAATGGCGATATCATGCTGCGGTCGGTCCTGCTGCAGGGGGCCTTTACAACCTTCATCTTTCTGGGGGCGCGGCAGGGCGATGTGACGCTGGCCGCCAACCAGGTGCTGATGCAGTTTCTGGAAATCACCGCCTATGCGCTGGACGGGATTGCCGTTGCGGCGGAAACCCTTGTGGGGCAGGCCGTGGGCGCACGGGCTGCGGGCGATCTGCGCCGCACCATCCGCATCGTGTTTCATTGGGGATGTATCGGCGCGGGCCTGCTGGCACTTGGCTTCGCCTTGGCGGGGCCAGTCATCATTGATGTGATGACCACCGCGCCCGAAGTGCGGATTTCCGCGCGCGATTACCTGTGGTGGATGGTGGCCGCGCCGCTGCTGGGCGTAACGAGCTGGCTGTGGGATGGCATCTATATCGGGGCCACCGCGACGCGCGAGATGCGCAATCTGATGATCCTGTGCGTCAGCGCCTATGCCGCACTGCTGGCCATGCTGGTGCCCGCCTTCGGCAATCACGGGCTTTGGGCGTCGATGATGGGGCTTTATGTGCTACGCGGACTGACACAGACCCTGCGCTGGCCCGGCATTGCGCAGCGCCTTACCACCTGACGCGCGAGAACAGGGCCGAAGCCGCCCAGCCTGCCGCCGCCGCCACGATCAGTGCGGCAAAACCATACAGCAGCGGCTGTTCATGGGCGGATTGGTAGAGAAACCGCTCCAGCCCGGCCTTGCGCACCCAGATCGCGCGCTCCATCCGATCCACCACCCGGCCATCGCGGGTCAGGAAGATGCGCACCTTGTAATCGCCTTCGGTCAGGGCTGCGGGCAGGGCAATATCCGCACGAAACAGTGTCTGTTCGGTCAGCGCGACGCTGCTTTCGCGCAGGCTATAGCGCCCCTCGGCCCGGCGGATGCGCAAGAGCGCCTCCAGAAAATCACCCGATCTTTCCGCCTCGGCGCTGATACCGACGGCGCGGATCGCGCGGGGGATGGTGATGCGGTGGCGCAGGTCTTCGGTTTCGGACAGGCTTTCGCGCAAGGGGGCCGAACTTGCGATGGCATAAAAGCTGGGCGCGCGATCCACCGTGATGGCGGCGCGGTTCTGCCAGATGCCGAAATGGCGATCCTTGCGCCGCACGGTCAGCGCGGTATCCGGCCCCTGCACGGTGATGATCACCCGCAGCGGCTCTTCCGTGGGGATCGGGCTTTCGCGCTTTACCGCGCCATAGACCAGAATTTCCGACCCGTCGAAATCGGCGGTGATCGACACGGAGGATTGACTGAGCCCGACTACAATGGTTTCGGCCGCCTGAAGGGGCAGGGCACAGAACAGCAGGGGGGCCAGCCAGCGGATCATGGCAGGGCCACCGCTGTGATCGAAAAGGCCTCGTCCGGGGTTAGCAGCAGATCCATCGCAACGCGGATGCAGACTGCCAGCACCAGCAGCGCCAGCAGAACCCGCAGTTGATCGGCCCGAAGCCGCATTCCGATCCGCGCGCCGATCTGTGCCCCCACAACCCCCCCCGCGATCAGTGCCAGCGCCAGCATCAGATCGACCGTCTGGCTGGTGACGGAATGCATCACGGTGGTGAAGGCTGTGGTAAAGATGATCTGGAACAGCGAGGTGCCAATGACCACCTTGGTCGGCATCCCCAGCAGATAGATCATCGCGGGCACCATGATGAAACCACCGCCCACGCCCATCACTGCCGATAGAAAGCCGACAAAGGCACCGATCATCAGCGGCGGGATGACGCTGATATAAAGGCCCGAGGCGCGGAATTTCATCTTCAAAGGCATGCCATGCACCCAGCTGTGCTGATGCGCACGACGCAGCGGCGGAACGCCCTTGCGGGTTTTCATCATTGTCCGCAGACTTTCCTGCAGCATCAAGGCCCCGACAATGCCCAGAAACAGCACATAGGACAGTTGCACGAACAGATCGACCTGCCCGGCCGCGCTGAGGATCGCAAAGACCCAGATGCCGAAACCAGATCCAGCCAGACCGCCAGCCAGCAGCACCAGCCCCATCGGCACATCCACCGCCTTGCGCTTGAACTGCGCCAGCACGCCGGAAATCGACGAGGCGACCACCTGATTGCTGCCGGTCGCCACGGCAACGGCAGGTGGCACCCCAATGAAGAACAAGAGCGGCGTGATGAGAAACCCGCCCCCCACGCCGAACATGCCGGACAGAAAGCCCACGATGCCGCCAATGCCCACCAGAAGATAGACATTGACCGAAACCTCGGCGATGGGGAGGTAAAGCGTCATGGGCGGGCCGGTCGGGGACAAGGGAAAGGGCGCAGCATCGACTGTTGCGCCCTTTCCCTGTGCTGTCAAATGCTTGTCCGGCGTTTTGCGGCGCTGCGGCGACTATTGCAGATCACGCAGGTAACGGCGCAACACCCGTTCCAGTTTGGCCGCACCCAAGGGGGCCATGGCCTTGGTATGTTCGTGGCTGATCTTTTCGTCCGACATGCCTTGCGCCATGTTGGTGATGGTCGAAATGCAGGCCACCTTCAGCCCCAGAAACCGTGCCAGGATCACTTCGGGCACGGTGGACATGCCGACTGCATCGCCACCCAGGATCTTGATGGCGCGGATTTCGGCCGGAGTTTCGAAGCTGGGTCCCGAATACCAGGTGTAAACCCCTTCGGGCAGGGCCACGCCTTCGGCCTGCGCCGCTGCGCGCAGGGCAGCACGCATGGCCGGATCATGCGCATCGCCCATCGGCACGAACCGCGCATCTGTGCGTTCGCCGATCAGCGGGTTCAGCCCCGAGAAGTTCAGGTGATCCGACAGCAGCATCAGATCGCCCGGTGGAATATCGGGGCGCAGGCTGCCCGCCGCATTGGTGGCGATCAGCGCATCAGCCCCCAGACCCTTCAGCAGTTCCAGCGCCGGGCGCATCGCTGCGGGATTGCCGTTTTCATAGTAATGCTCGCGCGCGCCAAAGACTGCGACGCGCACGCCCTCAAGATCGCCGATCACAAGTTGCGGGTTATGGCCCGATACACCGGCATGGGGAAAGCCCGGCAGATCGGCATAGGGGATCGCCACGCCCTGCACTGCACCTGCCAGATGGCCAAGGCCAGAGCCAAGGATCAGGCCCAGCCGAACTGGATCGGCCCCGGCGCGGGCCTGAACGGATTGCAGCAGATCGGTCATCAGCGCTCCTTCACATAGGGCTCGCCGCCCGCGCGGGGCGGGATGGCCTTGCCCACCAGACCGGCCAGCACCACCACCGTCAGCACATAGGGCAGGGCATCCAGTGCGGGCACCGGGATCGCCAGACCGAAGGTCTTTTCGATCACATCAGGGCGCAGCGCCAGCGACTGGAAGAAGCCGAACAGCAGGCAGGCCCAGAGCGCGTGCCATGGCCGCCATTTCGCAAAGATCAGCGCGGCCAGCGCGATATAGCCCCGGCCCGCCGTCATCTCGCGGCCAAAGCCCGCCTGCAGGCCGGTGGACATGTAAGCCCCGGCCAACCCGCACAGAATGCCGGTGATCAGCACGGCGGTGAAGCGCAGCCGCTTGACCGAAACCCCCGCCGTATCGACCGAGGCCGGGTTTTCGCCCACGGCGCGCAACCGCAGGCCAAAGCGGGTGCGAAACAGCACCCACCAGCTGATCGGCACCAGCGCCAGCGCCACATAGACCAGCAGCGTATGCCCCGAGATCACCTCGGCATAAAGCGGGCCGATGAGCGGCACGCCCGACAAGGCTTCGGCTCCCGGCAAGGTGATGGCATTGAACCGTGCATCGCCTGTCAGCGGTGCGGTGCGTCCGCCCTGGCCGAACATGGCCTGCGCGATCAGCACGGTGATGCCCGAGGCCACGAAGTTCAGCGCGACCCCGGCAATCAGCTGATTGCCGCGGAAGGTGATCGAGGCGACGCCATGCACCAGTGCAAACATCATCGATCCCAGAATGCCGGCGCAAAGTCCGATCCAGACTGATCCGGTCACGGCGGCGACGGCGGCTGCGCTCATGGCGGCCATCAGCATCTTGCCTTCCAGCCCGATGTCAAAGACGCCCGCACGTTCGGAATAAAGCCCCGCCAGACAGGCCAGCAGCAGCGGTGTCGCCAGCCGCAGCGTGGTGTCGAGGATTTGCAGAAGGGTTGCGTAATCCATGGTTTCCGCCCCTTATGCCGCAGCCAGCCGCCGGGCACGGAACACCCAGCCCAGCATCATGCGCACCATCATGTCCAGCGCGCCGGTGAACAGGATCACCAGACCCTGAACCACGGTGCGCAACTCGATCGGGATTGAGGTCCAGAGGCCCAACTCGGCCCCGCCCTGATACAGGAACCCGAACAGCAGCGCCGCCAGCAGCACCCCGAACGGATGGTTGCGCCCCATCAGCGCCACAGCAATACCGATGAACCCGGCACCTTCGGCCGAATTCTGCAGCAGCCGTTCGCTTTCGCCCATCACGTTGTTGATGGCCATCAGACCGGCCAGCCCGCCCGACAGCAGCATTGCGATCATGGTCACCCGAACCGCCGAAATTCCGGCATAGCGCGCCGCCGGTTCCGATTTGCCGAAAGACCGGATTTCATAGCCCAGACGGGTGCGCCGCAGGATCGCCCAGACCGCCACACAGGCCGCCAGCGCCACGAACAGCGTGACATTGGCGGGCACCTGTTTGGTGAAGATCAGGTTCAGGCCAGGGATTTCGTGCAAGGTCGGCAGTTTGGTCCCTTCGGGGAACCGGGCCGAGGCCGGGTCCATCTGGCCTTGCGGGCGCAGCACTTCGACCAGCAGATAGATCATCAGTGCGGCGGCGATGTAATTGAACATGATCGTGGTGATCACGATATGGCTGCCGCGCCGCGCCTGAAGCCAGGCCGGTATGGCGGCCCAACCAGCCCCGAACAGCGCGCCCCCGATCATCGCGGCGGGCAGGGCCAGCGTCCAGTGCGGCCATGGCAGGCCAAGGCAGACCAGCGCCACGCCAAGACCGCCCAGCTGGGCCTGACCTTCGGCACCGATGTTGAACAGGCCCGCATGAATGGCGATGGTCACCGCCAACCCGGTAAAGATGAACGATGTCGCATAATACAGCGTGTAGCCCCAGCCATAGGAGGATACGAGCGCGCCCTGCACCATGACGGTCAGCGCCTCCATCGGGCTTTGGCCGATCGCCAGCAGCACAAGGGCCGAGACCAGCGCCGCCAGCAGCAGCGAAATCAGCGGCACAAGGGCCAGATCGGCCCATTTCGGCAGCTTTTCCATCACGCGGCCCCTTCCGTCACACCGGCCATCAACAGGCCCAGATCACGTTCATCGGTCTGGCGCGGGTCGCGCTCGCCCATGATCTGGCCATCGAACATCACCGCGATGCGGTCCGACAGCGACATGATCTCATCCAGTTCAACCGACACCAGCAGCACAGCCTTGCCCGCGTCGCGCAGCGCCACGATCTGCTTGTGAATGAATTCGATGGCCCCGATATCCACCCCGCGCGTGGGTTGCCCCACCAGCAGCAGATCGGGATTGCGTTCGATTTCGCGCGCCACCACGATCTTCTGCTGGTTCCCGCCTGAGAAATTCTTGGCGGCCAGTGTCGGGATCGGCGGGCGCACATCAAAGGTGGCCATCTTGCGTTCGCAATCGGCGCGGATCGCGTCATTATCCATGAACAGGGCGTTCTTCTGGAATTCCGGCGCATGATGATAGCCGAAGGCCACATTCTCCCACGCCGCGAAATCCATGATGAGGCCCAGAACCTGACGGTCTTCCGGCACATGGGCAATGCCCGCCGCGCGACGGCTTTGCCCATCGGCCCGGCCCCCGGCCAGATCGAGCGGTTGTCCGTTCAGCCGGATCGTCCCGGTCACGGCCCCCTTCGCGCGGGCGATGCCGCCCAGAACCTCAAGCAGTTCCGACTGGCCATTGCCCGCCACCCCGGCGATGCTCAGGATTTCGCCTGCGCGGATGTTCAGGCTGATGCCCTTCAGGCGTTCGACACCATGTTCATCACGCAGCCGCAGGTTTTCCACCTCCAGCACCGTCTTGCCGGGCTGGGCGGGCTGTTTTTCCACTTGCAGCAGCACCTTGCGGCCCACCATCAGTTCGGCCAGTTGTTCGGGGCTGGTTTCCGCCGTCTTGACCGAACCGATCATCTGCCCGCGCCGCATGACGCTGACCGTATCGGTGATCTCCATGATCTCGCGCAGTTTGTGGGTGATTAGGATGATGGTCTTGCCCTGATCCTTCAGCCCGCGCAGGATGCGGAACAGATGGTCCGCCTCGGCCGGGGTCAGCACGCCGGTCGGTTCGTCCAGGATCAGGATATCGGCCTGCCGATACAGCGCCTTGAGGATTTCCACCCGCTGCTGATGGCCCACGCTCAGATCCTCGATCAGCGCATCGGGGTTCACGTCCAGCTCGTATTCGCGGGCCAGATCGGCCAGCACCTTGCGCGCCTTGCCCAGTGACGGGGCCAGCAATGCGCCTTCCTCGACACCGAGGATGATGTTCTCCAGCACGCTGAAATTCTGTACCAGCTTGAAATGCTGGAAGACCATGCCGATGCCCGCGCGGATCGCGCTCTGGCTGTCGGGGATCGCGGTCAGTTTGCCATCGATCCAGATTTCGCCGCTGTCAGCCTTGTAAAACCCGTAGAGAATGGACATCAGCGTGGATTTTCCCGCGCCGTTCTCGCCGATGATCCCGTGGATCGACCCCTTGGCGACCTGGATCGAAATGTCCTTGTTGGCCTGAACCGGGCCGAAGGCCTTGGAAATGCCTTTCAGCTCGATAGCGAAGGGGGCGGCAGCTGCCTGCCGCCCCGTCTCGGGTGCCCCCACCTGCATGATGCCGGTCGGATCAGAAGGTTGCAGCCGGGCAGGTGTCGTCCGACATGTAGTCGTGCACCTTCAGCTCGCCCGCCTTGATCTTTTCGGCAGCGGCATCGACGGCGGCCTTCATTTCGGCGCTGACCAGCGGTGCATTGTTGTCATCCAGCGCATAGCCCACGCCTTCGGCCTTGAGATCCATGACCATGACCTTGCCGGTTTCCAGATCGGTGCCTGCCTTGAACGCTTCATAAACCGCGTTGTCCACGCGCTTGAGCATCGAGGTCAGCACCTTGCCCGGGTGCAGGTGGTTCTGGTTGCTGTCAACGCCGATCGACAGGATGCCTTCATCGGCAGCCGCCTGCAGCACGCCCAGACCGGTGCCACCTGCCGCCGCATAGATCACGTCGGCGCCCTGGCCCTTTTGTGCCTTGGCCAGTTCCGAACCCTTGACCGGGTCGTTCCAGGCGGCGGGGGTGGTGCCGGTCATGTTCATGATGACAGTCGCATCCGGCTTGACCGCCTTCACGCCCTGCGCATAGCCGCAGCCGAACTTGCGGATCAGCGGGATATCCATGCCGCCGATGAAGCCGACAGTATTGGTCTTCGACGCCATGGCGGCCATCATGCCCACCAGATAGCTGCCTTCATGTTCGGTGAATGCGACCTGAAGGATATTCGGCTGGTCCAGCCAGTCCACGTCGATGATGGCAAACTTGGTCTCGGGGAAATCCGGGGCCACCGTGTTCAGCACGTCCCCAAAGGCAAAGCCGGTCATCACAACCGGGTTTGCACCCGATTCCGCCAAACGGCGCAGCGCCTGTTCACGCTGGGCTTCGGACTGCATCTCCAGTTCCTTGAAGGTGCCGCCGGTTTCCTGCGCCCAGCGGGTTGCCCCATTGAAGGCAGCCTCGTTGAACGACTTGTCGAACTTGCCGCCCAGATCGAAGATGATCGCGGGCTCGGCCGCCACCATTGCCGACGACATGGTCAGCGCCGCAGCAGCGCCCAGCAGGGTTTTCATCACGGTCATGGAATTCTCCCGGTTATCGTTGACTTTTCTTCCCTCGTGCCGGGCCGTGCGGCGCGGGCAGGGGGCATTGGGGGCAATTTAGCGCGGGTTTGCAGCAAAGGGTCAAGATGGAATCGCGGGCCGGTGCTTCGGGATTTGATCGGTCGATCAAAAGACCCGTGATTGCTTCAATCCGACGCAGCGGAAAGCGGTCGGCTCATCACGATGGCATCGAGTTTCTGCCCTTCAGGCGTGACGTAATAGCCTTTGCGGCACCCGCTTGGGGCGAATCCCCCCCGGGCATAGAGGGCAAGCGCGGCGGTATTCGCGGCGCTGACTTCCAGAAATGCAGTCTCTGCGCCGCGGTTACGCGCCGTCTGCAGGAAACGGTTTAGCAGATCAGCGCCGATGCCTTGCCGCCGCAGCGCCGGGTCCACGGCCAGCGTCATCACTTCCGCCTCGCCCGCAACAGCGCGGCCGATCAGAAAGCCGCCCGGTGCCGTCAGCGCAAAGCACAGCGGATCGGCCAGCAGCGCGGCGATTTCGGTTGCGGTCCAGGGCCGGGGGGTTGTGAAACAGGCGGCATGCAGTGCGGCCATCCGGTCCACGGTCATGGGGGCATCGGTCACGGCAGGATCACCGGTGGCGGATCGGCAGGCGGGGCGGCATCGGCCCCGCGCAGATAGAACGGGGCAGGGCGCGGTGCCGGCAGCGGGCGGGTGGCGGCAATGCGGGCCACAGCTTCGGCCAACGGCATGGCAGGGGGCAGGCCGTCGGCTATGGCGCTGCCACTGCGATGCGGGGCAAGGGGCAGCGCGGCAAGAGGCATAAGCTGCGCTGTTTCGAATTCCGGCAGGTCAAAACCCTGCACATAAGCCTCGTCCCGGCGGGCATCTTCGGCCACCAGCAGCGGGCGCGGCAGGCCAAAGGCCTGTGCCTCCAGCCGGGTGACGCCGATGGCCGGTATGCCTAGGCCCAATGCCAGCCCCCGTGCCCCCGCCACCGCGATCCGCACACCGGTAAAATTGCCCGGCCCGGTGCCGACACCGATCCGAGTCAGGGCCTGGCGGTGCAGGCCCGCCCTGTCCAGCAGCCCGGCCAGAAGCGGCATCAGCCGTTCCGCCTGACCTTTTTCCATCGGTTCCAGCACCGTCAGACAATGGCCATCGGGCAAAAGCAAAGCGGCGGCGCAATGCGCCGCCGATGTGTCGAAGGCCAGAACGGTTTCAGGCCGCAACGGGGCGGACCTCAAGCACTTCGGGGATGTAATGGCGCAGAAGGTTCTCGATCCCCATTTTCAGCGTCAGGGTCGAGGACGGGCAGCCTGCGCAGGCGCCTTGCATATGCAGATAGACCACACCACGATCAAACCCGTGGAAGGTAATGTCGCCGCCATCCTGCGCCACGGCGGGGCGGACGCGGGTATCCAGCAATTCCTTGATCTGGCGCACGACATCGGCATCTTCACCGGCGAAATTGTCGGCATGGCCACCGGCAGGCCGGGCTTCGCCTTCCATGACAGGGGCACCGGATTGGTAATGTTCCATGATCGCGCCCAGAATGGCGGGCTTGATATGGTTCCAATCCGCCTCATCCGTCTTGGTGACGGTCACGAAATCCGACCCGAAAAAGACGGCCTGCACCCCGTCAACCGCGAAGATGCGGGCGGCCAGGGGGCTTTTCGATCCGGCTTCGGCGGTCGGAAAATCGGCAGTGCCGATCTCCAGCACATCACGTCCGGGCAGGAATTTCAGCGTGGCGGGGTTCGGCGTGGATTCGGTCTGGATGAACATGGGTATCTCCGACGGTTCATGTCGGATATGCGCCCCGCCGGTCGGCAAGTCAAGTTTGGAACCGTTCTAATTCAGCGGTCAGGCGTATAATAGGCATACATCTGGTCCAGCGCGGTCAGCTCGCGCAGGGGCCGGGTGTCCGGTTCAGGGGTGTAATAGGCCAGCGAATCTTCGCGGGTTTCGGGTTTTGCCGCGGCAGGGCCGGGCTTTTTGGACAGGCGCATGAACATGGATCACCTTTGTATTGAACCAGTCCTCCCTGCGACGACAATATGCTGCATTGCGGCGAAATGCCATCCCGGCAATGCTGCGATTGCGAAAAGGTGATCGGGTGACGCAAGGATGCGGTCAGGCGAGCGACCGCATCAACCGCCTCAGCATCAGCCGCACGATGATCCGATGGGCCGGCGCGACCGGGATCATGTAGGCCCGGCCAAAGCGGTTATGCGTCACGACCGACGACACGACCGACAGTCGCTGGCCGTCCACTGTCACGCATGTCATCACATCCAGATGCCGATCACGTTCGGTCAGCACCAACCGGTCGGCTGTGGCTTCTTCCACCAGAAAGAAATCCAGCTTGTCGCCCGCCGCCACCCGGTCGGCCCGCCTTCCGGTGAAACCGCCGATCCGCTTGACGCCAAATCGGGCCGAAACAGCATCCCGCAGTCGGAAGGCCAGGGCAAGGCCGGGCAGCGGCTGCGCCATGATGCCATTCCAGGCTTCCAGCGGGGTCAGCCTGCGCGGCAGGTCCGCCCCCTGCACATCCAGAAAATCCAGATCCTCTGGCGGGCCGACAAGGCGGGCATGGGCGGGCAGTTGCATGCAAGTCTCCTGCAGGATGCGGGCCAGGTTTGCCTGCCCCCATCCGGGGCGCAAGGGCCAAAGTGCCGCAGCCGTCAGGTGATGGCCTCCAGCCGTTCCTTGGACATGTCGCCCGGAACGATGGTGATTGGAATGGGCAGGGTGCCCGAATTGCGGCTGAGCGTGCTGACCAGCGGCCCCGGCCCGGATTTATCGGTGCCTGCGCCCAAAACCAGCACGCCGATCTGGGGGTCGGCCTGCACCTGAGCCAGAATTTCCTTGGCTGGATCGCCTTCGCGGATCACCAGTTCGGGGTTCACCCCCTGCTTGTCGCGCATCCATTTGGCAAAGACCTCGAAATGCGCCTCGATCCTTTCGCGGGCCTCTGCCCGCATCAGATCGGCAACCCCCATCCAATGCGGCACGTCTTCCGGCGGAATGATCGACAGGATCTGCACTCCCGCCCCGGTATGCGCGGCCCGCAGCGCGGCATAGCGCATGGCGTTCAGACATTCGCGGCTGTCATCCAGCACGACCAGAAACTTGCGCATCCTGCCCCCTTCGCATGTCGATCATCCTTGTCGGGATTAGGATGACCGCTTGGCCCGGGCTTGTCCAGCGTTGCAGAGGGGCTGGACATATCTTGACAATAAAAGTAAGAAATCTCCAGATCGAGCCGCCGCCAGATTGTAACTTCGACACAGGCCCGAACGGCAGTTCCGGGCGGAAAGGAGCGGCAGGATGCGCAATACCATTTGGGATGATCTTCTGGCGGTCGACCATCTGGCCAGGAATGAAGGGCAGGGTGGGCTTCACCCAAGGCTGCGGGCCGCAATCGAGGCTGCAGGGCGGTTCCCGACCTATTCATCGGGGCCTTGCGGGGCACAGGCTGCTGCAGATTTGCCACAAGCGGTTGATTTCGCCCGTATTCCACCGCAGCAAGGGCGGGCCCGCGCATGAGCGCCGATCCCTGCTTTCGTCGCCCCGGCGCGCGACCGCTGGCCAGTCTGGGACTGGATGCCACGGAAGTTGGCGCGCTGGCCGTGCTGCGCCATTTCATGACCAGTTTTGCACAGCCGGAAAGCCAGGCCTGGACCCATGCCTTTGATATCGCCTGCGAACGCTGGGGCATCGCCGAGGGGCCGCGGCTTGCACAGGGGTTGTTGGCCGTATTGCGGGCGGTCATGGCCTGCCGCCAGACCGGGCTGACCTTCTCCAACCCGCTGTGCCAGGAATGTCGGCTGCGGGTGACGGCGGATGAGGCGGCGATGATGACCATGTTGCACCACATGCGCCGCGATGCCACGGTTGATGCACGGCTGGCACTGGCTGATCTGACCTTTGGCCGGATGGATGCGCGGCTGATCCAGGCAGCCCTTGCGCTGGCCGCGCGTTTCCCCGCCGAGCGCGACGGATTTGGCGGGCAACCGGATGTGGCGGAATGGGCCGAAGGGACACCACAGCGCCTGCACTGATCGTGCAGCCCATCCTTGGCGGGTAGGTCTAGCCGCGCGGCTGGCCACGCATCATGGCGCGGTGGAGTGCAAAGGACGGCGCAAAGAAGATCAGCCAGCCGGTGTTGAGGAACAGCAGGATCAGACCCGGCCACCACAACAGGCAAAACACCAGCCCGACCGCACCGGCATAGCGCAGCGCGGTTGCGGGGGGCAGAAACCGGCGCAGGCCCAGCAGCAACAGCTTGCCGCCGTCCAACGGCTGCACCGGCACCATGTTGAACAGAAACAGCAAGAGGTTCAGCCCGCCAGTGAACAGGAGCCAGGGAAAGACCATGATCCCAAAACGCGCGGCCTCCGGGTCCAGCAGGGCGCGTGAATAGACCCATTGTGCCAGCAACCCGCAGATCGCCCAGATCGCCAGATTGACGATGGGGCCCATCGCCACGATCAGTTCATCCTGCTTGTAACTGGACCGCTGATGTTGGCAGAACCCGCCAAACCCGTGCAGCACGATGCGGTCCACCCGCAGCCCCTGCACCCGCGCGCCCCAGGCATGGCCCAGCTCGTGCAGATAGACCGAGCCGACGAGAATCCCCATCGTCAGCACCAGATTGACCGGGTCCCCGCCACGCATCAGCGTGACTGCGGCGATGATCCCGATCAGCAGGGCCGCCGATTGCGACACCTGCACAGGCACGCCAAAGATGCCCCGGAATGAAAACAGGATCGGACCTTCCTGAAACATCAGTTGATCCGGCTGCCTTGCGCCCAGTCCAGATACAGGCTGCGGACATGGTCGGTCATCTTTCGGCTGCGATAGTCCACATCGTCAAAGCGGCTTACCGATGTGACCTTGGAGAAGTTGCCCGACAGGAACACCTCATCCGCCGCTGCGACATCGGCAAAGGTCAGCACGCATTCGCGCACATCGATCCCGTCCGCCCGCAGATTGGCAATGTGGCGGGCGCGTGTGATGCCTGCAAGGAAGGTGCCATTGGCGATGGGGGTCATCACCACCCCATCCTTGACGATGAACACGTTGGCCGTGGCCGTTTCGGCCACATTGCCCATTGCATCGGCCACCAGGGCATTGCCAAAGCCCTTCTGCTTGGCCTCGACCAGCATCCGCGCGTTGTTGGGGTAAAGGCAACCCGCCTTTGCATTGCAGACCGCATCTTCCAGCACCGGACGGCGGAACCGGGTGCGGGTCAGCGTGGTGCTGGCACTGGCCGGGGCCATCGGCACCTCTTCCAGACACAGCGCAAATCCGGTCGAGTTTTCCGCGGGCGCCACCCCCAGATCAGAGCCGTCCACCGCCCAGTACATCGGGCGGATATAGACGGCGGCTGTGCGGCCAAAGGGCTTCAGCCCTTCGCGTGCGATGTCCAGCATCTGCTCGGGCGTCATGGTGGGGGTGATCATCAGCGCCTCGGCCGACCGGTTCACCCGTGCCAGATGCAGATCCAGATCGGGAGCCAGCCCGTCAAACAGCCGCGCACCATCAAAGACCGATGATCCCTGCCAGATGCCGTGATCTGCGGCGCGCATCACCGCAATGTCGCCGTCATGCCAGTTACCGTTGAACCATGTGCGGATGTTCGTGCCGAATGCCATGCTACCTCTCCGTGTTGGCGACACTAAATCATCCTCTGTGCGGAAGGTCCATCGCCAAGCTAGGCGACAGCTGGCACTCGACCAAGGTCGCCCCGAACTGAAAATTGACAATATGTTGTCATGATGGCTTTTGCATTCAATGCACAAGCTAACCGATCTCATTCTAGGGTCAGGACCCATTGATTTGCTTGAGGCCGCCGCCGCTGCGTGATTCAAGGCCCCTGAGCTACGGGGGTGATCATGAGTATTCTATTCTGGTTGACGGACGCGCAGATGGAGCGGCTGAGACCGTTCTTTCCAAAGAGCCATGGCAAGCCACGGGTCG
>NZ_JBALHR010000008.1:0-166119 GCF_036964905.1 Gemmobacter denitrificans
AAAGACCTTCCTCTCCGCCGTCGCCCTCGCCGCAACCGTCATCTTCTGGCTTTGACGATCAATGAGTCTGGACCCTAAGTACTGGAACTTGGCAGTCATGAGGTCCGGAGAATACTGACCGAGAGAGACCGCTTCCTGGCCACCCAACTGCGTGAGCAGTGCTCAGCCCCTCCTGCATAACCCTCGAAAACAACGGAAAAATCCGGCCGCAGTCGGATGGGGAGAACGCTTTCGCGGGGAAAAGTGGCGGAAGCGGTGGGATTCGAACCCACGGTGGAGTCTCCCCCACGCTGGTTTTCAAGACCAGAGCCTTAAACCACTCGGCCACACTTCCTGAGCCCCTCATGGGCGCTGTCGGGCGCAGGATTAGCCTGACTGCGATACCCTCTGCAAGAGGGGCTTTTCTGCCGATGGGCCAGTGCACCCTTTTCTCGGACCCCACCAATCGCTATGATGCCGCAAAACGCCATCAAGGGCGACAGGCAGAAACATTCCCGCAGGGGATCAGGTCAGACGCGCCCTGGCAGGGGCCGCGCGAAACGGGGGCTTGTATGGCACGGGCAGCAATCGGGCAGGTGATGCTTGCGACTTTGGCTTTCGGGGCGCTGGTTGCCTGTCAGCCCGGGCAAGGGCCTTTTGCCGCAAAGGAAAAACCGGAGGCTGCGGCCAGCGTCGCAGCCAAGCCCGCCACCTCGGTCAAGCTGGTGGATCGCGACGTCGAGGCACCCGAAGTGTTTCAGGTGACCGATCTCGCCCTGTGGGATGGCCGCCCGTCGCTGGGTGGTGTCTGGGTCGCATCGCCCGATGCGATAGACCCGGAACGGGTGATCCTGCGCAATCCGGCCAATGGCAAGTTCGTGGTGGGGGCCCTGTTCAAGCGGGAACGCGACAATCCGGGACCCAAGCTGCAGATTTCGTCAGACGCGGCGGCGGCACTGGGGCTGCTTGCCGGGCAACCTGCCAAGGTGAATGTGACCGCCTTGCGGCGCGAAGAGGCCCCGGCCGCCCCCGATGCAAAGAAACCGCTGCTTGATGCTGCCGAAGGCCCGTCTGATACGGGGATTGCCGCCGTGGCCGGTGCTGCCATCGACAAGGCCGCCCCGCCCGCCAAGCCGGGTGCTGCGCCGGTGGTTTCGTCAGGGGCCAAGCCGGTCGTGTCGAACCCCATCGCGGCAGCCCCGATCAGCGGCGGTCAGGCTGCCAAACCTGCGGCAACCGCCGCAAAGCCCGCAACCCCGGCCGCATCGTCTGGCAACCATCGGATCCAGATTGGCATCTTCTCGGTCGAGGCCAATGCCAAGCGCGCTGCCGATACCCTGGGCAAGGCAGGCATCACCCCCACGGTGAAAAAGGGCGAGACCCAGGGCAAACCACATTGGTCCGTCACGGCCACGGGCGGCGGCGACAAGGCGGCCCTTCTCGCCAAAGTGAAGGGTCTGGGCTTTACCGACGCCTATCTTCTGTCGAAATGACCGGCGGGGCCGCATGGGCGGCCCGGCCTGACCGGAGGGATCATCCCATGTTCAAACGTTTCGGCCTTGCACTGGCCTTGCTCATGTCCTCGGCCCCCACCTGGGCTTTTGAAACCCAGGCCACCGCCGCCTGGGTTTATGACATGACAACGGGCACGGTGCTGTTGGACAAGAATGCGCAGACGCCGATCCCCCCGGCCTCGATGTCGAAACTGATGACGCTGAACATGCTGTTCGAAGGGCTGCATGACGGGCGCTATCAGACCGGCACGGAATTCAGCGTGTCGGAAAAGGCCTGGAAGATGGGCGGATCGAAGATGTTCGTGAAGCCCGGCGACCGGCCCACGGTCGATGATCTGATCCATGGAATCATCGTCAATTCCGGCAATGACGCCTGTGTCGTTGTGGCGGAAGGCATGTCGGGCAGCGAAGAGGCCTTTGCCGCGCGGATGACCGAACGCGCCCGCGAATTGGGCATGGAGAATTCTTTCTTCGCCAATGCCTCGGGTTGGCCGGACCCCGATCATCGGATGAGCGCACATGATCTGGGCCTGCTCGCGGTGCGGCTGATCGAGGAATTTCCCGAATACTACCCCTATTTCGCGCTGACGGAATACAGCTATCAGGGCCGCGTGCCTGCCAACAGCCAGAACCGCAACCCGCTGCTGCGGATCAAGGGCGGCGACTGGAAGGCAGACGGGCTGAAGACCGGCCACACGGAGGAAGCGGGCTACGGGCTGGTTGGCTCGGCCGTGCAAAATGGCGGGCGGCGCATCGTCTTTGTGATTTCGGGGCTGCCGACAGACCGGGCCCGCGCCGAGGAAAGCGAACGTATCTCGAACTGGGCCTTCCGCGAATTCACCATGAAAACGCTGGCCAAGGCGGGCACCCGCGTGGCCGAGGCCGAAGTCTGGATGGGCGAGGCCGAAAAGGTGGGCCTGGTGCCCGCCGAAGATCTGGCCCGGCTGATCCCCGCCGTGGCGCGGGACAAGATCACCGCCGAAGTGGTGTATCAAGGCCCGATCAAGGCACCGATTGCCAAGGGTGACCCGCTGGCCGAACTGGTGCTGCATGTGCCGGGCATGCCAGAGGCGCGCGTGCCACTGGTGGCCGAAATCGACGTGGCCGAAGGTGGGTTTTTCACCCGGCTGACCACGGCAGCGCGGGTTCTGATGGGTCGGGTCTTTGCGCCGGACGCCCCGGCCACCTGATGCAGGGACGCTTTCTCAGCTTTGAAGGGATCGACGGTTCTGGCAAAAGCACCCAGGCCCGCCGGTTGGCTGATGCCTTGCGTGCCCTTGGCGCGACCGTGACCCTGACGCGTGAACCGGGCGGCAGCCCGGGGGGCGAGGACATCCGGCGGCTGGTGCTGGAAGGCGATCCTGATCGCTGGTCGGCCGAGACCGAAATCCTGCTGTTCACCGCAGCCCGGCGTGACCATCTGGAAAAGACCATCCGTCCGGCTTTGGCACGGGGTGAAGTGGTCATCACCGACCGTTTTGCCGACAGCACCCGGATGTACCAGGGCATATCGCGCGGTGATCTGGCGGTGACGGTGGACAGGCTGCATGATCTGATGATCGGGGTCGAACCCGATCTGACCCTGCTGATCGACATTGATCCCGAAGTCGGCCTGTCGCGCGCGGTGGCCCGTCAGGGCAGCGAACAGCGGTTCGAGGAGATGGGCCTTGCCCTACAGGCCCGGATGCGCGCGGGTTTTCTGGCGCTGGCCGCAGCGCATCCGGCGCGGTTCCGGGTGATCGATGGTGCGCGATCGCCCGATCAGGTTGCTGCCGATGTGCTGGCAACTGCCCGCGCCCATCTGGGGCTTTGACCGATGCCCTCGGTCTATCTGGCGGATTTCCCTGAACCCGACCGGGTGGAAGGCGCGCCGCATCCGCGCGAGACGACGCATCTCTTTGGCCACGCGGCACAGCAGGCCGAATTCCTGCGCGTGTACAAGGCCGGGCGGCTGCATCACGGTTGGCTGGTGACCGGACCGCGCGGCGTGGGCAAGGCGACGCTGGCCTGGAAACTGGCGCGGTTTCTGCTGGCCACCCCTGCCGATGATGGCGGCATGTTCGCCCCCCCCCCGCCCGAAACGCTGGATATCGCCGCCGACCACCCGGTTGCGCGCCGCATGGCTGCCTTGTCAGAACCCCGGCTGTTCCTGCTGCGGCGCGGGCTGAACAATGGCGAAACCGCCGTCACCCAGGATATTCTGGTGGGCGAAGTGCGCAAGATGAAGGATTTCTTCGCGATGACTGCGCCGGATGGCGGGCGGCGCGTGGCCATCATCGATGCGGCCGATGATCTGAACACCAACGCGGCCAATGCGCTGCTGAAATTGCTGGAAGAGCCCCCCGAAGGCGTGACTTTCTTCCTGATCTCGCATCAACCCTTTCGCCTGCTCCCCACGATCCGGTCACGTTGCCGCGAGTTGCGGCTGGGGCCCTTGGCTCCGGACGATTTGGCCGCCGCGCTGGCACAGGCCGGGGCCGAGGTTGGTGATGCGCAGGCGCTGGCTGAGCTCGCGGGCGGCTCTGTGGGCGAGGCTTTGCGCGTGCTGAACCTGGATGGTGCCGACATCTATGCCACCCTGGTGCAATTGTTCACCGCCCTGCCCCGCATGGATCGTGCCCGTGCGCTTGGCCTGGCCGAAACCGGTGCGGGCAAGGGCAACGAGGCGCGCTTTGATCTGGCGGTCACGCTGATGGATCTGTTGCTGGCCCGGCTGGCCCGCAGCGGCACCAGTGGCACGGCGCCGCCCGAAGCAACCGCAGGGGAAGCACGGCTGCTGGCGCAGCTTGCCCCCGACCCATGGGCGGGGCGGGCCTGGGCGGAACTGGCGCAAAGCCTTGCCGCCCGCGCCCGGCGTGGCAAGGCTGTCAATCTTGACCCTGCCGCACTTCTCATGGATATGTTCCTTCAGATCGAAAAGACGGCGGCCTTCCTCGCCGCAAGGTGATGCATGACCCCGCCCGAAATCATCGACAGCCATTGCCATCTGGATTTCCCGGATTTTGAAGGCGACCTGCCCCGCATCATTGATGCGGCCCGCGCAGCGGGCGTGCGCCGCATGGTGACGATCTGCACCAAGATGCAGAACGAACCCAAGGTGCGCGCGATTGCCGAGGCCTTTGACGGCGTGTTCTACGCAGCGGGTTTGCACCCGATGAGCGTGGCCGATCAGCCCGCCGTCACGTTGGATGAGCTGATCGCGCTGACCCGGCACCCCAAGATGGTGGGGATCGGCGAAACCGGGCTGGATTATCACTATACCGCCGACAGTGCCGAGGCGCAGAAGGTCTCGCTCCGGGTTCATATCGCGGCGGCACAGGAAACCGGCCTGCCGCTGATCATCCACGCCCGCGCCGCGGATGAGGATATGGCCGCGATCCTGACCGAATGCTGGCGCGAAAAACCCTATGGCTGCGTGATGCACTGTTTTTCATCCGGTGCGGCGCTGGCGCGGGCAGCATTGGATCTGGGGTTCTATCTGTCGATGTCGGGGATTGCGACCTTCCCGAAAAGTCAGGAACTGCGCGACATTTTCGCGGCGGCACCGCTGGACCGCATCCTTCTGGAAACCGACAGCCCCTATCTTGCGCCGGTGCCCCATCGCGGCAAACGCAATGAACCGGCCTATACTGCCTTCACGGCAAAGACGGGGGCATCGCTGTTCGGCCTGTCGGTCGAGGACTTTGCGGCGGCCACCACTGCGAATTTCGAACGTCTGTTCACAAAGGCAGCGATACGGGTGCCCGCGTGACCCTGCGCTTCACCATTCTGGGCTGCGGGTCGTCGGGCGGCGTGCCGCGTCTGGGGGGCGATTGGGGCGATTGTGATCCGTCCAACCCAAAGAACAGCCGCCGCCGCTGTTCCATGCTGGTCGAACGGCTGGGGCAGGATGGCGCGACGCGGGTCTTGATCGATACCTCGCCCGACATGCGAGACCAATTGCTCGATGCCGGGGTGGGCGTGCTGGATGCGGTGGCCTATACCCATAGCCATGCCGATCACGTTCATGGCATCGATGACCTGCGCCAGATCGTGTTCAACCTGCGCCGCCGTCTGCCGGTCTGGGCTGATGGCCCTACCCAGGGTGCGCTGATCGACCGGTTCGGCTATGCCTTTGTGCAACCTGCCGGATCGCCCTATCCGCCGATTCTTGATCTGAACACGATTGATGGCCCCTTCACGGTGGATGGCGCAGGCGGGCCGGTCACGCTGACACCCTTCCGTGCCGATCACGGGTCGATGGACGCGCTTGGTTTCCGGATTGGCGGACTGGCCTATCTGCCCGATGCCGTGGCAATCCCCGAAGAGAGCTGGTCGCATCTGAACGGGCTGGAGGTCTGGGTGATCGACGCATTGCGCCGCAAGCCGCATCCGACCCATGCCCATCTGGCGTTGGCGCTGGATTGGCTGGCCCGCGCGCGGCCGCAGCGTGGCGTTCTGACCAACATGCATGTCGATCTGGACTATGCAGCCCTTTGCGCCGAATTGCCGGCCCATGTCACCCCGGCCTATGACGGGATGCAGATTACCCTGCCCGCAGCATGAGCGCCCTGATTGACGTCATCCTGCCGGTCTTTCTGGTCATCGGCGCGGGCTGGCTTGCCGCGCGGCTGGGGCTGATCTCTGATGCCGCAGTCGATGGGCTGATGCGCTTTGCCCAGGGCTTTGCCGTCCCGGCCCTGCTGTTTCAATCCATTGCGCGGCTGGACCTTTCGGCCAATCTGGATGTCGGGCTGTTTGCCAGCTTCTATATCGGGGCCTTCACCGCCTTTGGGCTGGGTATTCTGGGCGCACGCTTACTGGGCCGCCCCGGGGTCGATGCGGTGGCCATCGGCTTTGCCTGTCTGTTCTCGAACTCACTGCTGCTGGGCGTGCCGATCACCGAACGGGCCTATGGCACCGGGGCATTGGCTGCGAATTATGCGATCATCGCCATCCATTCGCCGCTGCTTTATGGCGCGGGGATCACCTTGATGGAACTGACACGCGCTCATGGCCAAGGCCTGTCGGCCCGACGGCTTGTCGCGCAAGTGCTGCGCGCGATCTTCCGCCAGCCGATGGTCCTGGGCATTTCCGCCGGCTTTGCGGTGAACCTGACCGGGCTGCCCTTGCCCGGATTTGTGTGGGACGGGATAAAGATTCTGGGCAGCGCAGCGATCCCCACCGCACTTTTCGGGCTGGGGGGCGTTCTTTACCGCTACAAGCCCGAAGGGGACAGCCGGGCCATTGCGATGGTGATGGCACTTTCACTGATGATCCATCCGCTGATCACCTGGCTGCTGGGGAGTTTTGTATTCGCCCTGACCACCGATCAGATCAGGTCGGCGACATTGACGGCTGCCATGGCGCCCGGCATCAACGCCTATCTCTTTGCCCATCTTTACGGGGTGGCCAAAAGGGTGAATGCCTCTGCCGTCGCATTGGCCACTGCGGCCTCGATCGGCACGATCTGGTTCTGGCTACATCTGCTGCCCTGACCACAAGGGCAAGTCCCGCAACGTGGCGCAACGCCCCCCGCGCGCAAGCGCGGAACCAGTCCTGAAATGATCCGGGGGCCGATTGGCCCCCGGATCATTTCAGGACATCACAGTGACACCGCTTATTGCGGTGTCACACCGCGCAACCGTTCCGACCGCCGCCGCAGAACCTCGACGGTTGCCAGCAAGGCGATCGAGATCAGCACCAGGATCGTGGCAACCGACAGGATCGCCGGGCTGATCGCCTCGCGGATTCCGTTCCACATCTGGCGCGGGATGGTCTGTTGTTCCGGGCCTGCGATGAACAGCACTGCCACCACTTCATCAAAAGAGGTGACAAAGGCAAATAGCGCGCCCGAAATCACCCCCGGCAGGATCAGCGGCATCACGACCTTGAAGAAAGTCCGCGTCGGCGATGCGCCCAGCGATGCGGCTGCCCGGCTCAGCGATTGGTCAAAGCCGATCAGCGTGGCCGTCACCGTGATGATGACAAAGGGGATGCCAAGCGTGGCATGGGCAAGGATCACCCCGGTATAGGTGGAAGTCAGACGTCCACATTCCACCGCGATGATGCCACAGGGGTTGGAGTAGAAGAAGAACAGCCCCGTCGCGATGATGATGATCGGCACGATCATGGGCGAAATTAGGATCGCCATGATGACCCGGCGATAGGGCATTTCATTGCGCGACAGGCCCAGAGCGGCCAGAGTGCCCAGAACAGTGGCGACGATGGTGGACCAGAAGCCGATGATGATCGAATTCTTCGCCGCCTTGATCCAGGTCGCATTGGCCCAGCTGTCTGCCCACCAACTGCCATCCCGCGCGGCCTCGGGCGCGGCCATGCCTGCGGTCAGCAGCAGGTCATACCAACGCAGGCTGTAGCCCTCGGGATCCAGCGTCAGCATCTTTTCGGTAAAGGTGAAATAGGGTTCGGCATTGAAGCTGAGCGGAATGATGATGAGGATCGGCGCGACCAGAAAGAAGAATATCGCCACACAGATCGCGTGATAGGTGTAGTACCAGATACGCTCGAGCGGGTCGGCATAGACGGGCAAGGCCATTGCGGGTCTCTCTGCTGCGGGTCGGCCGAGGGCGCTGCCCCCGGACCCCCGGGATATTTGAACCAGGATAAAGGGCAGGCGCGACGGCGCCTCAGCCCAGTTTCAGTTTGTCGATGCCGACCAGACGGTCATAGAGCCAGTAGAGAACCAGAACCCCGGCCAGCAGCATGGCCGAAAGGGCTGCCGCCAATGACCAGTTGGATTTGGTCATGTGGAACTGGATCAGGTTCGAGATGAGCTGGCCATCGGCCCCCCCAACCAGTGCGGGGGTGATGTAATAGCCCACGGCAAGGATGAAGACGAGAAGCGATCCGGCCCCGATCCCCGGCAGGGTGAGCGGCAGATAGATGCGGCGGAAGGTTGTCCAGCTGGTTGCCCCAAGGCTGCGGGCGGCGCGGGCATAGGTGGGCTTGATCGTGCGCATCACCGAATAAAGCGGCAGGACCATGAAGGGCAGCAGGATATGTGTCATCACGATGATCGTGCCGGTCTGGTTGTAGATCATGCTGAGCCGCCCGTCATCCGACACGAGGCCAGCCGAGACGAGGATGTTGTTCACCACCCCCTGCCCCTGCAGCAGAACGATCCAGCTGGTCGTGCGCACCAGAAGCGAGGTCCAGAAGGGCAGCAGCACAAGGATCATCAGCAGGTTGGCCTTGGCCATCGGCAGCGTGGCCAGCATATGGGCGATCGGAAAGGCCAGTACCAGACAGACAAAGGTGATGATTGCCGACAGGATGAAGGTCTTGCCAAACAGCCAGAGATAGATGCGCTGATTTTCGGGCACCTTCTCAACGCCGCCATCGGCGGTGCGCTGGTAATCGGTGGCAATCAGATAGAAATCGGTGGTGTAGGGATGGGCGGCATCGCGCATGGCCTGCCAGATCAACGCATCCCCCCATTTTGGATCAAGCGCCAGCATCGCCTCCTTATAGCGCGGCTGCAGCTTGTCGGCACTCCGTGCGGCGGCAGTGAACAGGGACCGGGTTCCGGGCACGGTATAGTTGATCCGGGTGCCCGCCTCGCCTGCCGTCTTGTCGGCCTTCATCTGCTTCAGATCGGCGGCCAGCGCGGCGAAAGCGGCCTCATCGGGTTCGGCACCCGCTTCGGTGCTGTCAAACCACGCGGTCACCTGCGGGGATGCTTTGGAAAACCCGTCATGATGGATCGAGCGTTGCAGCATCTGGCCGATGGGCAGAATGAAGGTCACCACAACAAAGAGCAGAAGCGGCGCGACCAGCAGAAAGGCGCGGCGTCTGGCCCGTGCCTGGGCCGTTGCCAGCGCCGTCTTGAGCGGGCGGCCATCAGAGGTGGTAAGTGGCGGAGAAATATCAGTCATCGTCAGTCCTTATGCCAAGGCTGAAGCGCGGCAGGGCTGCGGAAGGAAAGCGGGCCGGGGCGTTTTGCTGCGCCCGGCCCGCTGGGGTCATCAGTTGGCGGCAAGCCAGGCGTTGAAGCGCTCGTTCAGCTCGGCATCACGGTCAACCCAGAAATCGGCCGAGGTCAGCAGGGCGTTTTTCAGGTTTTCCGGCGCGGTGGGCAGATGCGGCGCCATCACCGTCTTGCCGTCCTTGAACAGCAGTTCTTCCTTCATGGCCGACTTGCGGGCCGGACCATAAGAGATGTGCTGGGCCTGGGCGCGCAGACCTTCGGTCGAGGTGGCGTAACGGATGAATTCCATCGCCTGTTCCATGTTCGGCGCACCCTTCGGCACGACATACATTTCGTTTTCGTAGATCTGGCCATCCCAGACGATGTTGAAGGGTTTGCCTTCATTGATCGCTGCGGCAAAGATACGGCCGTTATAGGCAGTGGTCATCGCCACTTCGCCATCCGCCAGAAGCTGCGGAGCCTGAGCGCCGGCTTCCCACCAGACCACATCCTTCTTGATGGTGTCGAGCTTGGCGAAAGCGCGATCCACGCCTTCCGGAGTGCCCAGAACGGCATAGACTTCGGATGCCGGAACGCCATCCCCCATCAGAGCGAGTTCCAGAACGGCCTTGGCGCCCTTGCGCAGGCCGCGCTTGCCGGGGAACTTTTCCAGATCGAAGAAATCGGCTGCGGTCTTGGGGCCTTCCGGGAACTTGCTGCTGTCATAGGCAAAGACGTTGGACCAGATATCGGTCGAAACGCCGCATTCGGTGATTGCACCTTCCAGGAAATCCTCGGTCGCCGGGGTGCCGTCGGCACCCGCAGGCAGCGTAGCCGGATCGATGGTTTCCAGCAGACCTTCGTCGCACAGGCGGATCGCATCGGCATATTCAACCGAAGCCACGTCCACGGTCACGTTGCCGGCTTCGACCTGGCTCTTGATCACCGGGGCCGGGTTGTCGCTGTCGGTCATCACGGTCGTGATGCCGGTCTTGGCCATGAAGGGTTTCACATGGCCTTCGGTCTGGGCTTCGCCATAGGCGCCGCCCCAGGACATGACGGTCAGCGTGGTTTCTGCCTGCGCGGCATAGGCCACGACCGTCAACGCGGTGGTCAGGGCAAGAAGTTTCTTCATTGCAGTTAGCTCCCAGTTGTCTTGAGGTTATCGGACGATGTCTAAGCCGCGTCCTTGCAGCACCCGGATCGGGCCCGTGGCCGGGCCCGCACCGGAATTTCTTACATGGGGTCAAGCGCCCTGGCATCCGCCGGGTGCCAACCGACCTTGATCTTTTCGCCCGGGGTCAGGCGGGTCTGGCCCAGGGTGTTGCGCATCTTCATCACGAACTCATCCTGACCGGCAACCCGAAGAACCGCCCGCAGGATATCGCCCATATAGATGATTTCCAGCACGGTCGCGTCGATCATATGGGCACCGGTCGGCATCATCTCGGGTTTGAATTCCACGCGCTCGGGCCGGATCGACACCAGCGTTTTCTGGCCCTTCTGGGTCACGTTCACAGGGGTTGCATCAATCAGCTCGCCCGTGGCCAGACGCACCAGCGCCTTGCCGTCACCGAGTTCCTCAACCGTGCCGGGCAGCTTGTTGTTTTCGCCGATGAACTGGGCGACGAAACTGTTTTCGGGACGTTCATACAGGTCGGCGGGCGGCGCAAGCTGCTGGATCTTTCCATCGTTGAACACGGCGACACGGTCCGACATGGTCAGCGCCTCGCCCTGATCATGGGTGACATAAACCACCGTAATGCCAAGGCTTTCGTGCAGATGTTTTATCTCAAACTGCATGTGTTCGCGCAGCTGCTTGTCCAACGCGCCCAGAGGTTCATCCATCAAGACCAGCGCCGGATCAAAGACCAGCGCGCGCGCCAGTGCGATACGCTGCTGCTGACCGCCCGAAAGCTGCGCCGGGCGACGATTGGCAAAAGACCCCATCTGGACCATGTCGAGCGCGCGCTTGACCTTGGCTTCACGTTCATCCTTGCCCAAGCCCCGCACTTCGAGCGGGAAGGCCAGATTTTCACCGACCGTCATATGGGGGAACAGCGCGTAATTCTGAAAAACCATGCCGATCCCGCGCTTGTGCGGCGGCATCAGGTTGATGTTGCGGCCATCCAGCCGGATTTCGCCATTCGTTGCGGTTTCGAAGCCCGCAAGCATCATCAGACAGGTCGTCTTTCCCGATCCCGAAGGGCCAAGCATGGTCAGGAACTCACCCTTGCCGATGCTCAGGTTCAGATCCTTCACGACAAGCGAAACGCCATCATAGCTTTTCTGCACGCGATCAAAAACGACGAAACCGTCGCTGAGGGCTTTGCTCGTCACCCTTGTCTCCCTGTGGTTCGGCAGGTCTTCCTGCACTTCTTGACCCGACTAAAGCGGATGGTCCCAGGCATTGCAATGCCAATCTGTCCGACCATAGTGTCGTAGCGTCAGGGTCCCAAAACCGGAAATAAAACGACCTGTCTGCGACGCTGAGCGGCGAAAACTTCAACTGGTCGTAAATCTGCAAGTCCTGTCGCGATCCTTGCACCGCAAGACCCCGTCCGCGGTCGCCGGGGACGAATCGACATGAATGACAAACAGAGGCTAGCGCAGTTTTTATTGATTGACCAAACAATAAACCAACACGACCTTGCAGGTCAAGCTGTTGGCAACAGCCGGATTTCTGGTGAACCGGCGGGTTGCGACAGGCCTGAAACGACAAAGGCGCCACCCATACGGGAAGCGCCTGTGTCACAAGAGTGGTGCGGATGAAAGGACTCGAACCTTCACGGGAGTTACCCCACAGCGACCTCAACGCTGCGCGTCTACCAATTCCGCCACATCCGCATGATCTGGCTTGGTAGCGGGGTGTTTATCCAAGGGGCGCGGGGAAGAAAAGAGGTTTTCCACACCGCGCCAGAAAATTTTCGTCCCCCTCAACCGGTTGCCCGCTGACCGTTATTGCCCGATGATCAGCCGAGGCAGCGCGGTCGCAAATGACACTGCACTGGAAGCAGCCGAGGCAGGCGCGATCTGTGCCTGGGTTGTGCCAACAGCTTCGGGCTGCGTGACAGGTGCCGGGGCCAGCGCGGACTCGGTCACCGGCGCGGCGGGCGCAGGCGCGAGAACGGGCAGCGCCGGGGCCGGAGCGGGGGCATCGGTCCGCCCGTTCAGCATCAGGACCGCCTTGCGCAGGATCTCGCCCCGGTCAGGCGTCGCTGGGGCCAAGGCATTCACTGCCCCCCCTGCCCCGGCAATTTCAAACCAGCCCAGTGCCAGATCGGGGCGGCGCGTCGCTCCAATTCCGTCGGTCAGGTGGTAGCCCGGCAATTCGGCATAGCCGGGTTCCCCCAAAGCGGCGAGAACAAGCGCCGAACCAAGCGCCACGTCCATGTCATCGGTTTGATAGCCGGTGCCAAGGCAGATCTTTGCGGTGCCCGAAAGTTGCGCAGGCGACATGCCGGAACCGGCGATGAACTGGGTCACGCCAGCAAGAACTTCGGGCGCAGGGCGCAACGACACCGCCGTCACATGCTCCTTCAGCACCGGGCCGAACCCTTTGCACTGCGCGACGATATCGGTCGGGTTGGCCCCCGGCACGGCACGGGCCAGCGTTTCGCCCTGCTGTACGGCCGCCGCGCGGGTCAGGCAGAACTGCTCGGACAAGGCCTGCCCGGCATCGGTCAGCCCGGCCAGAGTGACGTAACCGCCATTCTGGTTGGTCTTCAAGGCGACCGTATTGCAATGCGAAGACAGGGATACCAGCGTCCCGCCAAAGCTCGGCAGCGCCGCCGGGGCGGGTGCCACAGGGGCGGGTTCTGCCACCAGTGCCGGAAGGGCGGGCGCAGGGGCCGGGGCGGGAGTCGCAGCAGCAATCCCCGCGCCAGCAACCGCTGCGGCACCGGCAGTCGCAGCGACCAGACCGGCCCCCGGAACGCCTGCCATTTCATCGCGCTGAACCAGCAACAGCCCCTTCATCCCCATCGGGTGGGTGGACAGGATCTGCATAACCTGCGGACCACCTGCAACAGACCGGTGATAGGCGGTCACCAGCAGGGTGCGTTCATAATCGGTCAGTTGCCCTGTGGGCGGATAGCCCAGCGTCGCCTGATATTGCGATATGGCCGCCCGGCTTTTCGGCCCGATCGACCCGTCCGGCGTGCCGACGGCATAACCGAAATGATTCAGCGCAGTCTGCACCTCGCGGTTCTGTTCACGCTGTGCGGCAGAAATGCCGCTGGACTTCGTGGTCGAGGATTTTGATGATTTACGCGGCGCGGTGGCCTGTTTGCGGCGCTGCTGGTCCTTGGCGATGGCGTGGCCGATCAGACCGCCGACAATGGCCCCCGCAATCGCATCTCCCGCATCGGCCTGCACCGGGGCGGCTGGGGTCAGGGCCAGGGCCGCAGCCAATGCGCAGGTGGTTGCAACTGTCATCGCTTTCATAGCAAGTCTCCGTCAAAAGGCGTTGTCCAATTGACCCGAGCCTAGCACGGTTGCCACGGGAATCGAGCGGAAAACGCCGCAGCCAAGGGAATTGCCATGATCGAATGGACCCATATGCCGGGCCAAAGCCCCTATGCCGAGACGCTGGCCGCAATGGAGGCCCGCGCCGCAGCGATTGCCGCAGGCACCGCGACCGAGGCGATCTGGCTGTTGGAACATCCGCCGCTGTACACTGCGGGCACCTCGGCCCGGGCCGAAGATCTGGTGGAGCCTGATCGTTTTCCGGTCTTTCAGGTCGGGCGTGGCGGGCAATATACCTATCACGGGCCGGGCCAGCGGATCGTCTATGTCATGCTGGATGTGAAGAAACACGGCGGCGATGTGCGCTGCTTCGTGCGGCATCTGGAACAATGGGTGATCGCAGCCCTTGCGGAATTCAACGTGACCGGCGAAATCCGCCCCGGTCGGGTTGGGGTCTGGGTGCCGCGCCCCGACAAGCCGCGCCGCCCCGATGGCAGCCTTGCCGAAGACAAGATTGCTGCCCTTGGGATCAAGATCCGCAAATGGGTCAGCTTTCACGGCATCTCGATCAATGTCGAACCCGATCTGTCGCATTTTGGCGGCATCGTCCCCTGTGGCATCCGCGATCATGGCGTGACCAGCCTTGTCGATCTGGGGCTGCCGGTCACCATGGCCGATCTGGATGCGGCGCTGATGCGCACCTTTGAGTCTGCGGTGACCAACGCCGCCACCTGCCCCGCCTGACGGCCGCTAAAGCGGGCGGAACAGGAAATCGGCGATATCTTGCGGCACCTCTTCGGGCCTGTATAACCCGCGCGCCCGATGCGCCTGAAGGATATCGGAGAATCTTGGCGCAACGGCAATCCAGACAAGACGGGTGGTATTCACGATATCTGCCTGTTCGATACGACCATAATTCGTCACGCCATAATAGCGGGTGTCTGCGTAATGCGTGGTTTGCGGCTGCAGGTAGATCGACGACAGCGCGTGTGACTCGGGATGCACCAGAATGATGGTCGTGCCGACGCCTTGCTTGAACACCATACCCCGAAACTCGCGCTGCTTAGGCGTTTTGCGAGACCACCCGCTTTGCTTTGGTTGCGGAAAATCGAAAGCCCGCAGAATCCGACTTTGGCTTAGCGACTTGATCTGCACCACAGTCCGCGCGACATAGCCATATCTGCTCATCGACCGCCGAAAGAAGGTGTAGTGCCCGTCGGGCAGCCCAGGATCTGGAGCAAAATGGCTCTCTGGCAGGCCAGTATACTGCGCGACCTGCATCAGCCCGGCCATGACCGTCGGCAGCGGTGGCATCTCGGGGGGCGGAAACGGCCAGGTCTCGGTCAGGATACGGGCATCCGTACCGAAATAGAGACAGATGCGCTGCAACAGATTGGGCTTGGGGAAGGACTCCGCTTTGAGCATGCGTTGGAACTGCACCTTGCCCAGGCCCAGATCGCGGGCCGCCTGCGCAAGCGACAGGTCGCGCGCGGCGCAAAGCCGTCTCAGATTCTCTCCGAAGATTGCGAGAACTGGCACCTGACCACCCTGAAATCGCACCTTTCGGCGCCTGATATCCCGATGGTAACAAATTCTTCAGATTTCACCAGCGAAGCGGTGGGCGTTGGGTGGCTTCGCCTCAATATCTGGTCAGAGACAGGATCAGGAAGCGATCTCCCTGATCCTCAGATGCTTATTTTTTCACCGATGCCAGATAGGCCGCCATGTCTTCCGCACCCTTTGCCAGCTTGAAGGTCATTTTCGACTTGGCGGCGGGGTCCTTGGTTTCGGCTTTCAGCCAGGCAGCCGGGTCGGTGACATAGGCCGCCAGGCTGGCCTCATCCCAGACCTTGCCGGTTGCGCCGACGGCCGCGATCGACTCGCCATACTTGAAGCCGTCAACACTGGCCACCTTGCGGCCGATCACGCCATAGAGGTTCGGCCCAGTCTTGCCGCCCTTCTGGATTTCGGTGCCGTCATCGGCCACGATCATGTGGCACGCCTTGCATTTCTTGAAATCTGCCTCGCCCTTGGCCGCATCCCCCGCGGCAAAGGCCGGGGCGGTCAGGGTGATCGAGGCGAGAAACGTGGCAATCAGGCTGGGCTTCATGGGATTGTCCTTGGCTGGGCCCTTGCGGGCTTGTAAGCGGGTTGTATCGGGCCAGGCACCGACGCTGCCACAGGATTGTATCCCATCCCATGAAGCGCCGCCGACGCGACGGCCGCGACTATGCCGCAGTTTAAGCCAAGCCACCAATACGACAATAGGACAGGCTGTCGCGTCTGGCGCGTGGGAACGATCGCGTAGCCTCAAGGTATAAACTCTGTTACCCCCAAAGTGCTTTGCGACACTGGAAAATTGGCATCGTTTGTACTAGTTTTCTAATACCACTTGAATACCAACACAACACCACTTCAAAACCAAGCAGCATCCCTTATGAAGGGAACAAAGGGAACCAGTGCGATGTTCGAAGGAGTCATCGATACACGGACTGCATGGGCGGCCCAACCAATTGCTGCCCCTGTTGACCAACTCTCCCCGGCGGAGCGCCTGCGGTTGGCCGCGACGATTGTCGAAGGCGTTGGGTACGCTTTGGCGGGTGATGCGAAAACGATCCGTGTCGCGCGCCTGCTCCTGATTGCAGACGAACTCGAAAAACTCGCTGCGAACACGGAGTGACAGGTCGCAATCTCGCTGCGAACACGGAGTGACAGGTCGCAATGATGCCAAGGCTGCCCTTTGCCGGGGTTGCCGTAGGGTATACAGGGCCACGGCTGCGTTAAAACTTGTCAGTTAACCAATTTATGCTAGCGTTCCGACAGTTCCAAACCGCGAAATTCCCTTAACGGGATCGGGGTACGAAATGTCGGTACTGGGTGTGTTCGGCCTCAATCTTCGGCGCTTGTGTGAAGCGCGCCAGATCAGCTATGCGCAGGCCGCACGCGACCTTGGGCAGGGCAAGGTGCAATTTCAAAGGATGTTGCGGGGGGAGTCCTTTCCCAAACCAAACCTGTTGCAGCACATCTGCCGATATTTCTCCACCGATGCCCGCATACTGACCGAAGCCTGGCCCTTCGCAACCGAAATTCAGCACCCGATCAATCAGTTGCCGATTCAAAGGGCCATCGACTACGCTATTCCCGTGCAGGACTACATGCCTGCGCACAGCGAGTTGAAAGACGGCCTGTATCAAGTCTGGCGCATGTCTTTTGCCTATCCTGGCCGGGTCGCCAGGATTCTATACAGGGTGCATACCTCCCAAGGCGCTCGACTTGTAAAGTATTTCGACCAGTTGGAACTATGCCCCCATCTGATTGCCGCACGCCAAGGCGTGGCCAGTCGCGCACCCCGCGCCCGCGAAGTACGCGGTTTCGTGCTGTCGGCACCTGAAGGGCATTCGGTCATCATGTTCAACTTGCCGCCAAAGCAATGGGTCAGCCATATGTTCCTTTCTGCCCATTACAACGGCAACGATGGCAGTCTGACGGGTGTTCTCATGTTTGGCCGGAAGGAATATGCCGAAGTCAACAGAATGTCCCGGGTGGTGTGGGTGCCGGTCAGGCCAAACCTGACCGCCGTGATCCGGGCGGGGCGCGAACCCGTCTGGCACGATATGGATACGCTGCCTGAATTCTTGCGCCACGAACTGTCGCGCCCTATCGGCTGATCGCCCTTGACGTGTCGCGGCAGGGTTTGGCGCAAGGCCCCGCGTCACTTCGCCGCAGCGGCAGGTTGCCCCCATCGGCGCTTTTCCTGATCCAGATCAAAGTCAACGATTGCCGCGCCGCCTGCCGCACTCTAAGAATGAGGCATAAGGCGGCGGATTCCGATCCGACCGCAGCAACGGGATACGCACTAGACAGCAGACGGGAGACGCCAATGGCGGACGCAGCCATTCATGGCCACGACCATGATACACGCGGGTTCTTTACCCGGTGGTTCATGTCGACCAACCACAAGGATATCGGCATCCTTTACCTCTTCACCGCAGGTCTGGCCGGACTGATCTCGGTGGCCTTCACGGTGTTCATGCGGCTCGAGCTGATGGAACCGGGCGTGCAGTATATGTGTCTTGAAGGCACTCGTTTCGTGGCAAATGCCGCCGAGACCTGCACACCGAACGGACATCTCTGGAACGTGTCGATCACCGCGCATGGCATCCTGATGATGTTCTTCGTGGTCATTCCGGCACTGTTCGGGGGCTTTGGCAACTACTTCATGCCGCTGCAGATCGGTGCGCCGGACATGGCGTTTCCGCGCCTGAACAACCTGTCCTACTGGCTCTATGTCGCAGGCACTTCGCTGGCCGTGGCCAGCGTGTTCTCGCCGGGGGGCAATGACCAGCTGGGGTCGGGCGTGGGCTGGGTGCTTTACCCGCCGCTTTCGACCAATGAAGGCGGGTATTCGATGGACCTTGCCATCTTTGCCGTGCACCTGTCCGGTGCCTCGTCGATCCTGGGCGCGATCAACATCATCACCACGTTCCTGAACATGCGCACCCCTGGCATGACCATGCACAAGGTGCCGCTGTTCGCCTGGTCGGTCTTCGTGACTGCCTGGCTTATCCTGCTGTCGCTGCCGGTTCTGGCAGGCGCCATCACCATGCTGCTGACCGACCGCAACTTCGGCACCACCTTCTTCCAGCCCTCGGGCGGCGGTGACCCGATCCTGTATCAGCACATCCTGTGGTTCTTCGGCCATCCGGAAGTGTATATCGTGATCGTGCCGGGCTTCGGTATCGCCAGCCAGGTGATCGCCACCTTCTCGCGCAAGCCGATCTTCGGCTATCTGCCGATGGTCTATGCGATGGTCGGCATCGGTGTTCTGGGCTTCGTCGTCTGGGCGCACCACATGTACACCGTCGGCATGTCGCTGACCCAGCAGGCCTATTTCATGACCGCCACCATGGTGATCGCGGTGCCGACCGGCATCAAGATCTTCTCCTGGATCGCGACCATGTGGGGCGGCTCGATCGAGTTCAAGACGCCGATGCTGTTTGCGCTCGGCTTCCTGTTCCTGTTCACCATCGGCGGCGTGACCGGCATCGTGCTGAGCCAGGCCGGGATCGACCGCGCCTATCACGACACCTACTATGTCGTGGCGCACTTCCACTATACCATGTCGCTGGGTGCGGCCTTCTGTATCTTCGCCGGGATCTACTTCTGGTTCGGCAAGATGTCGGGCCGTCAGTACCCGGAATGGGCGGGCAAGCTGCACTTCTGGGCCTTCTTCATCGGTGCCAACCTGACCTTCTTCCCCCAGCACTTCCTGGGCCGTCAGGGCATGCCGCGCCGCTACATCGACTATCCGGAAGCCTTTGCCTTCTACAACTACATCTCGTCGATCGGCGCCTTCCTGTCCTTCGCCTCGTTCCTGTTCTTCCTCGGCATCGTGTTCTACACGCTGTTCGCCGGCAAGCGCGTGACCGAGAAGAACTACTGGAACGAATATGCCGACACGCTGGAATGGACCCTGCCCTCGCCGCCGCCCGAACATACGTTCGAGCAGCTGCCGAAGCGCGAAGACTGGGACAAGGGCCACGCCCACTGATCCCCGCTTGATCTGAGAAAAGGCCCCGGTGCGAACCGGGGCCTTTTTTGTTGCGCGCGCGAATGAAACGGATGGCAGGTGACACGCGGCAACCCCGACGGCACACCAAACGAAAAAGGGACAGGCCAGCTTTGGCCTGTCCCTTTTCTGTCTATGGGGGCCGAAAGCCCCCTCGCCTATTTCAGCGCGATCAGATCGCGCGACGACAGGCTGAGTGTGACCTCGCTGCCAAGGGCCGGTGGCGGCATGTCAGGGCGGTTGAACGTATCCAGCGCGATGCGGTTGCCCTCTACCTCGGCGGTCAGACGGATGACCGACCCCAGAAAATGCACTTCGGCGACCTTGGCAGACAGCGTAATATCCGCGCCCTCGGCCAGACCAAGCCGCACGGCTTCGGGGCGGGCAGCATAATCGCCACGGGCCAGCGTCGAGCCGCCAATGCGTCCTTGGGCATCGGTGCTGAACAGGTTCAGCTGGCCCACGAAATTCGCCACAAAACGGGTGCTGGGCTGATTGTAAATCTCGAACGGCGTGCCAACCTGATCAGCGACACCGCCATTCATCACCACGATCCGGTCGGAAATCGACAGCGCCTCTTCCTGATCATGGGTCACGAAGATGGTGGTGATCCCCAGATCGCGCTGGATCGCACGGATTTCATTGCGCAGCGAGACGCGCACCTTGGCATCCAGTGCTGACAGCGGCTCGTCCAGCAGAAGCACTTGCGGCTTGGGGGCCAGCGCACGGGCCAGCGCCACGCGCTGCTGCTGTCCGCCCGAAAGCTGGAACGGATAGCGCGCCCCCAGATCGGGCAGACCGATCAGGGCCAGCATCTCGGCCACGCGGGCCGCAATGGCGCTGCGGTCCATCCCCTTGATCTTCAGGCCAAAGCCCACATTTTCCGCCACGGTCAGGTTGGGAAACAGCGCATAGGCCTGAAACACCATGCCGATATTGCGCTGGTTCGGGCGCTTTCCGACCACATCCTGACCACCGATCAGGATGGCCCCGGACGAGGGCTGTTCAAAGCCCGCAACCATGCGCAGGACTGTTGTCTTGCCGCAGCCCGAAGGACCCAGCAGCGAGATGAACTCGCCCTTCTCCACGCCAAGCGAAAAGTCTTTCACCACGCGATTTGCGCCGAAGGATTTTTCCAGATGAGACAGGTCAAGAAACGGCATCAGGATTGCGCCTTCGTATGTTTGGACAGTCGGGTGACAAGCTGGATCAGGCCCATGCAGGCCCAGGTGATGGCAAAGGACAGCACGGCCAGCGCGAAGGGTTCATAGGGTTTGTTCGCGCCGATCCGCTGCAGATAGGGGCCGAAGGCGGGCCGGTCGAGAAGCGCAGCCAGGGTGAATTCGCCAATGACAATGGCGAAGGTCAGAAAGGCGCCCGACAGCACGGCTGGCACCACGTTGGGCAGGATTACCCGGCCCAGGATCGTGGCCCACCCCGCGCCAAGGCTTTGCGCCGCTTCGGTCAGAGTGGCCACATCAATGGTGCGCAAACCGGTATCGACGGCGCGATACATATAGGGCAGCGCCAGAACGGTATAGCCAAAGGCCAGCAACAGATTGGTGCCCATGACCGTGCCGGTCAGCGGCAGCCAGCTGGAGGTGTTGTAAAGACGGATATAGCCAAAGACGATGACGATGGCCGGAATGACCAATGGCATCAGCGTCAGAAATTCGACATAGGGCCGCGCCCAGGGCATTTTCAGCCGCACCCAGAAGGCTGTTGGCACCACGATCAGCACGCCCAGCACAATGGTCACCAGCGCCATGCCGACTGAATAGGCAAAGGTGGCCTGAAATTCGGCGTCGCCAATGATCTTGGCATAGGCGTCCAGGCTGTAAACCCCGCGCCGCGCCTTAAGCGAGAATTCGGTCAGACCCAGCAGCGGGATGAAGAAATAGGCCAGTCCGAACAGCAGGACGATCCAGCCGGTGATGCGGGCATAAAGGCTCATTTCAGCCACCGTTCCGCGCGGATGCGCAGCCAGATATAAACGACATTGGCGATCCCGGTCACGATGATCATGCCGAAGGCCATGGCATAGCCCAGATTGGGATTGCCCAGAACATCACCGCGGATCTGTGCAAACAACTGGATCGGCACGATGTTCAGGCCAGAACCGGTCAGCGCGATGGCAGTGGCGACAGCGCCGAAGGCATTGGCGAACAGAAGTGCGAAAGTACCCAGAAGCGACGGGAACAGGATCGGCAGCGCGATCATCCGCCAATATTGCCCGACGGTCGCCCCCAGAACCTCGGCCGCTTCGCGCCATTCGCGCTTCAGCCCCTCCAATGCAGGGGTGATGATGAGGATCATCAGCGGTATCTGGAAAAACAGATAGGTGACCGTCAGCCCCCAGAAAGACAGGATGTTGAATCCAAGATCACGGCTCAGGACAATGCCGAAGTTGTTGCGCAGGAAGACCGTCACCAACCCGACCGGGCCGAAGGTGGCCAGAAAGGCAAAGGCCAGCGGCACACCGGCAAAGTTCGAGGCCACGCCGGAAAAGGTCATCAGCGGGGCCTTGATCCAGCGCGGCACAGCGCCAAAGACCACCGCCGCCGCCATGCCGAAACCGATCAGGCAGCCAAGCGCGGCCGAAGCCATCGAAATCTTGACCGACACCCAATAGCTGGACGGAATCGTTCCGGTATTCAGATCGCGCAGGTTCTGCAGGGTAAAGGCCCCTTGCCTGTCCTGAAAGGCCCCGATCACGATATGCAGTGTCGGCAGGATCAGGAACAGGGTGACGAAAACGACAAAGGGCAGCAGGCCAAGCCATGTCAATGGCAGTCGCCGCCTTGGCGCGGGCAAGGGCGCGGTCATGCGATGAAATGTCCCCGAAGCGGTTTCTTATGATTGGCAACCCCGGCCCGATGCGGTGATCGGGCCGGGGCGGATGTCAGCCGGAGATCCGGTTACTGGACGTTGGCGCCGACAACAGCATCCCAGCCGCCGGTGACGGCGGTCTTGTTGGCGTTCACTTCGTCCAGCGTCGGGAAGTAGGCGGCCTCATAGGCTTCTGCCGGGGGCAGCTTGGCCATGGCTTCAGCATCGAGCTTGCCTGCAGCGGCCATCGCGTTGAAGCGCGCCGGGTGGCAGTAACCCTTGAGCCAGAGATTCTGGCCTTCATCCGAATACAGGTATTCCATCCACAGCTTTGCGGCATTCGGGTGCGGCGCATAGGCGCTGATGCCCTGAACGTAGACACCGGCCAGAACGCCGGACTTGGGCACGACCACCTCGACCGGCGGGTTACCAGCCAGTTCATCGGCCCAGGACAGGGCGTTATAGTCCCATGCGATGGCGATCGGCGTCGCGCCCTGCGCGATGGTGCCGGCCTTGGCGATGACCGGAACAAAGTTGCCGGCCTTGTTCAGTTCGGCGAAGTAATCCAGACCGGCCTTGCCAGCGGCTTCACCGGCAGCAGCGCCCTTCGACAGGCCAGCCGCCAGAACACCCAGGATCGCCTGGTTCGAGGCGCGCGGATCGCCTGCCAGAGCAACCTGACCCGCATATTCGGGCTTCAGCAGATCAGACCAGTCCGCCGGGGTGTTGGCGACCAGATCCTTGTTCACGATGAAAGACATGACGCCATAATAGTCGCCATACCAGTAGCCTTCGGCATCCTTGACGCTGTCCGGAATCTCGTCCCAGGTCGAAACCTTGTAGGGCTGCAGCAGGCCCTCTTCCTTCATCGACGGGCCGAAAGCCAGACCCACGTCCACGACGTCGGGGGCCTGCGGGCCCTTGTTGTCCTTGTTGGCCTTGATGGCCTCCACCTCATCGGCCGACCCTGCATCGGGGTTCAGCTCGTTCACGGTGATTTCCGGGTACTTGGCCTTGAAGCCGGCAATCACGCCGCCGTAGTTGCACCAGCTGTGCGGCAGCGCGATGGTGGTCAGCATACCTTCGGCCTTGGCGGCGGCTTCGATCTCGGCCAGCGACTGCGCGCTCACCATGCCGGTCGAGGCCAGCAGCGCCGCAACCATCACCCCTGCGGTGGTTTTCTTCAGCGTCATCTTCATCTCCCTTGGGCACGCGGGCCCGGTTCGTGACCTTCGCGTCTTATTCTTCCTGTGTGACAGTTTCATGCAACTGCACCCAGAGGCGATCTAAGCGCGGAAAAACCGGTGGCGCAACAAATCCGTTACGATCTTGTTACTTTTTCTTCATGGCGAGCTAGGAAAGAACGATAAATTTCAACACTCAGTCGAATAAAAAGGAAACGGGCGCCAGATTGGCGCCCGGATCAGATGTTCTTTTCGGCGCGAATCGCCGCGCCGCAGGATCAGGCCTCGACGAAAAGCCCCTCGTCCTTGACGATCTTGTAGGCCTCATCCAGCGACAGCTTGGCCCGGGCGATCAGTTCGTCGATCTCGGCGGTCGTGATGACCAGCGGCGGGCTGATGATCATGCGGTCATAGACATGGCGCATCACCAGATTGTTCTTGAAGCACCGTTCGCGGGTCTTCAGGCCCACCGTGCCGGGCTTGGCCGCGAACTTGGCGCGCTTTTCCTTGTTCGGGGTCAGTTGCAGGCTACCCATCAGGCCCACCAGCTTGGTGTCGCCCACCATCGGATGATCGGCCAGCGCGTGCCAGCGTTCGGCCAGATAGGGATGGGCCACATCGCGCACATGATCGACGATCTTTTCTTCCTCGATGATGCGCAGGTTTTCCAGCGCCACTGCCGCCGCCACCGGATGCCCCGAATAGGTATAGCCGTGGTTGAAATCGTCATCGGCATTGCCGACGACATGGGCAATCTCGTCGCAGACGATCGATCCGCCGATCGGCTGATAGCCCGAAGACAGGCCCTTGGCGATGGTCATGATATGTGGCTTGATCCCCATGGTCTGGCTGCCGAACCAGTTGCCGGTGCGCCCGAAGCCGGTGATCACCTCGTCCACGATCAGCAGGATACCATACTTGTCGCAAATGCGCTGGATTTCCGGCCAATAGGTGCTGGGGGGCACGATCACGCCGCCTGCGCCCTGGATCGGTTCGCCGATAAAGGCCGCGACATTTTCAACGCCCAGTTCAAGGATCTTCGCCTCAAGCTCCTGCGCGCGGGCCAGACCGAATTCCTCGGGCGTCATCTCACCGCCTTCGGCCCACCAATGCGGCTGGCCGATATGCACGATGCCGTCGATGATGCCGCCGGTGGCATGGATCGGGGCCATGCCGCCCAGGCTGCCACCACCCATGGTGGACCCGTGATAGCCGTTGCGGCGCGCGATGATGGTGCGCTTGCCCGGCTGGCCCTTCACATCCCAATAGCGGCGCACAAGGCGGATATTGGTGTCATTCGCCTCGGACCCGGACGAGGCGAAGAACACATGGTTCAGATCGCCCGGTGCCAGTTCGGCCAGCTTGGCCGCCAGCGCGATGGCCGGAACATGGGTCGTCATGAAGAAGGTGTTGTAATAGCTCAGTTCTTCCATCTGGCGCGCGGCAGCCTGTGCCAGTTCGTGCCGGCCATAGCCCACATTCACGCACCACAGGCCCGCCATGCCATCGATGATCCGGTGGCCTTCGCTGTCGTTCAGCCAGACGCCCTTGGCACCGGTGATGACCCGCACGCCGCGCTTGGCCAGCGCCCCGTCCGAAGTGAAGGGGTGCATGTGATGCGCCGCGTCCAGCGCCTGCAGCTCTGCCGTGGGCAGGTGATTGGTGATCTTGTTCATCTTGGCCTCGCGATCTGGGTGGCAGGTCCGGTCACCGGATTCGCCCGCCTTGCCGCCAGAGTAAGGGGTTTCCCCCGGACACGCAAGAATTTGATCAAATTCACATGCGCGCCCAGTTTGCCGGATCAGGGCAGCGGGGTCCAGATCACATCGTCGATGCGTGGGGCATGGGTGGCCAGCATCACCAGACGGTCAAAGCCCAGGGCAATCCCGCTGGCAGGGGGCATCAGGGCAAGGGCCTCCAGAAAATCCTCGTCCAGCGGATAGGTTTCGCCATAGACGCGCTGCTTCTCGGCCATTTCCAGTTCGAACCGGCGGCGCTGTTCGACCGGGTTGGTCAGTTCGCCAAATCCATTCGCCAGTTCCACCCCGCAGGCATAAAGTTCAAACCGTTCCGACACGCGCGGATCGTCGGGTGCGCGGCGGGCCAAGGCCGCCTCGGCCGCGGGATAGCGATCCAGGATGGTGGCGCGACCCTGGCCCAGATGCGGTTCCACCCGCTCTGACAAGACCCGGCTGAACAGATCCGACCATGTGTCGTCAGTGGCGCGGCGCAGGCCCGCCGCATCGACTGCAGCGGCCAGTCGTGCCGTATCGGGTTCGCCCTCTGCATCCAGCGTGGCCAGCAGGTCGATGCCCGCATATCGGCTGAAGGCCTCGGCCACCGACAGCCGTTCAGGCGCGGCGAAGGGATCGCAGGTTGCCCCATCCCAACAAAACAGGCCGCTGCCCGCCGCCGTCGCGGCCAATTGCATGAATTCCATGCAATCCTGCATCAGAACCGTATAGTCCTCGCCCACGCGATACCATTCCAGCATGGTGAATTCGGGGCTGTGGCGCGGCCCCCTTTCGCGGTTGCGCCAGACATGGGCAAAGCTGGCAATCCGGGTTTCGCCTGCGGCCAGCAGCTTCTTCATCGCAAATTCGGGCGAGGTATGCAGATACATCGGCTGCCCCTGCCCGTCATTGCCGATCAGGGTGGTGGCAAAACCGTGCAGATGCGCCTCATTGCCGGGGCTCAGGGCAAGGGCGGCCGGGTCTACCTCCAGAAAGTCATGCTCGGCCAGCCACTGCCGCAGCCCGGCCAGAATCCGGTTGCGGGCCAGAAGGGCGGGTCTGCGGCCTTCATGCACGGCGGGTTTCCACCATTCAAGCCGGGCTGATCGGGTCATTTTCGCCTCTTTTGGCTGGAAATCGGGGCAAGATGGCGCTAAGAGCGGCGCAATCGCGCGGGCCCTGTGGCATCGCGCCCGCCTGACATAAACAAGGATTGTCCCGTGGTCAAAGTCATCGCCTCCAGCCTGCGCAAAGGCAATGTCGTCGAACTTGACGGCAAGTTGTATGCCGTTCTCAAGGCCGAAAACTTCCATCCCGGTAAAGGTACGCCGACGACCAGCGTGGACATGCGCCGCATTTCCGATGGCGTGAAGGTGGCAGAACGCTGGCGCACCACCGAAATGGTGGAAAAGGCCACCGTGGACGAACGCGAATACGACTTCCTCTATGAAGACAGCGAAGGCTTCCATTTCATGGAGCCGAACACCTATGAACAGCTCGTCGCCACCCCCGATGTGGTGGGCGATGACAATGTGTTCCTGACCGATGGCATCAAGGTCTATCTGCGCACGTTCGAAGGCGTGCCGATCGCTCTGGAACTGCCGCAAAAGGTGGTTGTGGAAATCACCGAAACCGAACCCGTGGTCAAAGGCCAGACGGCCTCGTCCTCGTACAAGCCCGCGATCTGTTCGAACGGGATCCGCGTCATGGTGCCGCCACATATCGGGCCGGGCACCCGCATCATCATCAACACCGAAGACCGGTCCTATGTCGAACGCGCCAAGGACTGATCTGCACATCTGACCCATTCAGACAGGCCCGGGGGAAACCCCGGGCCTTTGTCATTTCGCGCCCCACGTTTCGCGGCACCCCGCGTCGCTTCTGGCACAGCCGCCCGGCCATCACGGCCCTAGCCTTGGCCTGCGCGATGGAAGGAAGCCCCGGATGCCAGCCCCGAAACAGACCCTGACCGGTATCCTGTGCCTGAGTGCCGGGATCGCGGTGTTTTCGGTGCAGGACCTGATCCTGAAGCTGATTTCGGGCGACTATCCGCTGCATCAGGCCATGCTGTTGCGCAGCGTCACCGCCTTTCCCATGTTGCTGCTGATCGTGCGCTGGATGGATGGCAGCCTTACCGGGCTCGTCAGCCCGACCTGGCCGCTGATGCTGATGCGCGGCCTGCTGAATTTCAGCGCCTATACTGCCTATTATCTGGCGTTGGCCGCGCTGCCCATGGCGACCACCGTGGCGCTGTATTTCACCGCGCCGCTGCTGATCGTGGTGATGTCGGTGGTCTTCTTGCGGGAAACGGTCAGCCCGGTGCGCTGGCTGGCGGTGCTGGCCGGGTTTGGCGGCGTGTTGCTGATGGTGCGGCCCGGCGGGACGCTGTTCGACTGGGCGGCGGTGCTGCCCGTGTTCTGCGGCGCGGCCTATGCGGGCAGCATGATCCTGGCCCGGGTGATGGGCACGCGCGACAGCGCGGCGGCCATGGCCTTCTGGGGCAATGTGGCTTTTCTGGCCTGTGCGGCGGTGCTGGCGCTGATCTGGGGACGTGGCACGGCGGCCGAAGGCGTGCATCCCTCGCTCGCCTTTCTGATCCGGCCATGGGTCTGGCCCGCCTTTGCCGATTTCGCGTTGATGAGCCTATGCGGCGTCATCGCTGCCGTGGGGCTGACGCTGCTGACCCACGCCTACCGGATCGCGCAAAGCTCGGTCGTGGCGCCGTTCGAATTCACCTTTGCCTTCTGGGGCATCCTGTGGGGCTGGCTGTTCTGGGGCGATCTGCCCGATGCCCTTGGCTGGCTGGGCATTGCCGTCATCATCGGCGCGGGGATTTATGTCCTGCGGGCCGAACCCGCCCCCGACACCAGCGCTTGATCGCCCTCAATCCGGCGCCGCTTCGAACCGGATCATCGACGCATCAAAGGCGTCGATATTGGTCAGGCGCAGCGCAAGGTATTCAGGGGCCGTGTCTTCGGGAAATTCGGGGTCTGGCTGGAATTCCGGATCAACCAGCCAGATACGGGCCGTGCGGGTCGCCGTATCCATTTCGATGCGCAGCGACGCCGGGGCCCCATCCGCAGTGCCAAGGATCAACACATCCTCATCGGGGTTGAAATCGTCGATGGTGATGGCGCGGGCCGAGACCGAGCCATCAAACTCATCATCAAAAGCGTCAAGGTCGCTGAAGTCGAAATCCCAGATCGCCAGGGTATCGGCCCCTGCGCCACCGGTCAGGGTGCTGGCATCGCGGTCAAACTGTTCGATCCGGTCATTGCCTTCGCCCCCTGTCAGGCGGTTGCCATCCCCGACAGCAGCCACATCGCCGGTTGATCGCGAGATGATTGTGTCGTCCCCAAGGCCGCCATCCAGACCGACACTGCCGCCATCGCCACTGAAGCTGAGCAGATCGTTGCCAGCCCCACCCTCGATCTGGCTGCCATCCCCATCGCCCGCAAAGATCGTGTCATTGCCGTCATCGCCAAAAAGATCGACATCCGGCCCGTATATCCGGATGAGATCGTCCCCTTCACCGCCCCGCACCGTTGCTTCGGCCATCAGACCATCGAGATAGCCGCTGTCATCGCGGCCTCCGGTGATCTGATCATCATCATCGCCGCCTTCGGCCAAGACCCCCGTATCGAGAATATTGAGGAAATCTTCGCCCGCACCGCCATAAAGGCTATCGCCAGCCACCATGCCATAGAGCGAGTCTTTACCCTCTTCGCCTGACAGATGCGACGGGCCGACACCCGTGGCAGGGCCGACATAATCGTCCAGTTCATCCAGATGCCACGAGGCCAGCGCATCATCGCCCGCCCCGCCGCGCAGCGTATCCTGCCCAAGCCCGCCAGACAGGCTGTCCTGGCCCTCACCGCCCTCCAGCAGATCATTGCCGCCTGCCCCATCCAGCAGATCATCGCCCGAAAGCCCCGACAGGCTGTCATCGGCATCGCTGCCGGTCAGAGTGTCATTGCCTGCGCCCTGCCCCGCGCCATCATCATCTGATGATGATCCACCCAATCCGGCAAAGCCAAGGCCAAACAAGGCCAGCATCAGCAGCAATGATCCAGACATCGGGCACCCCTTAACCAATCTGCAACCACCTAACGGCGCTTTGCGCGTTCTTGCAATCCGCCATTCGCGTCAAGGTGGAAACACCCTGATGCCGAAATGGAAAAGGGCCGCACCCTGCGGTGCAGCCCCTGAGCCCGTTGATCGGATGATCCGATCAGATTTCGTCCAGCGCCTCGACGGCCTTCTGCAGGTCGTCCTTGCTGATGTCCTTGTCGGTCACCTTGGCACCGGCCACGATGAAATCGACAACCTTGTCTTCAAAGATCGGCGCGCGCAGTTGCTGCTGCATCTGGGCATTCTTCTGCACGAATTCGAAGAAGGCACGCTCCTGGCCCGGATATTGACGGGCAGCATTCAGCACGGCCTGGGTCATTTCCGAATCCGTCACCTGCACATCGGCCTTGCGGCCCACTTCGGCGAGCAAGAGGCCCAGACGCACGCGGCGCTCGGCCAGCTTCTTGTGCTCGTCAGTGGTTTCGATGGAACCGTGGTTGTGGTCGTGAACCTCGGGGTTTTCCTCGTGCCAGAGCTGATGCGCGATCTGCGCAGCCTCGGCTTCGACCAGCGAGGGCGGCAGGTCGAACTTCACCTGCGCATCCAGCTGATCCAGCAGCGACCGCTTCAGAACAGCGCGCGCAGCACCCTTGTATTCGGCTTCCAGACGCTCGGCGATCTGGGCTTTCAGCGCTTCAAGCGATTCAGCGCCGAATTTCTTGGCCAGTTCATCGTCGATCTCGGCGGCCTTGGGGGCCTTCACCGCATGGACCTTGCACTTGAACAGGGCTTCCTTGCCTGCCAGATGCTTGGCGCCATAGCTTTCGGGGAAGGAAACCTTCACTTCGACTTCGTCATCAACCTTGGCGCCGACCAGTTGGTCTTCAAAGCCCGGAATGAAGGAACCCGACCCAAGAACCAGCGGATAGCCTTCGCCCTTGCCGCCTTCGAAAGCTTCGCCGTCAATGAAACCTTCGAAATCGATGGTCACCTGATCGCCGTCCTTGGCCTTGGCACCCTTCTTGCGGTCGTCAAAGGCCTTGGCGGTATCGGCCAGGTTCTTCAGCGCCTCTTCGACGGCTTCTGCTTCGGCCTTCACGACCAGACGGTCCAGCGTGATGGTGCTGGCATCGACATCCGGGATCGGCGGCAGGGCCTCATAGGTCATTTCGACGGTCACGTCCTGACCTTCTTTCCAGTCTTCGCCGCCCACCATCTTCACTTCGGGCTGCAGGGCCGGACGGTCGCCCGATGCTTCGAAATGGTCCTTCATCGCGCCATCGATGGCGTCCTGCATGGCTTCGCCCATGATGCGCGGGCCGAACTGCTTGCGCAGCATGGCCAGCGGCACCTTGCCCTTGCGGAAGCCTTTCATCTCGATCTCGGGCTGAGCCTCGAGCAGCTTCTGCTGGACTTTCGCGTCCAGTTCGGCCGCGGTCACCGTGATGGTGTAGCCGCGCTTCAGACCTTCGTTCAGGGTCTCGGTGACCTGCATGCTGTGTTCCGTCCTTCTCATCTCTCTGGTGCGGGTGGAGGGACTTGAACCCCCACGCCTCGCGGCGCCAGAACCTAAATCTGGTGCGTCTACCAATTTCGCCACACCCGCTTTCTTCAAAACGCGCACAGCCCTGCCCCGGAGGGAAGGCGCCGCGCGCGTCCCGAAAATCCGCGCCCTTCTAACAAAGCCACGCGCGGGATGCGAGAAGAAAAATGAAGCTGTGGGTCAGGCATCGCCCCTTGCTTGGGCGGATCGAATGCACGGTCCGGCTGGCAATCCAGCAAGACCCGGGAAGGCTGCGCAAAAACACCTTGGGTCGGGCGCATTCCTGCCATATTCTGCCACAAAAAGAGCAGAAGCAAAAACAACAGGTAAACGCCATGTCGTTCGAGACCCCGGTTCTGGCCGCAACTGCAGCTGCGGCCCATGCGATTCAAACCTGTCTGACCGCAGGAACCCCGGTGCTGACACTGGCCGGTGCGCTGCCGGTGGAACATCTGGTCCCGGGCGACCGTATCATCACCCGTGACGGCGCGCGGCGCCTGCTGGGTGTGAAGGTGCAGGAAAGTGCCGGTCCGATGGTGCGGGTTTGCGCCTCGGCCATCGGGGTGGACCAACCCGCCGATGACATGGTTCTGGGCGCTGCGACGCGCATTCTGGTGCGCGACTGGCGTGCCCGTGCCCTGAAGGGCTGCGATCAGGCCATCATTGCGGCCGACCGTCTGATTGATGGCGAATATATCCGGCGCGAGAATACGGGGCCGACAAAGGTGTTCCTGCTGGAATTCGATGCCCCTGTGGTCATCTATGCGGGCGGGCTGGAACTGGCCATTGCCCCGGCGCTTGAAACCGCCTGAGCGGGTTTTCATGGAAGAAAGCAAAGGCCCGCGCCCCGGCGCGGGCCTTCGTGTTACAGCCCCAGCTTGCGAAACACCTTTGGCAATTCTTCCGGCAGGTCTTCGGCGATCAGGCCGGGGCCGAAGGACAGCGCGCAGTCCACATGCAGCCAGGCGGCAGTGCAGGCCGCGTCAAAGGCACTGAACCCGCGCGCCAGCAACCCGGTGATGAAGCCCGCCAGAACATCGCCCGATCCGGCCGTGGCCAGCCATGGGGCCGCGCGATCATAATGGGCGGAATTGATGGCGCACCGCCCGGATGGATCGGCGATCACCGTATCCGGCCCCTTGAACAGCACCACACAGCCCGCCCTTCGGGCGGCCTCGCGCGTGGCGTCCACCTTGGAATAGGCCGGGCCTTTGCTGGCAGGGGCGTTCAGTTTTTCGGCGATGTCGGGAAAGAGCCGGGCAAACTCTCCACCATGGGGTGTCAGAACGCAGTCACCGTGCAGCGCCCCCATCACATCGGGCCGCTGTGCCAGCAGGGTCAGCGCATCGGCATCAAGAACGAGGTGCCTCGGTTCGGCCCCTTCCCCGGCACGGGCCCTCAGCGCGGCGGCCAGCAGTCCGGCCTGCCCGTCCCCGGTTCCCATGCCCGGACCAAGGCAAAGCGCATTGATCCGCCGGTCCTGCAAGAGATCGGCCAAAGCCGGAGCCGAGGGCACCTCACGCAGCATGATGGCATCCAGTCGCGCCGCATGTTCCGCCAGCGCCTCTGGCGGACAACCGACGGTCACCAGCCCTGCCCCGATCCTGAGCGCCCCCCGCGCCGCCAGCCGCGCCGCCCCGCCGCGACCAGAGGGGCCGGACAGGATGAATGCGTGGCCGTGGGAGTATTTGTGCGGAGCGCCCCTATAGTCGCCTGTCTGAGACTTGTCCAAGCCCGAGCTGAGGATGATGGGATCGGATGGTACCAGTTGCACGCGCTGAAACGGACGCGGCCCGCGTGCCCTTATGCCAATGTCCTTTACGGAAAGCATCACGCCGGCTTCCGCCCCCTCTGCGAGGTAGTGACCGACCTTCGCAAGATGGAACGTCACCACTTGTTCCGACGGCATGATCTGGCCAAGTCCGCGCCCGCTATCCGCGCACAGGCCACTTGGCACATCAATCGAGACGATGGCAGGCCGCCCCCCAAGACCCAGCTTGGCAAGGTCAGCCATGTCCTGAGCAAGCTTGCCGTCAATCAGGCGGCTCAATCCAGTTCCAAACAGCGCGTCAATGATCAAAGTTGAATGTGTTTCATAGCCGGACCGAAGCGAGTAACTGAATGGTTTGAATGCGTCATAGGGCATCACCTCCCCCATGCCCACCCACCGCTCATGATTTACCCGCGCATCCGGTGGCAGCCGCTCTGGGTTTCCGTGGAGGAAGACCTCCACCTCCCAGCCCCACTCCTTCAAAAGCCGCGCCACAACGAACCCGTCGCCGCCATTGTTGCCGGGACCGCAGAGGAGCACGGCCCGTTGCGAGGTTGTCTTTAGCTCCGGCCATTCCTCGAAGATCGCCTCGACCACGCCCCGCCCGGCGCGCTCCATCAGCTCCAGCCCGGTGACAGCGCCGGAATCGATGGCCGCTTGTTCAATGGCGCGCATTTGGGCAGCGGCCAGCAATTCTGTCATCTTTTCGACCCTTTTCCGTTCACAACCCGCACATGCACGCAGCATTTTGCACAAATATTGTGCAGTTGCCGATTTTTCGAAACCCCACCACGGCGCTGCACAGCCTAGCCAATTGTCGCCACGGCAGGGAAGTGGTCACTGGCCTGCAAGACGCGATTGCGAGGGAGACGGCCATGAAGAAGATCGAGGCGATCATCAAGCCCTTCAAGCTCGACGAGGTGAAGGAAGCCCTGCAGGAAGCAGGCATCCAGGGCCTGTCGGTGACCGAGGTCAAGGGCTTTGGTCGCCAGAAGGGCCATACCGAACTGTATCGCGGTGCAGAATATGTGGTGGATTTCCTGCCCAAGGTGAAGATCGAGGTCGTCCTGTCGGATGACATGGTCGATGCGGCAATCGAAGCGATCATCGCCGCCGCCCGCACCGACAAGATTGGCGATGGCAAGATCTTCGTCAGCCCCGTCGAACAGGCGATCCGCATCCGCACCGGCGAAACCGGCGACGACGCAATCTGACGGGCCGCTGCCAGGGGCATGGATGCCTGACGCATCCCGCACCCCGGCCGCCCGTCCCCCCCACACCGGGCCGCAAGGCCCGTCCCCGAAACCCCAACCGAAAGGCAGCATGATGAGCGCGATTGCGAAGGCTCTGAAACTGATGAAGGACGAGGAAGTCGAATACGTTGACGTTCGCTTCACCGACCCGAAAGGCAAACTCCAGCACGTGACCATCGTTGCGGATCTGGTCGATGAGGACTTCTTCGAAGAAGGCTTCATGTTCGACGGCTCCTCGATCGCGGGCTGGAAGTCGATCGATCAGTCGGACATGAAACTGATCCCCGACGCGACCTCGGTCTATATCGACCCGTTCTATGCCGAGAAAACCATGTGCGTGCATTGCGACGTGGTCGAGCCGGACACCGGCGAGGCCTATGATCGCTGCCCGCGTCAGATCGCCAAGAAGGCCGAGGCTTACATGAAGTCCTCGGGCGTGGGCGATGCCGCCTATTTCGGCCCCGAAGCCGAATTCTTCATCTTTGACGACGTGCGCTATTCGGTTGCACCGAACAAGGTGTCCTATCAGATCGACGCCGAAGCGGCAGCCTGGAACATGGATACCGTCATCGAAGGCGGCAACCTGGCGCATCGCGCGGGCTACAAGGGCGGCTACTTCCCGGTGAACCCGGTGGACGAAGCCCAGGACCTGCGTGGCGAGATGCTGTCCACCATGAAGCGCATGGGCATCAAGGTTGACAAGCACCACCACGAAGTGGCGACCTGCCAGCACGAGCTGGGCATGATCTTTGGTGGTCTGGTCGAACAGGCCGACAACATCCAGAAATACAAGTATGTGATCCACAACGTGGCGCATGCTTATGGCAAGACCGTGACCTTCATGCCCAAGCCCATGAAGGGCGACAACGGGTCGGGCATGCATGTGAACATGTCGATCTGGAAAGACGGCAAGCCGCTGTTCGCAGGCGACAAATATGCCGATCTTTCGCAGGAAGCCCTGTGGTTCATCGGCGGCATCCTGAAGCATGCCAAGGCCCTGAACGCGCTGACCAACCCCTCGACCAACAGCTACAAGCGCCTGATCCCGGGCTTTGAAGCGCCGGTTCTGCGCGCCTATTCGGCCCGCAACCGCTCGGGCTGCGTCCGTATTCCGTGGACCGAATCGCCGAAAGCCAAGCGCGTGGAAGCCCGCTTCCCCGATCCGGCCGCGAACCCCTACCTGGCTTTCGCAGCCCTGCTGATGGCTGGCCTGGACGGCATCAAGAACAAGATTGATCCGGGCCCGGCTTCGGACAAGGATCTGTATGATCTGCCCCCCGAGGAACTGGCCGCGATCCCGACCGTCTGCGGCTCCTTGCGCGAAGCGCTGGAAGAGCTGGAGAAGGACATGGACTTCCTGCTGGCTGGTGACGTGTTCACCCGCGAACAGCTGGAGGCCTATATCGGCCTGAAGTGGGAAGAGGTCTATGCCTACGAGCATACGCCCCACCCGGTGGAATATGCGATGTACTATTCCTGCTGATCGGACCTTCCGATCTACAAAAAGGGCGCCTTCGGGCGCCCTTTTTCATTGCCCACAATTTGCCGCATTCCCTCCGCGCCTGCGCCTTCATCGACCGTTAGGCGGGTTCAACCGGTTAAGCATCGGTTAAGGACAGCGCCGGTCGCCTTGTCCCCAGTGACGGAGTATTACCATGGTTTCGGTTTCATCACGCCTTATCAAGTTTCTCATCCCGCGCCTTGTTCGGCATGTTCCGGGGCTTGACAGCGTTTCCCCCAGTGCAGCCCAACCTGCTGCCCGCCCCCGCCTGCCCAACCGGCCGGTTTCGGCGCAGGACCGGGCGGCAGATGCCGATCTGCGCCTGATGGCCGGATTGCGCGCCGATCTTTATCGCGTGGAAGAGGTGGCAGAGGCCACGGCTGAAAACAGCCCCGAAGTGCTGCGCTGGTCGGCGGCTGTGCTGAACATTATCCTTGTTCTGGTCGCCCTGCCCGTGGGCGTGGCCCTGATGATCCACGGATCCCTGCGAGGCGCCGATCTGGCCGTATCGGGCCGGGCCATGGCGTTGACCGGTATGTTGTTGGGGGTCATGCAGGTGGTGAATGGCTTGAACGGGGCAATCTGACCCCAGGTTCAGCCCCTCAGCCGGGCCTGCAATGCCAGAAGATCGGCCCAGGCCTCGCGCTTCTGATGCGGCTGGCGCAACAGATAGGCCGGATGCAGCATCGGCAGAACCGGCAAACCCCAGACCTGCTGCCACTGCCCGCGCAACCGGGTGATCCCCCGCTGTCGCAGCACCGCCTGCAAGGGGGTATTGCCCATCAGCACCAGCATATCGGGTGCCGCCAGTTCGACATGGCGCTGCAGGAAGGGCACCATCATCGCCATTTCCTCGGGCGTGGGTTCACGGTTCGACGGCGGCCGCCATGGCATCACATTGGTGATGTAAAGGGCCGAGCCCGGATCCGGGCTTTCGCGCCCCAATCCGATGGCAGCGAACATCCGGTCCAGCAATTGCCCCGCGCGGCCGACAAAGGGGCGACCTTCGATATCCTCGTCGCGGCCCGGCGCCTCACCGATCAGCATGACCCGCGCGCCCTGCTGACCATCGGCAAAGACCGTGTTGCGCGCACCCTTTTTCAATTCGCAATGCGGGAAGGCGGCGATGGCGGCGTGCAGATCCTGCAGCGTTATGGCTTGGCGGGCGGCAGTCTGCGCGGCCTGCGCTGGATCGATCTTTGGCGCGGCCACCGGTTCGGGCGGCGGCGGGGCGGCCGCGCGGCGCGACGCGGTGGCAGGGACTTCGCGCACCGGCTCGGCCAATGCATAGCGATCCACCGGTTCATCGGCCACCGGGTCAACCGCACCCAGCTCCTGCAACCACAGAAGTGCCGCATGCGCCGCATGCCAGTCAGACAGGATGTCGGCCCCGATTCCCATGGTGGCCACACTAGGCCCGACAGACCAGCACAGCAACCGGTGCCGAATTGCCCGATTGATCCGCCCCCACGCCCTGCCTATAACGCGCCAACCGCTGCCGAGGAGGGAGGCCCCCATGTCATTCCGTGCCCGTCATCTGCTTGGCATCGAACATCTGGCCCCGGACGAGATCCGTGCCGTGCTGGATCTGGCCGAACGCTATGTCGATCTGAACCGCCGCACGATAAAAAGTTCGGATGCGCTGTCGGGCATGACCCAGATCAACATGTTCTTCGAAAACTCCACCCGCACCCAGGCCAGCTTTGAGCTGGCAGGCAAGCGGCTGGGCGCCGATGTGATGAACATGAGCGTGGCGCAATCCAGCGTAAAGAAGGGCGAAACGCTGATCGACACGGCGCTGACGCTGAATGCCATGCACCCCGATCTGCTGGTGGTGCGGCACCCCCATTCGGGCGCGGTCAATCTGTTGGCCAGCAAGGTGAATTGCGCAGTGCTGAATGCGGGTGACGGGCGGCATGAACACCCGACTCAGGCGCTGCTGGATGCGCTGACCATCCGCCGCGCCAAGGGCCGCATCCAACGGCTGACCGTGGCGATCTGCGGCGACATAGCGCATAGCCGGGTGGCGCGGTCGAACCTGATCCTGCTGGGCAAGATGGAAAACCGCATCCGGCTGATCGGCCCGCCAACGCTGATGCCTTCGGGCGTGTCGGAATTCGGCTGCGAGGTTTATGACGACATGCGCGAGGGGCTGAAGGGCGCCGATGTGGTGATGATGCTGCGCCTTCAGAAAGAGCGGATGGATGGCGGTTTCATCCCGTCCGAGCGGGAATATTACCACCGCTACGGCCTTGATGCCGAGAAGCTGGCGGTGGCCTCCCCCGAGGCCATCGTGATGCATCCCGGCCCGATGAACCGCGGCGTGGAGATCGACGGCGAGATCGCCGATGACATCAATCGCAGTGTCATTCAGGAACAGGTGGAAATGGGCGTGGCCGTCCGCATGGCCTGCATGGACCTGCTGGCCCGCAACCTGCGCGCCGAACGGGGCGCGCGCGCGGTGGGTGCCTATGTCTGACGGATTGATCCGCGGCCCGGCGCCTTTGGCCGAGGGTGAGGAGTTGCGCGCAACCTTCGCGCCCGACCGCACCACCTATCTGCGGCGGGTTCTGATCCTGATCGTGCTGTTCGGAGCACTGGCGGGGGCGATCCTGCTGGCGCTTGGCAATCCCTATCCCTGGACCGGGCCGGTGGCCGCACTTCTGGGCGTGGGTGTGCGCGGCTGGTATCTGGCATCCGAGGCGCTGGCTGCCACATGGCGCCTGACCGACCGCCGCCTGCTGGGCCCGGCCGGTCAGGTGGTGCCGCTGTCTTCCATCGACCGGGTGCAGACAGTGTTTGGCGACGTGCTGGTGATCACCCGCGCGGGCGACAAGCATCTGCTGAAATACCTGCCCGATGCCCCGGCGGTGATCGCCCGGCTGCAGGAGGCCCGCGCATGACCCCGCTGCCCGGCGAAACCCTGCTGTGGGAAGGTCGCGCCCTGCCGGGCCTGCGCCCCCGGATCGACAAACCGGCGAATATCCTGTTCGGGCTGGCGATGATTGCCTTCGCGCTGTTCTGGATGGACCGCGCGCTGCGCGACGGCGGGATCATGTGGCTTGCGGGCCTGCCCTTTCTGGGCTTCGGGCTGCGGATGGCGGTCGTGCCGGTCTGGGGGCCACGCATCGCCGCGCGCCTGTCACGCTATGCACTGACCGACCGCCGCGCCCTGATCGAAACCCGATGGCCGCTGATCGGATCGCGCTGGCACAGCATGACGATCACCCCGGCCACTCTGGTTGATGCCGATGGCAGCCCGATGACCCTGACCCTGCGCAGCGCATTGGCCGGACCGCGCGGCACGGCGGATGAAACCCTGATCTTTCACCGGCTGGACGATGGCGCCGAGGTTCTGGCGCTGATCCGCCAGATCCAGCGCAACACCGCAGGAGGTGCGCCATGACCCCCGATCCCGACCGCAAGCCCAGCAAGGCCGAGATGCGCCAAGGCGGCATGGTCGCATTGGCCGTTCTGGTGTTTCTGGCCGTTCTGACCACCCTGTTCGTCGTCTTCGGTGGCTGATGCCCGCCGCAGCGCTTTTCCCTGATGCCCCTGCCCCCGGATGGCCCGCCATGACCCTGCACTTTACCAATGCCCGGCTGATCTGCCCCGAAACCCTGACCGATGCGCCGGGCAGCCTGACGGTCGATGCAGGCCTGATCGTGGCCCGCGACGCCCCGGCCCCCGAAGGCGCGCAGATCGTCGATTGCGGTGGCAAATGTCTGGCCCCCGGTCTGGTCGATCTGGGGGTGAAGATCGGTGAGCCGGGCGAACGGCACCGTGAGAGTTTCCGCTCTGCCGGGCTGGCAGCGGCGGCGGGCGGCGTGACCACGATCATAGCCCGCCCCGATACGATGCCGGTGATCGACACGCCGGAATTGCTGGAGTTTGTCACCCGTCGCGCCGCCGAGGCCAGCCCCGTGCGCATCCGCCACATGGCCGCGCTGACCAAGGGCCGCCTGGGGCGCGAAATGACCGAGATCGGCTTTCTGCTGGATGCCGGGGCCATCGCCTTTACCGATGCCGATGCCGTGGGCAGCGACACCAAGGCGCTGTCGCGCGCCTTCACCTATGCCCGCAGTCTGGGCGCGCTGGTGATCGGCCATCCGCAGGACCCGGGCCTGTCGAAAGGGGCCGCCGTGACCAGCGGCAAGTTCGCCTCGCTGCGCGGCCTGCCCGGGGTGCATCCGATGGCCGAACGCATGGGGCTGGAACGCGATCTGGCGCTGGTCGAGATGACGGGCGTGGCCTGGCATGCCGATCAGATCACCACAGCCCGCAGCCTGCCCGCGCTGGACCGCGCCCGCGCGGCCGGGCTGAATGTCACTGCCGGGATTTCGATCCATCACCTGACGCTGAATGAACTCGACGTGGGCGATTACCGCACCTTCTTCAAGCTGACCCCACCTTTGCGATCCGAGGAGGATCGGCTGGCCATGGTCGCGGCGGTGGCCGACGGGGTGATCGACATGATCTGTTCAATGCACAGCCCGGCGGATGAGGAAAGCAAGCGCCTGCCCTACGAAGAGGCGGCCTCGGGCGCGGTGGGGCTGCAAACCCTGCTGCCCGCCGCGATGCGGCTCTATCATGTCGGGCATCTGAGCCTGCCACAGCTTTGGCGGGCGATGGCGCTGAACCCGGCGCGGCGGCTGGGCCTGCCGCAGGGACGGCTGTCCGGCGGCAGCCCGGCCGATCTGGTGCTGTTCGATCCCGATGCGCCCTTTGTGCTGGACCGCTTCACCCTGCGGTCCAAATCGAAGAACACCCCCTTTGACGGGCAGCGCATGGAAGGTAAGGTGCTGGCCACCTATGTCGGCGGCGCAGCCGTCTTTCAGGCAGGAGAGTGACCCTTGGCCCCTTTGACCAGTGATCCGACCACGCTGCTGCTGGTGGCGCTTCTGGCCTATCTGCTCGGCTCGGTGCCGTTTGGCATTGTCATTACCCGGGCCATGGGTCTGGGCGATCTGCGTCAGATCGGTTCGGGCAACATCGGGGCCACCAATGTGCTGCGCACCGGCAACAAGGCAGCGGCGGCGGCGACACTGGTGCTTGATGCCGCCAAGGGCGGGATTGCCGTGCTGATCGCCCGGGCGATGGTGGGCGAGGATGCGGCACAGGTCGCGGCGCTGGCCTCGTTCCTCGGGCATCTGTTCCCGGTCTGGCTGCGGTTCAAGGGCGGCAAAGGCGTGGCCACCTTCCTTGGGACGCTGCTTGCCCTGTCCTGGCCCATCGGTCTGGCCTGCTGCGCCACCTGGCTGGTTGCGGCGGCGCTTGGGCGCATCTCGTCTCTGGCGGCGCTGGTCGCGGCAGCCAGTTCGACCTTCTGGATGCTGGCGCTTGGTCAGGGCCGGATGCTGTTTCTGGGCATCATCCTGACATTGCTGGTCTTCTGGCGCCATTCCGCAAATATCCAGCGGCTGCGCGCCGGCACGGAACCAAAGATCGGCCAGAAGTAACGCGGCTCAGACAAGCCGCGCCGCGCTGTAGATCGGGGACAGGCTGCGCTTCCAGGGGCCTTCATAGGCCGCCAGATAGCGATCCGCCTGCACTGTGCCGCTGTCCAGATTTTCGACCAGCGGCTTGAGGAAGCGTTCTTCCCCAAGCCCGCGCGCCGCCAGACCGGCATGCGACAGGCCCACCGCCGCGCGTGCCAGATCGGCCAGCTTCACCCCCCCGGCCTGCCCGTTCAACGCCGAGACCGAGGCCGCGACCCGCAAGCCTTCGCGCGTTTCGGCATCGAAGCCCTTCACCAGATCCCATGCTGCATCCAGCGCGGTCTGGTCATACATCAGCCCGACCCAGAAGGCCGGCAGCGCGTTGACATGCACCTGATCGCCGCAATCGGCCCCGCGCATTTCGATGAACTTCTTCACCCGCGCCTCGGGGAACACGGTGGTCATGTGATCGGCCCAATCGCTCAGCGTGGGTTTTTCGCCGGGCAGCGCGGGCAATTCGCCCTTCAGGAAATCGCGGAAGCTCTGGCCAAGCGCGTTGATGTAATGCCCGTCGCGATAGACGAAATACATCGGCACATCCAGAACCCAGTCCACATAGCGCTGGAACCCCATCCCCGGTTCAAAGGCAAAGGGCAACATGCCGGTGCGGCTGTCATCCAGACCGCGCCAGATGCGCGACCGCCAGCTGCGGTGCCCATTGGGCTTGCCGTCGAAGAAGGGGCTGGAGGCAAAGAGCGCCGTCGCCACCGGCTGCAGGGCCAGCGCCACGCGCAGCTTCTGCACCATGTCAGCCTCAGAGCTGTAATCGAGGTTCACCTGCGTGGTGCAGGTGCGATACATCATCTGCGTGCCATGGGTGCCGACCCGCCCCATGTAATCGGTCATCAGCCGATAGCGGCCCTTGGGCATGACCGGCATTTCTTCGTGCTGCCATTCCGGCGCCGCCCCAAGGCCCAGAAAGCCCACGCCCCAGCCTTCGGTAACGGCGCGCACTTCATCCAGATGGGTCTGCAATTCGGCTGCGACCTGGTTCATGTCAGACAAGGCCGCGCCCGACAGCTCGAACTGCCCGCCCGGCTCCAGCGAGACATTGGCGCCATTGCGGGTCAGACCGATGATCTTTCCCTGTTCCAGCACCGGTTGCCAGTTGAAGCGCGCGGCCAGCCCCTCAAGCAGCGCCTTGATCGACACCGCACCCTCATAGGGCAAGGGGGCATGGCTGTCTTCGAGGAAGCCGAACTTTTCATGTTCGGTGCCGATGCGCCAGCGATCCTTGGGCTTGCAGCCTGCCTCCATCATTTCGGCAAGCTGTTCGAACCGTTCGATCAGGCCGCCACCGGATTGGGGAATGGACATCTGCAGGCTCCGTTCAAGGCGAGGGGTCGAGGCATAGGGGTATGCGTGGGCTCAGGGCGCCCAGAGGTGCCGCGCGGCGGCGGTCAAGTCAAGGCAGGTTTCACGGCGGCGCGATCACGCCTGCGCCAGAGGATCGGGCCCAGTTCCTCGCGCGGGGCAAGGCCGGGTCCGCCCGGAGGCGGGTGCAGCGCGGCAATCAGGCCCGCCGCATCCAACCCCGGCAAGGCCGCAAAGGCATCAAACAGCCGGTCTGCGCCATTGGCCGCCACCGGCACCAGCAGCGCCTGCCCATCGGCCTGTTTCAGCCGCCAGAAGCGTTGCCCGCCACGGCTGAGCAACCGCAATTCGATCAGATCGTCGAGCGAGACATATCCGCCGCCGGTCGGCCCCAGATAGGCCAGTTGCTGTTCGTCAACCTCGACCAGCCCCGGCTGATCCTGGATTGCCGTGGCAAAGCGCAGCCGACGCAGGGCAATCAGCGCCAGGCCCGCCCCAAGCAGCGCCAGTGCGATGCCAAGCGGCAGCAAGATCCAGCCGCCGCGCAGCCCCAGCCAAAGGCCAGCGACCAGGACGGCCAACGCAAAACCGGTTTCGCCCCAGCGGGCCAGCAGCGCCCGCGCCTCGGGTCGGATCATCGCCATCTCCTAGCTTTCCGGGTGGAAGCTGAAACTGATCGCGTAACGGATCAATGACAGATTGGGGATCGCCCGCGCGGCAGATCGGCTGCGCTGGTCGAAATCATGGGCGATGATGATGCCCCGCAGCGCGGTGACTTCTTCTTCGTCCATAATGTCACCCATATAGCCCAGCACCTGCCCGATCACGCGCGCATCGGTTTTGCCCGCCTTCAGCTCGATGACGACCAGACTGCCCACCGCATCACGGGCCAGAATGTCGATGAAGCCCGAGGCGACGGCACGTTCCACCCCACCATCAATGATGACAAGCCCGGGTTCCAGCGCGGCGATATCCTCGCGCAGTGCCTGTTGCAGATCGCGTTCGAGCGACAGGCGCTGACCTTCGGGCGTGGCCGCACCTTCGGCGCTTGCCAGCCCCTGAGGCGGGCCATCGTCGCCCATTGCTCCGAGAAAGCGCGCGTAAAGAGTGGCGGCGCTTTTGGCAGACATCAGCCCCTTGAACAGGCTGCCGCCGATTTCAAGCCGTGAGGGGTTCGGCTTGCCAAGACGTTCATCGGCGCTGGAATAGGTCAGATCACGGATCAGATCGGGCAAACCGCCACGCGCGACGATGGCATCCAGCGTTTCGCCATAGGCGCGTTCGATCTTGCGCAATTGTGCCATCTGGGTGGCGCGGGTGTTCTCGGAATATTGCTCGGCCTCCAGCCAGGCGCGGTAATCATCCCGCATGGCTCGACTCCGCAGGGCTGGTCCAATCCCCAAGGGCGGCCTGCCACAGGGTCAGCGCGGCGATGGCGGCCGTTTCGGCGCGCAGGATGCGGGGGCCCAGACTGGCCTGCACCACCTGCGGCAGCGCGGCCAGCCGGTCACGTTCACGCCCGGAAAACCCGCCTTCCGGCCCGATCAGGATGGCCCATGGCCCGCCCGGCTGCCCGGACAGCGCGGTGGCCAGACCGGCCTCGGCCTCGTTGCACCACAACAGGCGGCGATCTTCCGGCCAGGTATCCAGCACCCGGTCCAGTGGGCGCAGATCATCGACCGGCGGCAAATGGGTCGCCCCGCATTGTTCCGCCGCCTCGCGCGCATTGGCCTGCATCCGGTCGCGGTTCAGCCGGTCAGCATTGGTATAATCGGTCTGCACCGGGCATAGCCGCGCAGCGCCCAGTTCAACCGCCTTTTCCACGATGAACACGGTTTCCGCCTTCTTCACCGGGGCAAACAGCAGCCACAGATCAGGCGGCACCTGCAAGAGCCGGGTCTGATGGTCGCAGACCAGCACGCCCCGACGCTTGTGCGCCTGCGCCACATGGGCGCGGAATTCGCCATCCCGACCGTTGAACAGCAAAACCGCGTCGCCCTCTTGCCGCCGCATGACGGCGAAAAGATACATCGACTGATCCTCGTTCAGGGCAACCGATTGCCCCGGGCCAAGCGGCTGGTCTACATAGAGCCTGATTTTCGCATCCTGCATGATGGGGCCAGACTATGACCGAGCGCGGCGAAACGCCAGAGCCAGACCGCATCGTCGCCGATGCCCCGCCCGGCAACTGGGTGGATCGCCATGCCCCTGCACGCACCCGGCCCTATCTGCGCCTGAGCCGGGCAGACCGGCCGATTGGCACCTGGCTTTTGCTGCTGCCCTGCTATTGGGGGCTGTTTCTGGCCGCAGCCGCCGATCCGGCGGGCCTGGGCTGGTATGATCTGTGGATCTTTCTGGGCTGCACGCTGGGCGCCGCGATCATGCGCGGCGCGGGCTGCACCTGGAATGACATCACCGACCGCGATTTTGATGCCGCAGTCGCGCGTACCCGGTCTCGCCCGATCCCTTCGGGGCAGGTCAGCCTGCGGCAGGCGGTGATCTGGATGGCGGTGCAATGCGCCATTGGCGCGGCGATCCTGTTCACCTTCCCGCCCATGGCCATCGGCCTTGGTATCGGATCGCTGGCGCTGGTGGCCATCTACCCCTTTGCCAAGCGGTTTACCTGGTGGCCCCAGGCCTTTCTGGGGCTGGCCTTCAACTGGGGGGCACTGGTCGCCTGGGCGGCGCATGACGGCAGCCTGAGCGCGGCCCCGGTGGTGCTTTGGCTGTCGGGCATTGCCTGGACGCTGTTTTACGACACGATCTATGCCCATCAGGACAAGGAAGACGATGCGCTGATCGGGGTAAAATCCACCGCAAGACTGTTTGGCGATGCGCAAACCGGGGTCTGGCTGGGGCGCTTTCTGGTGATTTCGGTGCTGCTGGCCATGCTGGCCGCCGTGCTGGCGCTAGTGCGGGGGCCGATCCTGCCACTCGGGATTGCCCTGAGCGGGGTCTGGGCCTTCGGCCTGCATCTGCGCTGGCAACTGGGGCAGCTTGATACAACCAATACGGACAACTGCCTGAAATTGTTCCGCTCGAACCGCGACGCGGGATTGATCCTTGCGCTGTTTCTTGCCGGTGCCGCACTGGTTTGATTGATCCGGGGCGCCTTCCCGGCGTAGGGAAGACCAGCCGTTAAGATTACCAGGGCCGTACCATATGCGAATCCCGTCCTCCATGCTGACCACCACCGCCTTTCTGGGCGGCGCGGTCGCGTCGATTGTGGTGGCCTGGACCGCCGCCATGGTGATCGAAAACCGATCCGAGGCACTGGTGCGTTCGCGCCTTCTGGCCGAGGGGATCACATGGCCTTCTATCCGGGCCACCGGGCTGCAATTGCGGCTGTATGGCACAGCCCCGAACGAGGCGGCGCGCTTTCGCGTGGTCAATCTTGCGGGCAGCGTGATTGACGCGGCGCGCGTGCGCGACCGGATGGAGGTGGCCCCGGTGAAGGCCATCGAAGCGCCACGGTTTTCGGTCGAAATGCTGCGCTATCCCGATGGTGTATCGCTGATCGGCCTGCTGCCTGCCGCTGTTGTCACGGATCCCAATGCCCCAGCCCCGCCCGAGCCCGACAAGGCGCTGGCGGCCGAAATCGCGGCGATTGCCGGGTCGGTTCCGGTGTCCGACATGCTGGAAACCGCCGCCTATCCTGCCCCCGAAGGATGGGAGGCCGCTTTGGAATTTGCGACGGCGGCGCTGAAACTGTTGCCCCGCGCCAAGATTTCGGTATCGGCTGACAAAGTGGCAATCACCGCGATTTCCGACAGCGACGCCCAGAAGCGGCGGCTGGAGGGCGAGATTGCCAAGCTGAAACCGCCGGGACTGGCGACCGAAATCTCCATTTCGGCCCCGCGCCCGGTGCTGACCCCTTTCACGCTGCGCTTCCTGAAAGATGCAAATGGCGCGCGGTTTGATGCCTGCTCGGCCGATACCGATGCAGCGCGCGACCGCATTCTGCAGGCAGGTGCCGCGGCGGGTGTGCAGGGATCCGTGATCTGCACCGTCGGCATGGGCACCCCAACGCCAAGCTGGGCCGATGCCACAGTGGCCGGGATCACGGCGATCAATACTCTGGGCGGCGGGTCGATCACATTCTCTGATGCAGATGTCACGCTGCAGGCTGAGGCTGGCGTATCACAGGCGCTGTTTGACCGGGTGGTGGGCGAATTGCAGACGGCGCTGCCCGCGACCTTCTCGCTCAAATCCTCGCGCCCCAGCACCGATGCCGCGCAGGCGGGCCCCGCCGAGTTCACCGCCACGCTGGCCGAAGATGGCCGTGCCGAATTGCGTGGCCGCGTGACCGACGATCTGCTGAAATCTGCGGTGGACAGTTTCGCCCGCGCCCGCTTTGGCGCGGACAAGGTTTATACGGCCACCCGGTTTGACGAAGAGCTGCCGGATGGTTGGGCCGTGCGGGTGTTGGCCGGGCTGGAGGCGCTGTCGATCCTGCATCATGGCGCGCTGACGGTGCGGGCCGATACGGTGAGTGTGTCAGGCATCACCGGGCGGCAGGACGGGCGGGCGCGGGTTGCGCAGATCCTGTCGGACAAGCTGGGCCAGGGCCAGCCCTTCAAGGTCGATATCCGCTATGACGAGGCGTTTGATCCCTTTGCCGCCCTGCCCTCGCCGCAGGAATGTGTGGCCGATCTGAATGCCATCGTTGCAAAATCGAAGATCACCTTCGCCCCCGGTTCAGCCGAAATCACATCTGACGCCAATGCCACCATGGTGGCGCTGACCGATGTGCTGAAATCCTGCCCGGCGCTGAAGCTGGAAATCGCGGGCCATACCGATGCGCAGGGTTCGACCGAAGGCAATCTCGCGCTCAGCCAGGCCCGGGCCGAAGCGGTGCTTCTGTCTCTGCAAGGGCGCGGGGCGCCGGTGGGCGGTATCCTGGCCAAAGGCTATGGCGAAGGGGCGCCCGTCGCCGACAACGGCACCGATGAAGGACGCGAGGCCAACCGGCGGATCGAATTCACCCTGATCGGTGCCCCTGCCCCGAGCCCCACAGAAACGCCCGCCGAAGATGCAGAGGCCCCGGCAGCAGGTGCCGCCGCCGCACCGGTCGATGACAGCCCTTCGATCGCCCCGCAAAAGATGACCTTGCGCCCCAAGCCGCGCCCCAAGCGCAACTGACGCACAGCCCAGGACAGACCCATGAACCGCAACGAATTCGTCATCGCCACGGCCATTGTCCTCATGCTGGCCTTCACGCTGGGCTGGTTTGCCAATTGGCTGGTTCACCGCTTCCGCCGCGTTTCTGCCGCCGATATGGGCGAGGTGGAGCGGTTGGCACAATCGCTGCACGAGGCCGAGGAAATGCGCGATCAGGCCATCCTCTATATCGAACAGCGCGAGGCAGAGCTGAGCAACCAGCTGGCCCAGACCGAGGCGGAATTGCGCGCCGCGATGGAAGGTCTGCGCGATGCCCGCCACGAGGCCGAGGAAATGCGCGCCTATATCGAACGGATGCATTCGAACGGCTGATCACCGCCCAAGCGCATCGCGCCCGGCAAGGATCAGCGGTCGCAAGCGCGCGATCCGGTTCAGCCGGGTCGCAGCTGTCTTGGCCCCGGAAATCTGCAACGCATGGCTGCGCTGACGGCCCGGCGTCAGGGCGGCGAAAGCCGCAGCCAGATCAGGATCGGCAGACATGGCCTGCTGCAACTCGGTCGGGATTTCGGTGGGCGTTTCGCGGGACGGTGGCCGCAGACCCGCCCGCGCATTCTGCATCGCCTGCGCCAGCAGATCACGGATCAGCCCTGCCCGGTCCGCCACCTGAGCGGCATCCCTAAATTGCAGCATGTCGGGATGGCGGGTGTTCGGCCCCTGCCGCTGCAACAGCCCCTGCGGATCGGATAGCAAGGCCGCATCCTGAAACGTGATCCTGAAATCGGATCGGAACGCCCCCAGCACTGCGATGTTGCGCCCTGCATGCATGTAACAGGGGTGGCCCCATTTCACCTGCTCGTCCAACCCGGCCCCCAGGCACAGGGCACGCAGCGCGGCCAGCCCGTCAGCCCAAAACCGCGCGGCACAATCAGGCGTCGCAAAGCGCGCACAGCGGCCGCAACCGTCACGGAAATAGGTGCCAATCTCGGTAATCATGGGTCCATCCTGCCATGGACACCACAAAGGCTCCAGCCTGATCTGCCTCCCGGCTGGCTGCTGGGGTAGTGGTTGACCTTGCCGCCCGCGCGGCGTATGGGCACCTGTGGCGCTTTGAGACCGGATTGCGGGCCACGTTAAACAAGCCGCTAAAAGGTGAGGGATGCGCCCCGAAGCCTGTGGTCTTCGGGGTTTTTTCATGGGCCGAAGGGGGCTGTGGGATGAGCAAGGATTGGAAGACACGCACGACACTGGTGCATGAGGGCAGCCGCCGCAGCCAATATGGCGAAATGGCAGAGGCGATCTTCCTGACCCAGGGCTTTGTCTATCCCACCGCAGAATCCGCCGAGGCGCGGTTCGTCAAAACCGGCGAGGATGAATTCATCTATGCCCGCTATGGCAACCCCACGACCCGGATGTTCGAAGAACGCATCGCAGCGTTGGAAGGCACCGAAGACGCCTTCGCCACCGCCAGCGGCATGGCGGCGGTGAATGGTGCGCTGGTGTCGATGCTGCGGGCTGGCGATCATGTCGTGTCGGCCCGGGCGCTGTTCGGATCGTGCCTGTACATCCTTGAAGAAATCCTTGGGCGTTACGGCGTCGAGGTGACCTTTGTCGATGGTGCCGATCTGGATCAATGGCGCGCGGCAGTGCGACCGGGCGTGACCAAGGCGGTGTTCTTCGAGAGCATGTCGAACCCGACGCTGGAACTGGTCGATATCCGTGGTGTGGCCGAAATCGCCCATGCTGCCGGTGCGCTGGTGATCGTGGACAATGTCTTTTCCACCCCGATCTTCAGCCGCGCCGTCGATCTGGGCGCCGATGTTGTCGTCTACTCCACCACCAAGCACATCGACGGACAGGGCCGCGCCCTGGGTGGCGTGGTCTGCGCCAGCCGCGATTTCACCCGCAAGGTGCTGGAACCCTACATGAAGCATACCGGCGGTTCGATGAGCCCGTTTACCGCCTGGATCATGCTGAACGGCATGGCGACGCTGGACCTGCGCTGCCGGGCCATGGCCGACAGCGCGCTCAAGGTGGCAAGCGCCCTGCAGGGCGATACGCGGTTGGGCCGGGTGATCTTCCCCGGGCTGGTCGATCATCCGCAGCATGATCTGGCGATGGCGCAGATGGGATCGGGCGGCACCATGGTGGCCTTCGAGGTGAAGGGCGGCAAGGATGCCGCATTCCGGGTGCTGAACGCGCTGGAGATCATCAAGATTTCCAACAATCTGGGCGATGCGAAATCCATCGCCACCCACCCGGCCACCACCACACATCAGCGCCTGCCAGAGGAACAGAAGGCCGCGCTTGGCATCACCCCGGGCCTGATCCGGCTGTCGGTCGGGCTGGAAGATGCGGGTGACCTGATCGCTGACCTGCAACAGGCATTGGCACAGGCCTGACCATCGGACTGCAGGCCCCAGCGCCGAAGGGGGCCTGCAATCATGCAGATTTTCTGCGCGGGGCCCCCTCTTGAAACACCGCGCCACATTCCCCAGATCATCCCTGCCGGGTGCCATGACGGGCCCGGTATTCCGCCAGCCCCGCAAGGGGGGGCCCACGCAAACGCATCGCTTGCAGAGGATGACCATGCGCAATTTCGATCTTGCCCCGCTCTATCGTGCCACCGTTGGCTTTGACCGCATCGCCGATCTGATGGACCGGGTGCTGGCCGCCGATGTGGCCCAGCCGACCTATCCGCCCTACAACATCGAAAAGACCGACGAGAATGCCTATCGCATCTCGATCGCCGTCGCCGGTTTCACCCCCGAAGATCTGGGGGTCGAGGTGAAAGACGGCGCGTTGGTGGTTTCGGCCCGCAAGACGGCCGAGGAAACGCCCCGCACCTATCTGCATCGTGGCATCGCCACCCGGGCGTTTGAACGCCGCTTCGCGCTGGCCGATCATGTCCGTGTGACCGGGGCCACCCATGAACATGGCATGCTGCATGTCGATCTGGTGCGCGAAATGCCCGAGGCCCTGAAGCCTCGCCGCATCGCCATCGCCAGCAGCGCCCCTGTCGCCGCCGATGTGGTGGATGCCGCCGCCGTGAACTGATCCCCGGCAAAATGATCGCAAGGCCCGGTCACTTGACCGGGCCTTTTGGCATTCTTGCCCGACAGCTCAACGCGGCAGGCTGGCCGCCAGACGCATCAGGTTCACCGCTTCGACCCGATAGCCGAAGGGATCATCCCCCCGCGCGCCTTCGGCCAGGGCGATGGCCTGATCCCAGCCCCAGCCATTCAGATATTGCCCGCCGGTCAGCAACTGGCCAAAGCCCGCGATGGCGGCAGCAAAGCGCGCCTCGGCGTCGGGGGCTGCCGTTCCGTCCAGGATCGGGGTGGCAATCAGCTGGCTGTCAGCCTGACCCGGCGCTTTCCAGCGCAGTTTCAGGAACCCCAGTTCATCCGACGCGTCCGCTGGCACCTGACCTTCGGGGGCCGCCCCATAGCGCAGCGGATCGGTCAGCCGCGCCGCGCTGCCCTGCGGAGTGATTTCATACAGCGCCGTGACCTGATGGCCCGCCCCGATTTCCCCCGCATCAACGCGATCATTGTTGAAATCCTCGCGTGCAAGCGCCCGGGTTTCATAGCCGATCAGCCGATACTCAGCCACCTTGGCCGGGTTCCATTCCACCTGCAGCTTCACATCATCGGCCAGCGGGAACAACGCGCCGGACAATTGATCCACCAGCACCTTACGCGCCTCTTGCGCCGTATCGATATAGGACGCCATGCCATTTCCGGCCTGTGCCAGCGCCTGCATGGTGGCATCATCCAGATTGCCGCGCCCGAAACCCAGAACCGACAGATAGGTACCCCCTTCGCGCTGACGCGCAATGAAGGTTTCCAGTTCTGCAGGATCGCTGATACCCAGATTGAAATCCCCGTCGGTGGCCAGCAGAACCCGGCTGACCTCACCGGGGGCGGCCATCAGCGCGGCCTGCTGATAGGCCAGCGTCAGCCCTTCGGCCCCTGCCGTGCCGCCACCAGCCGCCAGCCGGTCCAGTGCTGCGGAAATTGCAGCGGTCTCGCTGGCCGCTGTCGGCTCCAGCACCACGCCTGCCGAACCGGCATAGGCCACCAGCGCGACCTGATCGCCTGCGCGCAACTGCGGCAGCACCAGACGCAGCGCCTGTTTCAGCAGCGGCAGCTTGTCCGGCGCATCCATGCTGCCTGACGTATCCACAAGGAACACAAGGTTCAGCGGCGGGCGGTCCGCCACCTCTGGAAGGCGGCCCTGCAGCCCGATGCGCACCAGCCGGGTGCCGTCGTTCCACGGCGTCGGAAAAACCGTGACATCGGCGCGAAACGGATCGCTGCCGGTGGGCTGCGGATAGGCATAGGGGAAATAGTTTACCATCTCCTCGATCCGCACTGCCGCAGGGTCGGGCCATTCGCCTGCCTGCAGAAAGCGGCGGATCAGGCTATAGGCCGCCGTATCCACATCGACCGAGAAGGTGGATACCGGGTCTTCTTGCACCAGACGCACCGGATTGGCCGGGGCATTGGCGAAGCTTTCGGTATCGGCCATCTCTGGCGCCGCCGCTTCGGTCTGGGGCAGCGCCGCCCGGCGTGCCATCGGTTCGGCAAAGGCGGGCGCCTGCTCCATCAGAACCATCGGTTCTTCGGCTGCCATCGGCTCTTCCATCGCCATGTCCGACAGGGCTTCGGCCGGCTTTGCGGGGGCTGCGGCCGGGGCCTGCGCCGCCATGGGCGCGGGGGCAGGATCAGGGGTTTGCGCGGCCACAGGTTCGGACCTAGGCAGCGAGGGCAGCGGCGGCGACAGCGGCGCATCCTGCCGCAAGGCAGGGGCCACCGCCACCAGCGCCACCGCAAGCGCGGCAGCCGAGGTCGTTGCCGCCAGTATCCTGGCGGAGGAAAGTCGGGTCATCATGGCTTTTGCTCCGGTCAGCCATCCCGCCTTTCGGGGATGGACCTGACTGGAACGCGGCGCGGGCTCGTTTTCTTGGAGCTGGTCGAAATTATCCAGCGCCGCCGACAAGGCCGCCAGCCGGGCCGCATCCTGCGCGGGCGGCAGACCGCCCCGCAATGCTGCCTTGAGCATGTCCAGCTCATCGGTCATTCCGCTGCCTCCCCTTCCGCAATGCGGCGCAGCCGCTTCTTCACTTCCGACATGCGCCAGGCCACCGTGCCTTCTGACAGACCCAGAACCTGCGCCGCCTCGGCTTGGGTCATCTCTTCGCCCAGAACCAGCGCCACGGTTTCGCGCAGCTCGGGGCTCAGCCTGGCCATCGCGCCTTCCAGCCAGGCCAGTCTTTCCCGCTCTTCCGCGATCATTTCCTGGCGCGAGATTTCCCAATCGCCCCAGCCATCCGCAGCACGCGCCCGCGTTGCCCCGCGCCGTCGCATATCCGCCGCCGCATTCACCACCACCCGATAAAGCCAGGTGGTGAACTTTGCCTCGGCCCGCCAGCCACGCAGCTTGGCAGGCAAAGCCGCGCATATTTCCTGCGCCAGATCCTGCGCATCCGCCGCCGAACCGGTCAGCCGCCAGCCCAAGCCATAGATGCGATCGTAATGCCGGTTCACCAGCGCCGCGAAGGCGGCACGGTCACCGCCTGCGGCGGCCAAAGCCAGGGTTTCATCATCCGTATCCATGTCTGCCACAGTAGCTGTGACGCAACCTGTGGCGCAATCCTTGGCAGGCCACCGCAAAAGCCCCTTGCGCGGACCACTGCCAGTGCAGATATGTCCTTCAACCTTTGGAGGATGCCGGTTGCAACGGATCAGTTTGCCCGAACGTCCCGATTGGCGCGCCAAGGCGGCCGATCTGGGCTTCACCTTTGCCGACATGCATGGCGAACCCTATTGGGATGAAAGCTCGGCCTATCGATTCACGCTGGCGCAGGTCGAACAGGATATCGAAGACCCGGCCACCGAACTTCATGCGCTCTGCCGCGAGGCGGTGGGCCGGATCCTTGCCGATGAGACGCTGATGGCCCGCATGGGCCTGCCCCGGGCGCATTGGGATTACATCGCGGCCAGCTGGGCTTCGGCCGAACCCGAACTGTATGGCCGGATGGATCTGGCCTATGATGGTGCAGGCCCCGCGAAACTGCTGGAATACAACGCGGATACGCCAACCTCGCTATACGAATCCGCCGCCTTCCAATGGCTGTGGCTTGAAGATCAGCAGGCCGCACGGGTGCTGCGCGCGGACAGCGATCAGTTCAACCGCATCCACGAGGCGCTGGTCGAACGCTTTGCCGCGATCTTTGCGCCCGAAACAGATGTGCATTTCGCGGCCATTGCGGGCAATCCCGAAGATTACGCCACGGTCGAGGCCATGGCCTGGGCCGCGCGCGAGGCAGGCTTGGGCGCGCATTACACCGATCTGGAGCGTATCGGCCTGACCGCGACCGGACAGTTTGCCGATGGCGAAGACCGGGTGATCGGCGCGCTGTTCAAGCTCTACCCCTGGGAAGACCTGTTTGCCGATGATTTCGCGGCCCATCTGGGCAGTTCGGGCTGCCGCTTTGTCGAACCGCCCTGGAAGGCGCTGCTGTCCAACAAGGCGATCCTGCCAATGCTGTGGAAATTCTTCCCCCGCCATCCCAATCTGCTGCCCGCCTTCTTTGCCGAGGATGTGGCGGCAGGCCTTGCGCCGGAGGCGGCACAGGCACTTGGCAACGGCCATGTCGAAAAGCCGATCTTTTCGCGCGAAGGGGCGGGCGTGCGGATCATGCTGGGCGGGCAGGTTCTGGAACGCTCGGCCAACAGCGAATATGATCATCATCCGCGCATCCTGCAGGCCTATGCCCCCCTGCCCGACATGGGCGGCGCCCATCCGGTGATCGGCGCCTGGATCGTGGGGGAAACCTGCGTCGGCATGGGTCTGCGCGAAGATGCCAGCCGCATCACGCAAGACCTGTCGCGCTTCAAGCCGCATTTCATCGAAGGGTAACCCGTGCCATGAAACGTTCCCGCCTTGTCCCGCTTGCGCTTCTGGGCGCTGCTGCCTTCGGCCTTTCGGCCTGTCAGGAAGAGGCGACCGACGCCGCCAGCTTCGATACGCTGGACAGCTGCCTTGCCGCAGCCAAGGCGGATGGCTGGTTCACCGAGGCAGATTGCCGCGACAGTTTTACCACGGCACAGGCCCTGCATGATGAAACCGCCCCGCGCTATGCCAGCAAGGACATCTGCGAAGAACAGCATGGGCAAGGGGCCTGTGGCACTGACAGCGTATCGGGCAGCAGCGGCGGCGGATCGATCTTCATGCCATTGTTGATGGGCTATCTGATCGGCAGCGCGCTCGGCGGGGGCCGCCCGGTGGCACAGCCGCTGATGGGGCGGGCGGGCGGTGGCTTTGCTACCCCCGGCGGCACGGCCATCGGCAATCTGAACGGGGCGGGCAAGATGCCGGTTCAGGCCTTCGCCAAGGCCCCTACCACCAAGGGCCTGCCCCCGATGACCCGCGCCGCTGTCGCAGAACGCGGCGGCTTTGGCAAATCCGCTACCCGCCCCAGCAGCGGAGGCTGACGCCTAGATCGACCAAAGGGCAAGGCCATCGCAGCCCTGCCCTTCATCTTGGTGCAGATATCCTCGGGGGAAGGGGCAGTGGGGGCAGAGCCCCCAGCTTCCCTGGCCCTCAGAAGCTCAGGCAGATGTATTTCATCTCCAGATAATCTTCCATGCCGTGACGGCTGCCCTCACGCCCCAGACCCGACTGTTTCACCCCGCCAAATGGCGCGACTTCGGTGGAAATGATGCCGGTATTCACCCCGACAATGCCATATTCCAGCGCTTCCTGAACGCGGGTGATGCGGCCGATGTCGCGAGAATAGAAGTAGGAGGCAAGGCCGAAGATCGTCGCATTGGCCTTCTCGACCACCTCTTCTTCGGTCTCGAAGCGGAACAGCGGGGCCAGCGGGCCGAAGGTTTCCTCGTTCGTCACCAACATTTCATCGGTAACGCCCGCCACCACCGTCGGTTCAAAGAACGACCCGCCCAGATCATGCCGCTTGCCGCCCGTGACAATCGAACCGCCCTTGGCCAGCGCGTCCTGAATATGTTCTTCGACCTTCTCGACGGCAGCCATGTTCACCAGCGGGCCAGTGGTCACGCCCGCTTTCAGCCCGTCGCCCACATTCAGCTTGGCCACGGCCGCAGCCAGTTTGGCGGCGAAGGTGTCATAGACGCCGGCCTGCACATAGATCCGGTTGGCGCAGACGCAGGTCTGGCCGTTGTTGCGGAACTTCGACATCATCGCGCCTTCGACCGCCGCATCCAGATCGGCATCGTCAAACACGATGAAGGGCGCATTGCCGCCCAGTTCCATGCTGCATTTCATCACCTGATCCGCCGCCTGACGCAGCAGGATGCGGCCCACTTCGGTCGAACCGGTGAAGGTCAGCTTGCGCACGATCGGGTTTTCGCAGAATTCCTTGCCGATATCCGACGACCGGGCCGAGGTGATGATCGAGAACAGCCCCTTGGGCAGGCCCGCGCGTTCGCCCAGCACAGCCAGAGCCAGCGCCGAAAGCGGGGTTTCCGCCGCCGGACGGCCGACAAAAGCACAGCCCACGGCAATCGCCGGGGCGCATTTGCGGGTGATCATCGCATTGGGGAAGTTCCACGGCGTGATGGAGGCCACCACCCCGATCGGCTGTTTCAGCACGGTGATGCGCTTGTCGCGCAGATGGCCCGGAATGGTTTCGCCATAGACGCGCTTCGCCTCTTCGCCGAACCATTCGATGAAGCTGGCACCATAGGCGATTTCGCCCTTCGCTTCGGCCAGGGGCTTGCCCATTTCAGCCGTCAGGATCGCGCCCAGATCATCCTGGTTGGCCATCATCAGATCGAACCATTTGCGCATGATCTGCGCGCGTTCCTTGCCGGTGCGCGCGGCCCATTCCTTTTGCGCCACCTGTGCAGCGGCAATGGCGCGGGCGGTCTCGGCGCGGCCAAGGTTGGGCACGGTGCAGATCACATCGCCCCGCGCGGGGTTGCGCACGTCGAAGGTGGTGCCGTCATCGGCATCGATCCATTCGCCCGCGACATAGGCCTTGGTGGCCAGCAGCGAAGGGTCTTTCAGAAGCGAGCGCAGGTCGGTGACGGAATCAAGCATCGGGGCCTCCAGGATCGGGTTGCCCGAAGGTGAACCATGTTCGCCGCCGCATGTCCAGTTCGGCGGCGGGGTGTTGACCCGAATTTGATCAAATATTTCGGTATGCCCGGGCCAGCACCCCAGGGTGCCAGCCCGGAATTCCCTGTCAGATGATCTCGATCACATCAGCCAGACCTGCCAGGGATGACACCCCTTCCAGCACAATGGCCCCTTTGCGACCGAAATCCAGCACCACATCCGCCCCGGTATCGCGCCCGAAGTCGCGCACCACCTGCCGGGCGCTGCGGGTTCCGGTCCACAGCGCATCATCCAGCAGCAACGTGTCATTGCGAAGGCTGAAGTCGGTCACCCGGTCACGCCCGCTGCCGGTGGCAAAGACAATCACATCGGCCCCTGCCCCGCTGGTCAGCACGTCATTGCTGCGCCCGCCATCCATCCGGTCATCCCCGGCGCCACCGTTCATCCGATCGGCGCCAAGACCGCCAATCAACTGGTCATTGCCCGCACCGCCCAACAGCGTATCGTTGCCAGCCCCGCCAGACAGCGTATTGTTGCCGAAAAGATCGCTCAGCCGGTCATTGCCGCCCTTGCCATCGATCACCGTGTTGCCGAGGAACGACCCGACCTTGTCGGCCCGTGTCGAAGTCACAGGCCCTGCCAGTTGCGCGGCGATGTTGAACCGCGCGCCGCCGATGTTCAGCGTTTCGACCTTGCCCGACCCTTCGGCGAAGTAATTGGCCAGGGATAGCGTATCGGTGACATTGCCCATCCGATCCTGCACCTGAACGGTCAGGGTCGAGGTGAAGGTGCTGGTCCTCAGAAGCGTAACCCGCCCGGGATTGATCCCGGTCATCGCGACAGTGTCCGTGCCGCCGGTATCAAAGATCGTGTCGGTGCCGAAACCCGCAGCCAAGCGATAGCTGTCATTGCCGATATTGCCGCGGAACACCTCGTTGCGTTCACTCCCCACAAGCGTATCGTTCTGGGCCGTGCCCGCCAGGTCGGTCCAGCCGATTGCCCCCCGGATGGTCAGACCGCCCAGCAGGTTGATCCGGCTTCCATCGGCAAATTCCAGCGTCTCGATGGCCTTCCCGTCCAGATGATCCTGCAGCGTGATCGTGCCGACCACATTCTCCAGTTCATCGACCACATTGATGAACAGATCACCTTCGCCAAAGGCGCTTCCCGGGCCGTTGCTCACCAGCCGCACATCGCCCCGGTCGATTGAATCGTCGATCAGGATGCGGTCACTGCCCTGCGCATCGGTGACACGGTCAAACCCGAAGCCTTCGGAAAAGACATAGGTATCGGCCCCTTGATCACCACGCAGGGTTTCATTGCGGGTTGTCGAAATCATCCGGTCGGCAAAGAAGGTGCCGGTCAGATCGGTGTCGCCAACAGCGCCCTGCAGGGTCAGCCCGCCCGTCAGCGTCAGTGTGGAGCCATCGGCAAAGGCCAGCGTTTCCACAGCCCTACCCCCCAGATGATCATTGACCGTGATCTGGGAAATCACATTCTCGAATTCGTCAACGACGCTGATGAACAGATCGCCCACACCAAAGCTCGTGCCGGTGCCGCTGGTGTTCAGCCGGATCGCATCCCGGGTAACCGATGCGTCAAACTGGATACGGTCACGGCCCTGGCTGTCGGTGACAGAGTCGAGACCGGAATCTGCTGCAAACAGATAGGTGTCGTCGCCTTGATCCCCGAAAAAGCGTTCGTTGCGGGTGGTGGATTGAAAACGGTCGGCGCGCAGGGTGCCGATCAGATCGGTGTCTCCGGCATAGCCCTGCAGGGTCAGCACGCCACCAAGCGACATGCTGGACCCATCCGCAAAAGTGATGCTTTCAACGCCCAAACCGTCAAGCTGATCATGCACGGTGATCTGGGACACCAGATTATCAAATTCATCGACAATGCTGACGAACAACTGGCCCTGGCCAAAGCCGCTACCCGGTCCACTGGTATTGAAACGCAGCATGTCCCGGCTGATGCTGCTGTCGAACAGGATACGGTCGGTTCCTGCCGTGTCGGTGATCTGGTCACTCCCGACAACCCGGGTGAAACTGTAGGTGTCATTTCCGCTTAGCCCGAACAGCCGGTCATTGACCGGGCTCGTCCCGAAGCTTCCCCCGGAAAGCGTATCGTCGCGATCATTCTCACCTGTGAAATCTGCCATTCTGGCCTCCACTCACCTAAAAAATTCTTGCTAAAGGCTGCCCGCCAAACGCGGTAACGGCCTGAATTGACCTAGCGGCGTCTGGCTGCAGAACGCAACCCCAAGACCCGCCCTTTCCCAAACGGCAATGGATCAACTCTGCGGGAACATCGCGGCAGGCGTGGCCATCTGTGGTAGGGCGCGCATCCGGGCCAGCCAGCCTGCCATCACCGGGGTCGGCGCGACGCCTGCCGCGTCCAGCCATTGGGTATACCCCCAGATCGCGCAATCGCCGATGCCGGGCTGCGCGCCATGGAAGAATGGCCCTTCCGCCAGCAGGATGGCAAAGCGGGCACAATCGGCCTGATAGCGCAGGGTCAGCCATTCGACCGCACCGGGGGGAAAGCCCTTGCCCTGAACCCGACGCGCCTCTTTCAGCTGCGGCAGGCACATGCCGATGCGATTGGCCTCCCACATCAGCAATTCGCGGCCCCGCCGCAGACCTTCCGGCGTCTCGCCCCCCAGCAGGCCAAAGCGGCTGGCCAGATCCAGAAGGATCGCTCCGGATTGCACATGCGCCACCCCATCGATCATCAGACATGGCACTTCGGCAAAGGGAGAGGCCGCGAGGAATTCCGCAGGACGACTCGCCGGATCAGCCCAGATATCGACCCAGATGCAGCGATGCGCCAACCCCGACAACCGCAGGGCCAAGGCCACCTTGCAGGCATGGCCCGAGTCGGGGTGACCATAAAGAACAAGTTCCACCATCTTCTTGTCATCCTTGCACATTCAACCCATGGAGGAGCGCATTCCTTCGTCGCCTTGTCAAGAATTGGAGGTAAATTCAGTGATCCGGTGTCGGAATTGATCCGTAGAACAGCGGCATGGGTAGAATAAGGGGCGCAAATGCCCCATATGATGCACCAGCGACCATGGCATCAAGCACGGGGGACGCGCGAATGAACATCCATACGCCGGAAATCGACCGGAAGCCGAGCCGCGAGGAAGCGGAAGCGGCAGCACGACTGTTGCGGCAATGGGCAGGCAAGGCGTCGGATGCAGAAATTGCGGCGATCGAACCGGCGGCACGGGCCTTTCTGGCGGATGGCTACCCGGAACTGAGCAGAGACTACCCGCAGGATTTCACTGTTGATGCCGCCTACAAGGCCGGTCTGCCCGATCTGCAAAACGGCCCCGCCAGCCTGATCCGGGGCGCCCGGCAGCAAATTCAGCATGTGGGCATTTCGAATTTCCGCCTGCCGATCCGCTTTCGTAGCCGCAATGGCGCCGAGGTGGTGCTGGAGACCAGCGTGACCGGCACAGTCAGCCTTGAGGCCGACAAGAAGGGCATCAACATGAGCCGCATCATGCGGTCGTTCTATGCCCATGCCGAAGAAAGCTTCAGCTTCAAAGTGATCGAACGCGCGCTGGAAGATTACAAGCGCGATCTCGAAAGTTTTGACGCCCGCATCCAGATGCGCCTGTCCTTCCCGATGAAGGTGGGCAGCCTGCGGTCTGGCCTGTCGGGCTGGCAATACTATGACATTGCGCTGGAACTGGTGGACCGGGGCGGCCAGCGGACCAAGGTGATCCATCTGGATTACGTCTATTCCAGTACCTGCCCCTGTTCGCTGGAACTGAGCGAACATGCCCGCCGTACCCGCGGCCAGTTGGCCACGCCGCATTCGCAGCGGTCGGTGGCCCGGATTTCCGTGGTGGTGAACCCGGGCCGCTGCCTGTGGTTTGAAGACCTGATCGAACTGTGCCGCTCGGCGGTGCCGACCGAAACCCAGGTCATGGTGAAGCGCGAGGATGAGCAGGCATTTGCCGAACTGAACGCGGCGAACCCGATCTTTGTCGAGGATGCCGCGCGGCTGTTCTGCGCCCGGCTGCAAGGCGATCCGCGCATCGGCGATTTCCGCGTCATCGCCAGCCACCAGGAAAGCCTGCACAGCCATGATGCGGTCAGCATCCTGACCGAAGGCCCGACCTTTGCCCAGACCAGCCTTGACCCAAGGCTGTTTGCCAGCCTGATCCATCAGGGATAAGCGCCCCGCCCTGCCGCCGCGATCAGTCGCGCGGCGGCAAGGCGCCGGACAGGCCGCGCACCCCGTTCAGCCGCCGCCGTTCATCGTTCGGGTTCACCCCGAAGGCCTCGGCATAGTGGCGCGCCATGGGTGTCGAACTGGCATACCCCACGCTTTGCGCAATCTCGGTGATGGTGTCGTTGGAATAGAGCACCCTCTGACGCGCCTTTTTCAGCCGCATCAACCGGTAGTATTTCAGCGGGCTTTGCCCTGTGGCGGCCTTGAAGCGCCGCTCCAGATGCCGCTCAGACAGATCGACCGCCGCCGCCACATCCGCAATCTGCACCGGGTCTTCAATATGGTCGGCAAAGATGCGGATCGCGGCGCGGATCGGTTCGGGCAGCATGTCATCGGTGCCGCCCTGTTTGGCAACCGGCACCTTCTGGCTGGCATCTTCATCGCGCACGAACGGATGCTGGAACCAGCAGGCCACTTCGGTCATCGTGTCGCGGCCCAGGCGTTCCTCGATCAGCCGCAGCATCAGATCGAACACTGCCCCCGCCCCCGAAACCGTATAGCGCCGCCGGTCGCGCAGGATCACATTCGGGCTGGCGGCAACTTCGGGAAATTCGGCCTTGAAGGCCGCCTCATAGCACCAATGCACCGAACAGCGGTGGCCCTGCAGCAACCCTGATCGCGCCAGCGGAAAGATACCGCCCGAAAAGGCCCCCATAACCACACCCGACCGATCCAGCCAGCGCAACTGGCCATTGGCCTTGCGCGGGGTCTCGAAGCGCGAGGTGGGGCTGGCCAGCAGCATCAGGTAATCCAGCCCGGTGGCATCGGCCAGCGCAAGATCAGGGTCAAAGCGTACTTCGGCCGAAGATCGGACCGGGGCCCCGCTTTCGCTGACCAGCGACCAGGCGAATTCGCGCCGCCCGGTGATTTCATTCGCCGCGCGCAGGGGTTCGATTGCCGATGTCAGGCAGGCCATGGGAAAGCCGTCCATCAGCAGAAAGCCCAGACGTGCCGCCTCGGTCACTTGTGCCATTCTTTCCGCGCCTCCTGCCGCTGCGCTTGCCTTGCGGCCCGCAAGATTTCACTATAGGGAAACCGCCCACGTAAACCGTGACAGGCCCTTTCATGACCGATGCCCCTGACGAGTCCACTGCCCTTGCCCGGCTGAAGCCCGCCTTCGAGCAGGATCCCCACCGCGTCCGCGAATTGAACGAACGCAATCTCGAGGCCGCCATTGGCCGCGAGGTGCGCGCCTTTCGCCGCCAGCAGGGCATGACGGTGGCCGATCTGGCACAGGTCACCGGCCTGTCCATCGGCATGCTGTCGAAGATCGAGAATGGCATCACTTCGCCCTCGCTCACGACGCTGCAGATCCTCAGCCATGCCTTCTCCACCCCGATCACCAGCTTTTTCCGTCGGTTCGAGGAACGGCGTGATGTCCAGCATGTGAAGGCCGGCAACCATATCGAGATCGAACGGCGCGGCACCCGGGCGGGACATCAATACAATCTGCTGGGCCATATCGGTTCCAATTCCTCGGGTGTGCTGGTCGAACCCTATCTGATCACGCTGACCGAAGAATCCGACACCTTCCCCACCTTCCAGCATGACGGGATCGAATTGCTATACATGCTGGAAGGCGAGGTGATGTATCGCCATGGTGAACAATTGTTCCATATGCAGCCCGGCGACAGCCTGTTCTTCGATGCCGACGCGCCGCACGGGCCAGAGGTTCTGCTGAAACTGCCGGCCCGCTACCTTTCGGTCATCTCTTACCCGCAGCCCTGATCGCCCCGAACGTCAATCCTCGGGCCACCAGCCCGGCGAGGTGGGCGCACCGTCGTCGAATTGCGACAGGTACTCCACCATCAGCGGGCGGTTGCGGATGAACCCCTTGTAGGTGGCCAGGGCATCCGGCAGATCGCGCACCACCCGGTGCAGACGACGGCCCCATTTCGGCTGGGTCACGATATCCTGAAAGGCGCAGAGATAGCAGCGGATCGGAAAGGCGATGGCATTTGACCGCGGCAGACGGAACAGCGTTTGCAGTTCCACCCGCAGATGCTGGCGCCGCCCGATGTTTTCGGGCGTCAGCGTGGCCTTGGTATGCCCCCATTTGTGGTAGTTTTCGGGGCTGGTATCCAGAAGCGGGTCCACCGTCATGGTCCAGTTGAAGCGCCGCACCGGTGCCCCGTGCTTGAGATTGAGCAGGAATTTCAGCGCCCGGTCAAAGACACCGGTTTCATGCGCCATCGGAACAGGCGCGTGCCATTCGTGAAAGCTCATGCCGATGTCGAAATCCAGCGACCAGTCGGCCTGGGTTGTGACCATCCCGGCCTCGACCCACAGCGTGCCGTCGCGCTGATCCTGCAGGGTGAAATCGCCCTGGGCCTGCCGGGTAATGTATTCCATCGGCCCGTAAGGCAGGGTGCTTTCATCGAGGAATGTGAACTTCTGGTCGATATTCAGCGGGCGGTTTATCCAGTGCCAGTGATTGCCGTTCTTCGTCAGCGAAAACCATTGCGGGTAATCCCGGGCAAAGCTTTCCATGATCAATTCCAGCAAGTCCCATCCTGCCAGCGTCATATGCGGCAGGCTTTGGCAGCGCAGCGGATCTTGCTTCAGCACCCGTTCCCGGTCGCGCATTTCCGAGACATAATGTTCGTCCACATCAAAGGTATGTTCGAACACAGATCCCGGGCGTCCGGGCACATGCGGCTCCATGTTGACCGAATACATGTAGTCGTCCCGGTCGAAGGGAAAGGGAAAGCGGCGGATCGCCCGGGGTGAATTCCGGAAGGTGAAATCGCCGTAGAAGGTCTCGTCGTTGAAAAAGTCGTCCTTGAAGTCGAGGCTCATTCCACCCTCCGCTAAAGCTCGATCACCAGCGCGGCGCCTTCGAAGCGCGACACGCAGGGCATGATATGGCTGTTGGCGGCCTTCTGATCCGTCGTCAGCCAATGGTCGTTGTGGTCGATCCGGCCATCGACATGTCGGACCTTGCATTCGCATTGCCCGCAGGCCCCCCCCCGGCAGAGATAGGGGGCGTCGACACCTGCCGCCTCGATGGCCTCCAGCAGGGACTGGTTCGCCGCCACCGTCACCCGCTTGCCCGACAGGGCAAGATCGACGGTAAAGGGCTGGCCCACGGGCGGGGCCAGAAACTCCTCGGAATGCACGGCCCCTTGCGGCCAGCCCATTGCGGCCGCCGTGGCCAATACCCAGCCGATCATGCCCTTGGGCCCACAGACATACAGATGGGTGCCCAGTGGCTGCCCGCGCAGCAGGGCCTGCAGGTCGATCATCTGCCCTTCCGCATCGAAATAGCGATGCACCCGATCGCCATGACGGGCTGACAGGTCATCCATATAGGCACCAAGCGCGCGGTCACGGGCGGCGTAATGCAGTTCGAACCGCGCGCCCATCGCATCAAGCTGCGCCATCTGTGCCATGAAGGGGGTGATCCCGATCCCGCCCGCGATCATCAGGTGTTTCTTCGCACGCAAATCCAGCGGGAACAGGTTGACCGGCGGCGAAATCAGCATCGCCATCCCGGGCTTCACATGCCGGTGCATGTAGAGCGACCCGCCCCGCCCGGCATCATCACGCCGCACCGAGATTTCATAGCCCGACAGATCGGCCGGGTCGGACATCAGCGAATAGGGATTCAGGCGGCGGGTGCCGTGATCCTCCATTTCCACCACCACATGCGCGCCCCCTGAAAAGCCGGGCATCATCCCGCCATCCGCCCGTACGAAACGGAACCGCTTGATCAGGCTGTTGACCTCGACCACCTCGGTCACGATGACTGCAATCTTTGCTGCCCCGACGCTCATTTGAACCGCTCCACAGCAGGCGGAACCTCACCAGGGTCTTCCGCATCGATATTGACACCCTGAAAGGCGGCGATCCGGCGCGAGTAATGGTCACGCACGAACAGGTTCAGCCCGCAATGCGAACAGGTGAAGGGATCGGTGGTCACCGTTTCGGTAATGCCCTTGCAATGCACGCACTGCACCCGCCGGGCCAGGGTGCCGCGATGTTCGGTCTGCACGGCGTCCAGCGGCAGGCCCGCCGCCATCGCATCGCGGATCACCTGCCCCATCAGCCCTTCGCTGCCGGTGGCATAGACCTGAAGGCCCATATGCGCATCGCCCAGCACCTTGGCGATCCGCGATTGCGCCGCACCATAGCTGGGCGCACGATGGCAGATATCGGCGCCTAGGGCTTCGACCATGGCGCCCAGATCACAGCCCATCGGCCCCGGCATGTAGATGATATGCGTCCGGGCCAGCATGTCGGGCGCCTGCGCGACCAGCGCCGCCACCGCCTCGGCCCCTTCGCCGTCTGCCACGATCAGATGGGCCGCCCCCGGTCGCGGGGTCAACACCCCATATACCGGGCGCGACTTGATCGAAGGCTCAAATACCGTCTTCGTCATCTCGTCCTGTCCTGCTTTCATTCCGGCCAGAAATGCGCCGCTTCCCCGACATTTCGCCCCACCTTCCCCGATGCTGTTCGCGCAAGCGTCGGGGAAGGCGAAGGCGTTCCCGGATCAGCCCTTGGCGGTGCGGCGCTTCTTTTCCACGTCGTAGAAGGGCATCGGGCTGGTGATCGCCGCGATCTCGCCATGGGTGGCGCAATTCACCACCAGCCTTGTGCTGTCATTGGCGCAATCCACCGGGATACGGGCGATGGCGACAGTGTGGTTGTTCAGCGGCGAGTGCATGGCCTGCGTGACCACCCCCACCTGCGTGCCGCCGCGCATCACCGGGGCACCATTGCCGGGCACATTGTTGCCTTCCAGCTTCAGCCCCCAAATCTTGAAGCGTTCCTTGCCCTTCAGCCGGTAATGCTCTTCGGCACCGCGGAACCCGACCTTGCCAGGCGAGACGGTGAAATCCAGCCCCAGTTCCCAAAGCGTATCGCCCGGGCCTTCGTTTTCGAACGGATACATCTCGCTGTTGTCGTAAGGAAAGAACAGCAGATAGCTTTCGGTGCGCAGCAGATCGAGCGTGGTGAAGCGGCAGGGGATGATGCCCATGGCAGCGCCTTCTTCCAGGATGCGATCCCAGATCATCGGCGCATCCTGCCCGCGCACGAACAGTTCATACCCGCGTTCGCCAGTATAGCCGGTGCGCGAAATCATGGCCGGTTTGCCAAACAGGCTGGTCTGCATCTGGCTGAAATAGGCCAGATCGCGGATGCCCGGCACATGCTGCGCCAGATAATCCACCGCCAGCGGGCCCTGCAGTGACAGGTCATGCGTATTGTCATCAAATCGGATCGAGACATCACGGCCCGTGGCGGCCATGGTCAGCTGCTCATGCGCCTGCCCCGATCCATGCACCACCATGAAGGCATTCGGAGCCAATCGGTAGATCACGCAATCATCGATGAACTTGCCCTGATCGTTCAGCATGGTCGCATAGACCGACCGACCCGGCATCAGCTTTTCCATGTTCCGCGTCGTGGCACGTTCGATCACATGGCTGGCGGCTGGGCCGGTGATATGCACCTTCTTCAGCCCTGACACATCCATCAGCCCGGCCTTGGTGCGGATGGCCATGTATTCCGCCATCGGATCGCCGTCATAGGACCATGCGGTGCCCATGCCGCTCCAGTCTTCGAGGTTGGAACCAAGCGCGCGATGCCGGTCGGCCAGCGTCGAGAAACGCCAGGAATTGGTCATCTGATCCTCCTGTTGATGTCTTGTATTTTCATCTATGTGAAACCGACTCGGACAGAAAATCAACAATCTTGTGCAATAAATTTTCCTATCAGGTAACTTTCCTGTCGGATGCCCAAGAAATCGTCGGTTTCAGGGGGCTGGAATGCAAAGGGCGGGGCAATGCAGCCCCGCCATTCGCCCGTGTGGAACCGGTCAGCCCGGCAGTTGGAAGAACCAGTTGGCCCAGAGCACCACCGCAGCCCCGGCGGCCAGTGCCAGATAGGGCAGCATCCCTGCCCGGCGCGGCCCCAGATCGCCGTGATCGGACAGCCCGAGGTCCTCCATCGCTTCTTTCGGGAAATGACCCTTGTCCTGTACATAGTGGCGATACCAGAACACCGGCAGGATCAGCGCGGCAAAGATCGCCCCTGACCACAGCGCGTTGTTATAGCCCCAGACCTTCGCCCCGGCCCCGAGGAACAGCGCGTTCACAAAGGCCAGAACGGTGTTGATACCGATCAGGACTGTGGGCGCTTTCCATGGGCGGTCCAGATGCGGGCTGTCGATGCGGTGAATCCAGCCGGCATTGAGGTTCAGGAAGTTGAAGGTGATATAGCCCACGTTCGAAATGGCCAGAACATAGAAATATCCCGCCGCATCCGAGGCCAGCGCCAACAGGAAGACGTTGAAGGCCAGATCGGTCCACATGGCGCTGGTCGGGGCGCCGTGTTCGTTCACATGACCCAGATAGCGCGGCAGCCAGCCATCGCGCGACCCCTGATACAGCGTGCGCGACGATCCGGCCATCGCCGTCATGATGGCCAGGAACAGCGCAAGGATCATCAGGATCACGAAGATCTGCGTCACCACCGGACCGCCGCCGACCAGCCCGCCCAAGGCCTCGCCAATCCCTGTGCCGTCGATGATGCCCGGTGCCAACATGCCGCTGGTGCCCAGAACGCCCTGAAAGGCAAAGGGGATCAGGAAGAAGAACACCACGCAGAGCAAGCCCGAATAGAAGATCGCCTGGAAGGTGTCGGTGCGGGGGTCCTTGAATTCGGCGGTGTAGCAGACGGCGGTTTCAAAACCATAGGTGGACCAGGCAGCGATATACATGGCCCCAAGGAACAGCGTCCAGCCGCCAATGTCCCATGTGCCGTCAACGCCAGAATAGCTGGCCGTAGGCGGCACGATGTTCGTGACGTTCATGCTGTCGATCGCACCGGTCAGGATCGGCACCAGACCTACCAGCAGCAGCGGGATCAGCACGACAATCGCCATCCATTTCTGCGACTTCGCGGTCGAGGCGATGCCCTTGTGCTGGATCGCGAAGATCACCAGCATCAGCACGACGCCGATCACGAAGGTCGAATTGAAATGCAGCGTGCCAAGGCCCGGAATGGTGATTGCGGCAGCCTCCCACACCCGCAAAGCGGGGGTCAGCGCGGCCACGCCATCGGCAGCGGCAACGGCGGCAATCGCCGCATCAGGCGCTGTGCCTGCATTATTCGCGATGTATTCGACAACGGCAGGGGTTTCCGCCGTGTAGTTGGCCAGGTTGGCCGCCACCCAGTCCAGCACCGGCTGGCTGTCGGCCAGCGGAATGGGGAATAGCGCATTCAGGATATAGCCCGCCGCGATCGCACATCCCAGCGACAGCACCGGCGACCAGGCGAACCAGTTGCACCAGACCGACAGCGGCGCGATCAGTTTGGAATAGCGCAGCCAGGCCTGCGCCCCATAGACCGACGCCCCGCCCGACTTGTTGCCGAACATCCCCGCCATTTCGGCATAGGTGAAGCTTTGCAGGAACCCCATCACCATCGAAATCATCCAGACGACAAAGGCCGCCTTGCCTGCCACCCCGGCAATGCCGCCGATGGAGAACAGCACAAGCGGCGGCACCCCTGCCGCCACCCAGAATGCGCCTCGCCAATCCAATGCCCGGACAAGTTCGCCCGAGCCGCCTTTCTGTGACATGTGAACACTCCCTGTTCCGTGAAACGCGCGTCCGGTCGGCAGCCATCTGGCCTGTTCTCGTCTCCGGTCCGCGGTGGTTCTGGTCTTGGCGCCCCCGGCGGCCCATCCGGCCGGATTGCGCGTGGTCTTGCCCTCCGTGCTGGCCGCAACTGGCGCGGCAGGTTTCAGATGTGACAGGCACAGATTGACGCAGCGTCTGGGCTGCACCAAGCAGAATTTGCCTGTCACGAATATTTTTTTCCTAGAATCAGCGCAATTGCCTGAAAAACCGGCGTTCAGAGATGGGCCCTGCCGGGGCTACCCCGGCAGACCCAACCCGGCGCGGCGGTCGCTGGCATGACGCCACAGCTCGAATCGGATGCGGGCTGTCTTGTAGGCATCAAAGACCGCCATGGCCCAGACGAAGAAGCCGCCAGCAAACCTGCCGACAAAGCTGACATCAGGGGCTGCCGTCAGCAGGGTGAACCCGCCCAGCAGCAGCAGGAAGAACAGAAAGATCAGCCCCCGCAGGGGCTGGCCGTTCCAGACTTGCCCGGAACCGGGCAGCACCAGCGCCGACAGCAACACAAGATGCGGGTTGGCAGGTTGGGTCAGGCGCATTGGCGCAAATCCTCGGGCAGGGTCAGGATGGTCTGCCGCAAACCCAGAACCGCAGCCAACAAGGGGCGCAGGTCTTCGGGGGCCAGCGGGGTCTGCCCGGTCTCGTTGGCGCGAAACAGCAGATACTGGCCCCGATCCGCCTCATCCGCCAGCCAGACCAGCCGCAGACCATCCGGCCCCATCACCAGTTCTTTCAGCCGGGGGTCGTCGAACAGATGCAGATGCGCTGCCAGAACGGCCAGGTCCTGTGGATCGGGCGGGCCATCGCTGCGCAGGGCGGCATCTTCCGGGGCGCCGGGCGGCAGAGCGATCTGCAAAGGCAGCATCTCGAATGCCGAAAACGGCTCTACCCCGCGGGGCCGGGCCATCAGGTCAAGCCGCTGCCCCAGCGGCAACGGCTCCGGCACTGTGACCAGCAACCAGAGCGCAGGCAATTTGCGGAACGTCAGGCTGTCTGGCACCGCCTGAAGATCAATCGTCACCTCGCCGATCTGCCCGGACAGCCTGGCAAAGCCGGTAGGGGACAGCGCCCGCAGCGGACGTTCGAACAGCGGCGCAACATGGTCGAAATATGCGGCCCGCGCCGCCACCCGGGCCAGGGCAGCCTGCCGCAGGCGAAGGGCCAGCCAGACCAGCCCCCCGCCCAGAACCAGTGCCAGAACACCGGTGGCCATCTGTCAGTACCCCCGGGGCTTGGGCCAGGGCATGGTGAACTGCGCTCCCCGGTTCACAAAGCGGTAGCGCCAGAAATGGAACCACAGCGACACGACAATATAAAAGGAAATCATCGCCACCAGCTGCGTGCCATAGCCAAGAAAGACCGCAAAGAAGGTGATCCCGCACAACCCCAGCAACACCATGGCCGGCAACGGATGGAACGGATGTTCATAGCCGCGCTTGATGGTATCAAGCGGCCATTTCCGGCGGAACAGGATGATATTGAGTGGCATGAAGGTGTATTCCAGCAGCCCCGACAGGATCGAGAACGTGATCACCTGATCCAGTGGCGCCCCAAGTGCGAAGATCAGCGCGATGGGCACCAGAAAGATGATCGCACGATAGGGTGTGCGATAGACCGGATGCACCGCACCGAACCAACCCGGCAGATACTTGTCGCGTCCCATGGCAAACCACGCCCGGCTGGCATCATTGATGCAGCCGTTGGCCGAGGCCAGTGTGGCAAACAGGGTGCCGATCCCCAGAAACACCATCAGGAACCCGGACCCCGACAGCCGCGCCGCATCGAACAGCGGCACACCCGCCTGCCCCAGATATTCCCAGGGCATCAGGCCGGTGCTGACAAACCATGTCAGCGTCGCCGCGATCAGCAGGGTCATGATCCCGGCCAGCGTGCCGAAGGGCAGCGCACGGGCGGGGCTTCGCACCTCTTCGGCGGCCTGGGTCGTGCCTTCGATCCCAAGGTAATACCACAGGCCGAAATGCATCGCCGCCAGCACGCCCAGCCAGCCATAGGGCAAGGCCGCCTGCCCGCTCATCAGATCGGCATGTTGCAGCACGCTGTCCCCCGTCAGGCCCGAGGTCATCAGGAACAGCACGATGATGGCGGTAAAGGCGATGGCGGTGATGACAAGATTGAAGGTCAGGGTCGCCAGCACCCCCCGATAGTTGAGCCATGCCAGAAACATGATCGACAGGATGATGAAGGGGCGCTGATCCAGCCCGCCTTCATGCCCGCTCATTGTGGCGACGGTATCGACCAGAAAGCCCACGGTGATCGCATTCGCCGCCTCGAGCATCGTATAGGCGAACACAAGATACAGGCCGACATTGAAGGCCATCAACGGCCCGACGATGTGCTTGGCCTGGGTATATTGCCCCCCCGCCGCCGCGACGGTGGAGGTCACCTCGCTGTCGATCATGGCAACACAGGTGTAGAGAATGCCCGCAAACCAGCAGGCAATCAGCGCCGCATAGGCCCCGCCTTTGCCGACGGCAAAGTTCCAGCCCATGTATTCGCCCACGAGCACGATGCCCACGCCAAGCGCCCAGACATGGGCAGGCCCCAGCACCCGCGCCAGCCCGACATGTTCGATCTTTTCTGCCTGTGCCATGGCTATCCCCGATGCTGTTCTTCGGTCAGCGCCTCAAGCTCGCCTTCCCGCGAAGAGGTCAGCACCTCTTCGGAATAGCGGCTGTCGGTCCTGATCCAGTCCATCACGATGAACAGCCCGAACAGGGCAGATGCCCCCCAGGCCGCGTATTCCAGCAAATCCCACAGATCCATCGCCGGTCACTCCCCGAATTTTTCGGCGATCACCTCGCGGTATTCCTTTTCGGAAAACCGCAGCAGGATCGCATAGTAACCGACGACGACCACGATCATCGCCAGAAGTGCGCCGAAGGAAAAACTGTAATCGAAGCGGGCAGTGATCAGATCGGCGGCCGAAGCTGCATCGGCATAGCCCAGCTTTTCATATTGCGCCTGCATGACCGGGTTCTGGCCAAGGCTTTCCCAGGTCGGGTTTTCCATTGGTTGCGCCACCTTGGACGACCCGGCCATTCCCATCCAGAGCGGCAGATACAGCGCCCCGATCGACAGGATCAGCAGCACGATCACGTCGATCATCTGGCCCAGCTTGCCCTGCCGGGGCGGAACGTAATGTGCCATCCTACCGCCCCTTCGCATCGCGGGCGGCATCCAGAAACCGGATATCCAGCCCATACATGAAATCGCGGTCCTCCCGGTAATGGCGCAGCATCGCCACGATGGCGGCGGTGTTGAACAGCAAGACCACCGCCCCCCCTGCCAGCAGCAGCAGGCGCGCGGCACCGTTCGGGGCCAGGCTCCAGGTTCCCAGAGCCACGAAGATGATCGCAAACCACAGCCCCAGCACGAAGGCCCAGGCCACGGTGACATCGCGGCGATGCATCGCCTCGATCCGTCTCGTCAGATCCGACACGTCCCTTCCTCCCTTGATTGCCCCTTTGGTTCCGGTGATGCGTCGGGGCTGCGCCTACCCCCACCGGCAAATTATTTTTCCAACAGGAAACACAGCCTGCGACAATCTGTCAAGATTTGCATCAGATCCCGCCACAATCGCTGAAGGAATGGGCGAAATGTGAATCCTGCGGCGGAAATCGCAGACTTTGCCTTGCATTCCGACAGATATTCCCCCGGATGAAAATTTGTTTCTTACCAGTTGAAGGTCGAAATTTCCGGTGCTAGCCTGATCTCATGCGGACATCCTGAACCGTCCCGACAGAACCATTCACGAAGGAGTCGCCCATGTGCGGTATCGTCGGTCTGTTCCTGAAAGACCCCAAGCTGGAACCCCAGCTTGGCGCGCTTTTGACAGACATGCTCATCACCATGACCGATCGCGGCCCGGACAGCGCGGGCATCGCGATCTATTCCGACGCTGGCCAGGGCCTTGGCAAACTGACCGTGCAATCGGCCAATCCGGGGGCCGATTTCCGCAATCTTGATGCCGATTTGCATGATGCCATCGGCCAACCCGTCGCCATGCTGGTCAAATCCACCCATGCCGTTCTGGAAATGCCGCTGGATCAGATCGAGGCCGCACGCAGCGCGCTGACCCGCCTGCGCCCCGGCATCAAGGTGATGTCGGCAGGCGAAGGCATCGAAATCTACAAGGAAGTCGGGCTGCCCAAGGACGTGGCTGCCCGGTTCGAAGTGGCCAAGATGGGCGGCACCCATGGCATCGGCCATACGCGGATGGCAACCGAATCGGCTGTAACCACGATGGGGGCACATCCGTTCTCTACCGGGGCGGATCAGTGCCTGGTGCATAATGGCAGCCTGTCGAACCACAATGGCGTGCGGCGGGAACTGAAGCGTCTGGGCATGACGTTTGAAACCGAAAACGACACCGAAGTCGGCGCCGCTTTCATCAGCCACAAGCTGCAAACCGGCGAATCGCTGGGCAATGCGCTGGAGGCCACCCTGACCGATCTCGACGGTTTCTTCACCTTTGTGGTGGGCACCAAGAATGGCTTTGGCGTGGTGCGTGACCCCATCGCCTGCAAGCCCGCCGTCATGGCGGAAACCGATCAATACGTGGCCTTTGGCAGCGAATACCGCGCGCTGGTGAACCTGCCGGGGATCGAGGATGCCCGCGTCTGGGAACCCGAACCCGCCACCGTCTATTTCTGGGAGCGCTGACCATGCAGACATTCGACCTGACCGCACAGGGATTGCGCGCCCTGAACCAGACCTTGCATGCACTGAAGGGCAGCACCAACCAGACCTCATGGGAAGTGGTGAACCCCAAGGGCGCCCATGCCATTGCCGTGGGGCTGGATGCGCCCATCGATGTCACCGTGCGCGGATCGACCGGCTATTACTGTGCCGGCATGAACAAGCAGGCCACCGTCCGCATCAAGGGCAGCGCCGGGCCGGGCGTGGCAGAAAACATGATGTCGGGCACGGTGATCGTCGATGGCGATGCCAGCCAATATGCCGGGGCTACCGGGCGCGGCGGCCTTCTTGTCATCAAGGGCAATGCCAGTTCGCGCTGCGGCATCTCGATGAAAGGCATCGACATCGTCGTGCATGGCAATATCGGCCACATGTCCTGCTTCATGGCGCAATCGGGCAATCTGGTCGTGTTGGGCGATGCTGGCGAGGCCCTGGGCGACAGCCTGTATGAGGCGCGGCTTTTCGTGCGCGGCAGCGTGAAATCCCTGGGGGCCGATTGCATCGAAAAAGAAATGCGCCCCGAACATCTTGCGCTGCTGGCCGACCTGCTGAAGCGCGGCGAGGCGGACCATCTGGCCAGACCCGAAGAGTTCAAACGCTACGGTTCGGCCCGCAAGCTCTACAATTTCAACATCGACAACGCGTCGGCCTATTGAGGCATCCCATGACCGATCTTCCCCGCACCCCGCCGCGTTACTCGGCCACCTTCACCCCGGCGATCAATGCCGAAATCCGCCGCGCCGCCGCGTCCGGCATTTATGACATCCGTGGCGGCGGCACCAAGCGCCACCTGCCGCATTTCGATGACCTGCTGTTTCTTGGCGCGTCGATCAGCCGCTATCCGCTGGAAGGCTATCGCGAAAAATGCGCGACCGATGTCTGGCTGGGCACGCGCTTTGCCAAGAAGCCGATCCATCTGGACATTCCGATCACCATTGCAGGCATGAGCTTTGGCGCCCTGTCAGGCCCGGCGAAAGAGGCGCTTGGCCGCGGGGCCACAGCTGCGGGCACCTCGACCACCACCGGCGATGGCGGCATGACCGAAGAAGAGCGCGGCCACAGCCGGACGCTGGTCTATCAATACCTGCCCTCACGCTATGGCATGAACCCCGATGACCTGCGCCGCGCCGATGCGATCGAGGTCGTGGTCGGCCAGGGCGCGAAACCTGGCGGCGGTGGCATGCTGCTGGGCCAGAAGATCAGCGACCGCGTGGCGATGATGCGCAATCTGCCCAAGGGCATCGACCAGCGCAGCGCCTGCCGCCACCCCGACTGGACCGGGCCGGATGATCTGGAGATCAAGATCCTGGAACTGCGCGAAATCACCGATTGGGAAAAGCCGATCTATGTGAAGGTCGGCGGCGCGCGGCCCTATTACGACACGGCGCTTGCGGTGAAGGCCGGTGCGGATGTCGTGGTGCTGGATGGCATGCAGGGCGGCACGGCGGCCACGCAGGATGTGTTCATCGAACATGTCGGCATGCCCATTCTGGCCTGCATCCCGCAGGCGGTGAAGGCGTTGCAAGACCTTGGCATGCACCGCAAGGTGCAGTTGATCGTGTCGGGCGGCATCCGTACCGGGGCCGATGTGGCCAAGGCCATGGCGCTTGGGGCCGATGCGGTGGCCATCGGCACCGCCGCCCTGATTGCGCTTGGCGACAATGACCCCGCGCTGGAGGCCGAATATCAGAAACTGGGCACCACCGCCGATGCCTATGATGACTGGCACGAAGGCCGCGATCCGGCGGGTATCACCACGCAGGACCCCGAACTTTTCAAAAGGTTCGATCCCATCCTGGGTGGGCGGCGGTTGAAGAACTACCTCAAGGTGATGACGCTGGAGGCGCAGACCATCGCGCGGGCCTGCGGCAAGAACCACCTGCACAATCTGGAACCGGAAGATCTCTGTTCGCTGACGATCGAGGCGGCGGCCATGGCGGGCGTGCCGCTGGCTGGCACCCGCTGGATCCCCGGCCGCGACGGATCGTTCTGAAATCCATAAAAAGAACAGGGAGTTACAAAAAATGGTCAAAGACCTTGCCAAATATGCCAAGGAACGCGGCATCAAGTATTTCATGGTGTCCTATACCGATCTGTTCGGGGGCCAGCGCGCCAAGCTGGTGCCCTGGCAGGCGATCAACGACATGGCCGAAGACGGGGCGGGATTTGCGGGTTTCGCGACCTGGCTTGATCTGACCCCTGCCCATCCCGACATGATGGCAGTGCCCGATCCGTCATCGGTCATTCAGTTGCCGTGGAAGCCCGAAGTGGCTTGGCTTGCGTCCAACTGCGTGATGGAAGGCCAACCCGTTGCACAGGCCCCGCGCAATGTCCTGCGTCGTCTGGTGGATGAGGCCGCGAAAGAAGGGCTGCGGGTCAAGACCGGGGTGGAGCCGGAGTTCTTCCTGCTGACGCCCGAAGGCGACAAGGTCTCAGACCCTTACGACAATGCCGAAAAGCCCTGCTATGATCAGCAGGCGGTGATGCGCCGTTATGACGTGATCGCCGAGGTCTGCGACTATATGCTCGAACTGGGCTGGGAGGCCTATCAGAACGATCATGAAGACGCGACCGGCCAGTTCGAAATGAACTGGAAATACGACGACGTGCTGCAGACCGCCGACAAACACAGCTTTTTCAAGTTCATGCTGAAATCGGTCGCCGAAAAGCACGGGCTGCGCGCCACTTTCATGCCGAAACCCTTCAAGGGGCTGACCGGATCGGGGTGCCATGCCCATATCTCGGTCTGGAACCTCGATGGCACGAAGAACGCCTTTGCCGACAACAGCAAGGAGCTGGGCCTGAGCGATCAGGGCCGGCATTTCCTGGGCGGGATCATGAAACATGCCAGCGCCCTGGCTGCGATCTGCAACCCGACCGTGAACAGCTACAAGCGCATCAACGCGCCGCGCACGTCATCCGGGGCGACATGGGCCCCCAATACCGTGACCTGGACCGGCAACAACCGCACTCATATGGTGCGCGTCCCCGGCCCGGGCCGCTTCGAACTGCGCCTGCCTGATGGAGCGGCAAACCCCTATCTGATGCAGGCGGTCATCCTTGCCGCCGGTCTGGATGGTGTGCGCACAAAGGCCGACCCGGGCAAGCGCCACGATATCGACATGTATCAGCTGGGTCATACGGTGAAGAACGCACCAAAACTGCCCCTGAACATGCTGGATGCCCTGCGCGAATACGACAAGGACAAGACGCTGAAATCCATGATGGGCGAAGAGTTTTCCGCCGCCTATCTGAAGCTGAAACATCAGGAATGGAACAGTTTCGTTTCCCACTTCTCGCGGTGGGAGCATGAAAACACGCTCGATATCTGAGCGGCCCTATCACCTTGAGCATCCCCTGCCCCGCCCTCCGGCGGGGCTTTTTTCATGGCCGGGGCGTGAGGGCTGTTGATTTTCGCCCAAAAGAGATCCCTGCCCTATGACACGGACGAGAATGGTCTGTTTCTCCCCGAATACGTCGACGTTTTCGGTGTGCCGCTTTCCATTTCTGAAACAGGCGAAGGCGGGGAAGCTCCGCCGCCCGCCTGGACATCCCGTCGCTGTTCCAATCCGACCCGCTTCGGTCAAAGTACAGCCCTCTTGCACAAGCCAGAGTGGCCGTCACAGCGCCATGCACCGTCAACAGGTGCTTTGCGAGATCTACACATATGATGGACACTCTCGCTGGTTGCACGATAGCCTGCAGTCGGTCATTCTCGAAGCAGAAACGATCGAACCATCACCGATGTACCGCAAGAGCTTCACACCGGAAGATCCGGCCCTGCCCATGAACTACCCGGGCTTCGTCTTTCGGACGCTCTGCCAAGACGGCTATCCGGCAGACGCATTGCTCGCGGAAACAGGGCTCGACGAACCGCGCTTGAGCGATCCGCATTTCCGGTGCGGGTTTCAGCCGCTGCGACGGCTTTTTCTGAATGCCATCGAGCAGACAGGCGACCCGAACCTGGGCATCGGGATGGCACTGCAGTTCCAGCCAACCTATATCGGGCTTCCTGCCTATACGGCCATGAATGCAGGACGGTTCGAGGAAGGGCTCGACGTTCTGACAAGGTTCTTTTTCCTGAACTTCCCCGCTTTTGAAGTCCGCCTTGTGGACCATCATTCCGGTCTGCAAGCGGGGGAGGCAGCCATTCGCCTGCGATCCAAGTTTCCGTTCGAAGACATCGAGTATTTCGGCTTCAGTAGTGCCCTCATCGCCATCAACGGCCTTTTGAACACAATGCTGAGGACAGACCAGGTCGCCACCCGTGCCGAGATGTCTGTCAAGACGCCTGACGGCTGGCGTGCACAGGACGCAAGGATCAGCTTCCCCATCCGCTTCGGTGCCGTCGAAAACCAGATCATTTTCCCGGCGGCCCTTCTGGACCAACCGCTTCCAGGTGCCGATACGATCAATCACGCCCGGTTTCTGAAGCTTTGCGAGCAATTCGCCGAGGAAATGGCGTTCGAGACGACACCGGTCTCCCGGCTAATAGCTGTTCTTGAAGGCGCGACCTCTCTCACCGTTTCCCTCGCGGACATTGCCGCAGAGCTGGGCTATTCCGAGCGCGGTCTTCGTCGGCAACTGGATCGGTCAGGAACGTCGTATCGCCTATTGCTGGATCAGGTCCGCGAACGGCGCGCGCGGTCGCTTCTTTCCAGCACCACACAGCCCATCAAGGCCATTGCGGGAACACTTGGCTTCGAGTCGTCCTCGAACTTCGCCCGCAGTTTCAAGCGCTGGACGGGCCTCACACCCGTGGATTTCCGCGATCAGGCGCGGGCTCAGGCCGACGCTGGCCAAAAATGAATGTCCACTGGCCGCAGGTGATCCTGACCTGCGGTCGAAGGACGCATCCCTCAATGTATATGCTGATCACTCAGAATATGCAGAGGGTCGCATGCCACACCAATCTCGAGTTGACGGAAAGACCGAGGGCAGCGCCAGCATTGGCTTCTGTCGGTTTTCGTTTCCAGTGCTGTCATGCACAATGGCTTTTGCCGCGCCGATGCGGGCAGAGGTTACAAGCCGTGACCTGACAGATACGACCACCACTGCGGCCTTGCCGCGTGAAAGCGGCGGCCAATCCGCCACGCTCTTGTCCGCCTTCTTCGGGCTCGACAACGCCCTGCCGTGGCTGTCCCGCCTCATTTGCCGCGGTGCGCCCGGCAAAGACGGGATGCCGGTGATTTTCTCGACCGAGGTGGACCACACGACCCTGCAGGTGGGCGACTTCCAGGTCACAACTGCCTCGGGGGCGACGGGGCAGCTGCAATGCGTCACGCTCCTTCCGGCGACGGATGGCGGCGAGTTGCGCACGGTTCTGCTGGTGGGCGAATTCGGTGATGCCAAACCCGTCGCGCGCCAGCCAGGACTGCCTAGCGCGCTTGGCGCGTTTCTTGCAGCCCTGTGAACAGAACACGGCATCGGCCCTGCGCCATAGCGGCACGAAATCGCCACAATGCGGGCAAGTCCAGCCGTTGCGCTGCAGGCGGCGCAGCACGGGCAAGGCGCGGGCGTTCCTGTGCTTTCGATTGCCCGCGAATAGACCGGTTTGCGGCCAGACTTCCGCCCGGACTATCGGGGCACCGCTTGGGGTTTCGTCATAAGACAGCGCGAAGGGATCGGGGCCAGGCATCTTGATTTCCTAGGGGCCAAAGCGGGGGCAAGTGACGACAGCGCGCGGCTGGGCTGGGCTAACTTGGGCAGTGCTGGCCTGTGCCAGACTTGAAGGGTCAACAGCGTTCAACAGATCGGCGGCAAGGCGCAGCGCGGCGCTGGGCGTGAGTTGCACCGCTGCGACCCCGGACCCTTCCTGCCAGACGTGAAGCACAGGACCGGGCCGAACCGTGACAAGCTGCATACCGGGCCTTTTCCGGGTCATGGCAAGCACAGGCGCAGGTGGGTGCAGGTGGTGCGCCATATGCTGCCACCACCACCACCCCACACCCCTATAAGGGGGTGGTGGTGGGTGCAGGTTGCAGGCAGTTTCCCCAAGTGGGTGCAAGGTGGGTGCAGGTGGGTGCAGCCATCGTCACGCCTCAGCCGGGTTATTTGGCCCTGCAACGATGCTGGGCACCTTCCTTCTGTTCTTGCCGATTGGCAGGATTTCCACCGCAAGCACCCCGGTTTCGATCCATTTGCGCAGCATCGCGGCGATCCGGGCCTTGTCACTTTTCTTGTTCACGTCCAGCCCCAGCACCTCAGCCACCACCAGCCCGGCCCAGTCTTTCGCTTGCGGGCTTTCGCGGGGTGGCATGTCATCGGCGGCACGGGCGGCAATCGCGGCCCGCACCTTGCAGGCATCATTTACCGTCACCCCGGCGAAGGCTTCGGGCCAGACCCAAGGCCGCACCGTGGGGTAATACCCGCCATTGCCAATCGGCACCCCCACCTTCTCGAACCATTGATTTCGGGCCGATGAAGGCGGGGGCAGGTTGCTTTCGGCCTCGGCAATGCGGAAGTATCGGCGGAAGTCATCCACCCCGGATTGCGCCCCCTCGGCCTCTGACATGGGCAGCAGAAGCCGGTTGAACCGTGCCACCCCGCGCAAGGCAGAGCCGCCCCGCCCATCGTCAAGCGTGGCCTGCACTCCGGCGCTGGGCTTGCGGGTATGATGCACCAGACCCACCGCCACCCCGGATTCAGACGCAAGGCGGCGTATGCGCCCGCCCAGCAGTCTAAAGGCGTCGTTTGTCTCTGGGCTGTGCGACAGGTCTTGAAGCGGATCGAACACGGCCAAGGCGAAGCCTTCGCGCTGGAAAAGGTCTGTCAGGAAGTCAAAGGCCGGTTCGTTGATTTCGGCCTTTTCGCCTCCCCGGATCAGCACAAGCTGCCGTGCGGCGGGCACCCCGGACACGGCGAAGAACCGCCCCGCGATTGCGTCTTGCCCAATGCCATGTTCCTGCAGCACCGCAAACGCGCGGGCGTTCAACACGTCCTGGTCATCCTCTGCGTTGAAATACAGCACCCGCAACGGATCGGCAGGGGTGCCAGTCAGGAAGCCCCGGCCCGATGCCGCGTCAATCGCTTCGGCCATGGCCAGCAAGCTCTTGCCGGTCTTGGGGGCGGCAAAGGTGACAGTCAGGTATCCCGCTGCATAGGTTTCGCCATAGACAAAGCGCGTCCTAGGGATGCGGGCCGGATCGGTGACTTGCCAAGGGGTGAAGCCCTCGGGCTGTGCCGGATAGGGAACAGGCTTGATTATCGTCATGCCGCTGTGCCCCCGCGCAAAACATCATTCCAATCCTTGAAGCCATCGGGCGGCGTGAGTGTCGCCACCTTCCAGCCCAGCGCATAGGCCCGCCCTGCCAATACCTGCCCCGCCGCGATGCCTGCCGGGTCATTGTCCTGTGCGATGATGATTTCCCCCGGCTGGGGCGGCAAAGACAGGGCACGAAGGCCGGGGGCAGACAGCGCGGCCCAGATCGTTGAAGGCCCGTCCAGAAGGCCACAGGCAAGGCTTAGGGCGGTCTCTATGCCCTCAGCCACCACCAGCGGCCCAGCGCCCTCTGTGAGCCGCACAGCACCCCCGGCACAGGCCCCCAGCATCATCTTGGCATTGCCGCCCAGCCGCGCCCCGGATCGGTCAAGGAATGTGCGATGCACCGCCAGCGTGATGACTTCATTTGTATCGGTGGAATGGCCTGAGCAATCAGAGGCAGGCGCTTGCCCATTCCGCCCCCACAAGCCAAGTTGGTGGCGGGCGGCACCACCTTGGAGGGTTCGGCGGTATGTTCTTCACGCGCATCGGAAAAGTCATCGCGCACCTGATGTTCTGGTTTTCGGTCATCCACATTTCCATCGCCTTCGCTGGGGCGTACGGCACCGCTGACATGGAAAGCAACCGCGCCTTTGCCAGCCGCTACCTATCGGCGGCGACAACCGGCGAAGCCATCAACGAGGTGATGCTGTACATTCTTCTCGCCGTGGCCCTTGGCGTTCTGTGCGAAATCAGTGCAAAGAGAAACAAGCCGGAAGAGCGGGCGTAAGGCCACCAGATCAGCGGCGGAGCCTGTTCGATTGAGGCAGGCAAAGTACCCCGCCCTGCGCGGGGCTTTATCACTTCATGGATCGGCCCGCTTGTGCCAGATTCCCAATAGGTGGGGGGTGGTGCAATCTCACTAGGCCCCGGATCGGAACCGGCATGCTTCACCAAATTTTCACGCGGCAGAAATGGAGGGAAAAAAGTGCCGACACCAAGCGAGGTCGGGCTTCATTCGTGCAAGGTGGGGGAAGCAATGGGGGAAGCGCGGGCGCAGACCAGAGAAATGTCTGCAATAACAACGGCTTTTATGGGATGTTTGGCGGACAGAGAGGGATTCGAACCCTCGAGACGGTTCCCCGCCTACACACTTTCCAGGCGTGCGCCTTCGACCACTCGGCCACCTGTCCGTTACGGGTGTTTATGCCGAACCCGGGCGCGAGTGCAAGGGGGGGAATGCGCCCCTTGCACGGTTGCCATCAGGCGGCGGCAATCGCTGCAGGACGGCCACGCAGATTCTGCGCCACCTCAGGCATATAGGCCGCCTCGACCAGCTTCATATCCACGCAACGCCGGACCGATTTCTCGCGCATCAGTGTGACTTCGACCAGATCGCCGACTTCGATCCGTAAGACCGAAGTCCCTGCCCCATCGTAATGCGCCAGATCGCGGTGATCCGAACACCACACGATCGCCCGGCCTGTGCGCTGGCAACTCCAGATCACGACACCCAGCATCATTATTCTCCATCGTCCGTCTGTTTGCGTCAGGGATGATGAACCCATCCCTCAAACTGATTAATGCACAGGCCCGCAGGCACCGCATTTGGTTTTCAGCATCAAACGAGGTGGACATGCGCACGATTTTGTACCACGACTGACGCTAATCAGCGTCAACCCAGCGAAGGCACCAAGACCTCCTCCATGTCCCAGCCACCGCTCTCTCCCACAGAGGCACGTTCGATTTTCGGGCGCAACCTCCGGCAGTTATGCGTCGGCGGTCCCCCGATCACGGCGGTCTGCGACAGCATTGGAATCAACCGGACCCAGTTCAACCGATACCTCTCTGGCGACGCCTTTCCGCGCCCCGACATTCTGGCGCGAATCTGTGCCCATTTCGATGTGGATGCCCGCATCCTTCTGGAACCGCTGGACAAGTTGCGTGAAACCATCCCGAACCGGTTCCTGATCGAGATGCGGGACAAGCTGTTGATCGGGCCATCGCGACCCGTCGATCCTGCGGTGCTGCCCGAGGCAATCTATCGGTTCTGGCGCAAGTCCTTCATGTTCAGCGGCAAGATTGTCACCAATCTGGCGCTGATCCGCACCACGGGTGATGTGACCCTGTTCAAGGGGTTCGAGGAAAACATCCTCGCCCAGCAGGAAAACCCAAATGTCCGCCGCTTTCCGCGACTGGCCTATTTCGGGTTGGTACGGCAGCATCTGGACGGGGTGTCGGTCTATTGTCAGGACCGGCAGGGCCAGTCGAACATCAACTTCTTTGAATTCGGGCTGGAGGGGAACATGCGCTTCTTCCCCGGGTTTTCCTTGCTGCTGCGGCGTCGGATGGATGGAATGAATCGCATCACATCGGCAGTGCTGGAGCGGCTTCCGCCCGACCCCGCGCTGTGGCGGCAGATCGTGCGGCAGGAAACGCTGCATGACATGGATTATGCGCCCCCGATCGTGCAGCGGGCCTTGGCGCGCATCCCAGACGGGCTCTGAGACTGGAGGAGGTGGGCCTCCTCGCGTCAATCCAGCAGATTAAGGCTGACCCGCCGGTTCTGGCGGCCCTTCTTTTCGATCCTGCCGATTTCGACCCGACCGATTTCGGCAGTGCGGGCGACATGGGTACCACCGCAGGGCTGCAGATCCACCTGCCCGGCCCCCTGCCCGATCCGCACCAGCCGGATGCGCCCCTGCCCCATCGGCGGCATGACCGACAGGGTCTTGACCAGCCCCGGATTGGCCAACAATTCGGCATCGGTGATCCAGTCTTCGGTGACCGCCAGATCGCGGTCGATCAATGCGTTGAGCGCATCGTTCAGCGCGGCCAGATCATCGGGGGGTTCGGGCATGTCGAAATCCAGCCGCCCGCGTTCGGATCCGATCTGCCCTCCGGTCACCGGCAAGGGGATGACGACCGACAGCAGGTGCAAGGCCGTATGCACCCGCATATGGCGGTGCCGCCGCTCCCAATCCAGATGTTGCATCACCTGCGCCCCGACCGGTGGCATGGGTTTGGGCTCCGCCGCGACCAGCGCGATCTGCCCGGGACCTGCCTTGACAGCTGTCGCAATGTCCAGCGCGCCGCCATCCCAGACCAGCCTGCCGCTATCGCCGGGCTGACCACCTGCCGTCGCGTAAAACACGGTCTGATCCAGCACCACCCCCCCTTCGGCGGTATGGGCGATCACATTGGCTGGCGCCTCGCGCAGATAGGCATCTTCCCGAAACAGCAGGCGGGTCTGGTCGGTCATCGCTCGGTCTCGTTGTCAAGGGCATCGGAAGTGTCGCGCTGCGCAGCATCGGGCAGCGCAGCGGGGTCATCTGCCCCGGCACGCGGCATGGCAAGCGGCAGGCTTGCCCTGGTCAGGGCGGGAGGTTCTGTGTGTTCTGCACGCGTGCGGGCCAGCGCATCAGCCAGATCCTGCGGGTTCTTGAACCAGATGTCGCGTTGGTTGAAGGGCATGGCGATGGCCTCTTCACGGAAGCGGCGCACGATTTCGTGGTTCACTTCGTTGCGCACGGTCAGCGAGAAGTTCACATCGCGGATGATCATGCGGATTTCGAAATTCAGCGAATCCGCCCCCAACCCCATGAAGATCACCTGCGGCGGCGGGTTCAGCAGCGCCATGGGCTGCGCTTCGGCGATCTCCTGCAGAACGCGTGCGACCTTGCGGGTATCGCTTTCATAATCCACCCCGACCGGCACGATGATCCGGCCAGACAGGTTGAACCGGGTCCAATTGGTCACCCTTTGGGTCACCAGATCGGCATTGGGCACGATCACATCGCTGCGGTCAAAGGTCTGGATGCGGGTAGAGCGGACCGAAATGGCTTTCACCGTGCCCGAAACCGTGCCGACCTCGATCCAGTCGCCTTCGCTGACCGGTCGTTCGATCAGCAGGATCACGCCCGAGACGAAGTTAGACACGATGTTCTGCAGACCGAAACCGATCCCCAGCGACAGAGCCGATGCCACGATGGCCAGCCCTGACAGATCAATCCCGGCCGCCGAAAACGCCACGACCCCGGCAATGAACACGCCGATATATCCCGTGCCCGCGACGATGGCATTGCGCCCGCCCTGATCCAGCTTGGTCTTGGGCAGGATCGAAGATTTCAGCGCCCCCTGGAACAGCTTGGTGACACCATAGCCAATGCCGAACAGGATCAGGAAATACAGGAAGTTCGAGGGCGATATCCGGGTTTCCCCCAGCATGAACCCATTGGTGAACCGGTTCCATATCTCGCCCATGTCCTCGACCCGGGCGCCCCACAGCATCGCAAACAGCGGCAGCGACGAGATGGTCAGCACAAACCCGGCCAGCACCGGCAGCAGGCCTTGCCCCTGATCCTCGGTCTCGGCGCGGATGATGGCGCGATAGATGTCGGAAATCAGCTGCACCAGCACCAGCAGAACCCCGATCAACGCCAGCGATCCGGCGGCGGGATAAATCAGCGCAGCGGCCGCGGTCATATAGCCGATCAGGGCCAGGACCGGCGCGACCACGGCAATGACAATCATCAGCTTGCCAACCAGCTGGATCACCCGGTTGCGGAAATCCGGGCCCTCCTGCGCCTCGGCAGCCGCACGGATGGTGCCATTCAGCAATTTTCCCATGCGCCACAGCAGGAAGGCCATGACCAGCAGAAGCGGCAAGCCCAGCACCGGCAAGGCTGCCTCGGCCACCAATGCCGGAGGGAACAGGCTGGCGCGCAGGATTTCCGCCCCCTGCACCAGACCGATCATCGTGGTCAGAAACCGCCCCTCGGCGCAATGATCCGCCGAAAGCCCCAGCGGCCCGGCATTGCAATCATCGCGCGGAAAAATCCGCCCGCCCAGCCAATAAGAGACGAACAGCGCAAAACCCGCATCCGTCAGCGATTCCAGAAAGCTCATGCCCAGATAGCCGGGCATTTCGGTGATGGCGAGCGCAACAGACAGCAGCAGCACGCCCAAAGTGGGCACGATCACCTGCCCGAGCGAGGCGAAGAAGGCCATGACCTTGCGCCATCGTCCGGTTCCGGCACCGGCATTCAGCCAATTGGCAAAGCGTTCGATCCACGATCGGGCCTGCAGGGTCAGCACAAGGCCCAGCACCAACAGGATCGCAACCGCCGGCAGCATGTCGAAAAGCTGGGCCTTCTTGGTCGGGCGGTTCCAGTTGCCGCGCACTTCGGTCACCAGACCGACGGCCACATTGCGCATCGATTGAACGGCAAGTGCCCAGTTGGCCGGGTTGGCCGGGGTGGGCCAGAGTTTCAGCAATTGCTCGGTCTGGCGCGCGCGCAATTCGCCATCGACTTCGGCCACCAGTCCATTGGCGCGGCGATAGGCTTCTTCCGCCGCCCGGCCCGGAGCTTCGGCCCGGGCCAGTTGTTCAGACAATTCCTTGCGGCGCGCGGCGATCTCGGGCGCTTCTTCGGCCCCTTCGGCGGGCACCGGGCCAAGTGCGGTGATCTGATCGCGCAACGATTGCACACGGCTGGAATTGGCGGTCTGAGCCGCCTGCAGCTTGCTGCGCCATTCGACCAGTTGGCCGCGCAGAAGTTCCAGCCCGGCATCCGATGTCTTGTCTTCTGCCAGCGTGTTTTCGGCGCGGGTGGCCAGCGTTTCCCAGGCGGCATAATCCAGTGCGCTCTGCCCGGAGGGGGCCAGCGAAATCGATTTGCTGCTGCTGCCCTGGCCCGCCGTCTGGCTTTTGGTCAGCGGGGCCGTGGGGCTGGCTGGGGTCGGCGATGGTGCAGGCGTGAAGGTCGCGGAGGGTGCGCCGGTGGGCGGCGCATCCTGCGCCAACCCCGTCGATCCAAAAACCACAGCAAGGGCCAGCGCCAGCCCCAGATGCAGACGAACGGGCAGTCTGGGCAGCGTTGGCATCATGCGTCAGTATAGACTTCCGGGATCGCCCGGCCCGGGCCATCCAGCCATTCGGGCACTGGCAATCCCTTGCTGCGCAGGAAATCCGGGTTGAACAGCTTGGATTGATAGCGCGTACCATAATCACACAGGATGGTGACGATGGTGTGGCCCGGACCCAGGTCGCGCGCCATGCGGATGGCACCTGCCACGTTCACCCCCGACGATCCGCCCAGGCACAGCCCTTCCTCGGCCAGCAGATCAAACACCACCGGCAGTGCCTCGGCATCCGGGATGCGATAGCTGTGATCCGGGGTAAAGCCTTCCAGATTGGCGGTGATGCGCCCCTGCCCGATGCCTTCGGTGATCGACGATCCCGGCGCATCAAAGGTGCCTTCGGTATAGAAACTGTGCAACGCCGCCCCTTCGGGATCGGCCAGCCCGATCTTGACACCCTTGGGCTGCAAGGCCATGCCGACGCCCGCCAGCGTTCCGCCAGACCCCACGGCGCAGATGAACCCATCCACCTTGCCGCCGGTCTGGTCCCAGATTTCCGGCCCCGTGGTTTCGATATGCGCCTGACGATTGGCCACATTGTCGAACTGGTTGGCCCAGATCGCCCCATTCGGCTCGGTCTTGGCCAATGCCTCGGCCAGACGGCCCGAATAGCGGACATAGTTGTTAGGGTTGCGGTAGGGCGCTGCCGGAACCTGCACCAGTTCTGCCCCGGCCAGCCGCAGCATGTCTTTCTTTTCCTGGCTCTGGGTTTCCGGGATCACGATCACCGTGCGGAACCCCATGCTGGCCCCCACCAGTGCCAACCCGATACCGGTATTGCCCGCCGTGCCTTCGACAATCGTGCCGCCGGGCTTGAGCAACCCTTTCGCGACCGCATCTTTGATGATGTAAAGCGCAGCGCGGTCCTTGACCGATTGGCCCGGGTTCATGAACTCGGCCTTGCCCAGAATTTCGCATCCCGTCAGGTCGCTGGCCTTGTTCAGCCGGATGAGAGGGGTGTTGCCGATCGATCCGGCCAGATCGCGAAAGATGCGCATGAGGCGTTTCCCTTGTTTCTTGCCACAGGTTTAGGCCTTGCCCGCCGGGAACTCAAGAACCCCGGCCCGTCGCGCATCGGAAAGGACCAAATCACCAGCTTGGCACTTGGTTTTCAGAGCAAAATCCGTGAAACTCGGCGCAAACGGGGCAAGTATTCGCGGAAGTGGCAAAGTTATCTTACCACTTTTGTGAATTTTGCTGTATGAGCACCGCCACAAGGTGCCTTTCACATGGGGGGAAGTTACATATGAGAAGCTTGTTGGCGATCTCAGCCGGGATCGACCGCATCAACGAAACCATCGGCAAGGCGGTCACCTGGCTGATCCTGATCGCAGTTGTGGTCAGCGCGGCCAATGCCGTGGTGCGCAAGGTGTTCAACACATCGTCCAATGCGTGGTTGGAACTGCAATGGTATCTGTTCGGCGCGGCCTTTCTTGGTGCGGCGGCCTATACGCTGAAGCAGAATGAGCATGTGCGCATCGATGTGATCTATGCGCGGCTGTCGCGCCGCGCCCAGCACTGGATCGACCTGCTTGGCCATGTGTTCTTCCTGATGCCCTTTGTGCTGCTGATGGTTTATTATCTCTGGCCCTATGCCATGCGATCATTTCTTTCGGGCGAGGTATCGACCAATTCGGGCGGGCTTGTCATCTGGCCGGCCAAAGCCATTCTGCTGGTCGGTTTTGTTCTGCTGTCCCTGCAAGGCATTTCGGAAATCATCAAGAAAATCGCGATCATGACCGGAGCGATGCCCGACAACAATCGCTATGTTTCGGTACATGACTCGGCCGAGGCCGAAGCCAAGGCGCTGATCAAGGAGGTCGCGAAATGATCGAATTCATCGCCTCCAACCTTGCGCCGATCATGTTCCTGTCGCTGGTCTTCTTCCTGTTGATCGGCTACCCTGTTGCCTTTGCCTTGGCCGCCAACGGGCTTTTGTTCTTCTTCATAGGTGTGGAACTTGCACCCTTTTCAAACGGGGTCATCACGCTTGACTGGCCCTTGCTGAATACGATGCCCAACCGGCTCTGGGGGGTCTTGTCGAACGACACCTTGTTGGCCATTCCCTTCTTTACCTTCATGGGCATCATCCTGGAACGGTCCGGCATGGCCGAAGACCTGCTGGATACGATCGGACAGTTGTTCGGCCCCATTCGCGGTGGTCTGGCCTATGCCGTCATCATCGTGGGGGCGCTGCTTGCGGCCACCACAGGCGTGGTTGCGGCCTCGGTGATAGCGATGGGCCTGATCTCGCTGCCGATCATGCTGCGTTACGGCTATGACCGGGGCGTGGCGACCGGGGTGATCGCAGCCAGCGGGACGCTGGCCCAGATCGTGCCGCCCAGCCTGGTGCTGATCGTTCTGGCCGATCAGTTGGGCCGGTCGGTGGGGGATATGTACAAGGGCGCATTGGTGCCCGCGCTGATCCTGACCGGGCTGTACATGGCCTATGTCCTGCTGCTGTCGATCTTCCGGCCATCCATGGTTCCGGCCCTGCCGCCCGAGGCCCGCACCCTGGGCAGGGGCGTTACATCCTTGCTGGTCGCCGCCGCGGCGCTGATGGCGATTGGCTATGGGGCCCATGTCTGGCTGTCACCCACCCATGGGGCGAATGCCGATATCCTTGGCGCAGTGGTTGGTGTTCTGGTGATTTTCTTGTTCACGCTGACCGACAAGTTTTTCGGCCTGAACATCATGTCGCATCTGGCGCAACAGGTGATCATGGTGCTGGTCCCGCCGCTGGCGCTGATCTTCCTTGTCCTGGGCACCATCTTCATCGGTCTTGCGACCCCGACCGAGGCGGGCGCGATGGGCGCGGTTGGGGCCCTTGCGCTGGCCCTGATGAAGCGGCGACTGTCTGTCCCGCTGATCAGCCAGGCCTTGGCCTCGACCACACGGCTGTCGGCCTTCGTGATGTTCATCCTGATCGGGGCCCGGGTCTTCTCGCTCACCTTCTACGGCGTCGATGGCCACAAATGGGTTGAACATCTGCTGACGGCAGTACCGGGGGGCGAATATGGCTTCCTGTTCGCGGTGAACCTCGTGCTGTTCCTGTTGGGCTTCTTCCTCGATTTCTTCGAACTGGCCTTCATCATTGTGCCGTTGATCGTGCCTGCCGCCGAAAGCATGGGGATCGACCTCATCTGGCTGGGCGTCATCATCGGGATGAACATGCAGACCTCGTTCCTCACGCCACCCTTTGGCTTTGCGCTGTTCTACCTGCGTTCGGTTGCGCCACGCGACGCCTATACCGACAAGGTTACGCGCGAGAAGGTGTCAGGGATCAAGACCGGCGACATCTATCGCGGCGCCATCCCTTTCATCGGGATTCAGGTGCTCATGACAGTGCTTGTGGTGGCCTTCCCGGGCATGGTGATGCACTACAAGGGCGCGCCGGTGGATACGTTGAACGTGACCATCACCCTGCCGCAGATGCCATCTCTGGGCGGAGGACTGGGTGGCGGCCTTGGCGGTGGCTTGGGTCAGCCCAATCTGGGCGGCACTGCCGCACCTTCGCCTGGCGCGGCCCCTGCCCCCGGGCAACCCAGCCTTGGTGCGCCTGCCATCGGCTCGCCCAACCTCGGCGCCCCGGCCACGCAGCCGTAAATCCGCGCCAGCACCTAAGCAAAGGCCCCGCACGACCGGCGGGGCCTTCTTCATGCAAGACAAGTCTGGTTCTGCATCCGCAGTGTGCCGACCGGTCATTCCCGCCAAATCGGACGCTGTGCCGTGATCGCGACCCACGGCCCCCGTGCCCCGTCATCATAACCACCGCCTGTATAGGCGCTTGTCGCCAGAATGTTCCAAGGACCGGATTTCAGGTACATCTCGATCATCTGTTGTTCAGAAAGATAGTTGAAGTATCGGCCATGCTTGTCGTGTCCTTCTTGGCCGCCCCCCTTGTAGGTCGCATGGTGCAATCCTCCGGGCTTCAACGCCCGCAAGATCCTTGCCAGAACGTCGGGCAAACCCGCGCGTGGCACATGCAAAAGAGATGCGCTGGCCCATACCGCATCATATACCGCCAATGCCTCAAGCTGTTCGAACAGCATGACGCGCACCGGAATTCCCAAAATCGCTTCAGCCTTGAGGGCAATTGCTGCGGATCCATCTGTTGCATCGACATTATGACCGGCAGCCATCATGGCCTGCGCATCGCGCCCCCCGCCGCATCCAAGCTCCAGAATGCGGGCACGGGGGGGCAAGGTCGCAAGGAATGACACAAGATGGCGGCTGACACCGCCCTGTCCACTGGCCATGTAGGTCGGCGCGGTTTCATCGTAGAACTGCAAAGTCACCCTATCAAAACCTGTCATGCGATCTATGTCCGCCATCTGATGTTCAAAGGCCTTCAAGCCGGGCGCAGCCAAAACGCATATTCAGGATGGTGCTTTCCCTGATGGCATTTATAGTGTAGGCAGAAAACAATGCCCATCAAGAAAATGATTCATATCATTCCATACACGGCCAACTATTTTCAGGCTCTGAATGCCTTGTGGCAACAAGCATTCCCGAATGATGCAGAATGGAACAGGGCTGATTTCGCCATTCCAGAAAAGACCCGGTTTCAACCTGATCTGCTTCTGGTCGCAATCGACGGCGCGTCAGTTGTGGGGTCCGTGATGGCAGGATATGATGGACACCGGGGCTGGATATCACGAATTGCGGTTCTGAAGTCCTCTCGGAAGCAGGGGATCGGGAAGCTGCTTCTTGAAGACGCCGAACGCAGGCTCGTTGGCATGGGCTGTGTCAAAGTCAACCTGCAGGTTGTCGAAGCGAACGCATCCGTTGTCGAATTCTATCGGGCCTGCGGTTATGATATTGAACCGCGGATCAGTTTATCCAAAATACTGCGCCGTCCAGATCGGTCGTAGCTCCCTGCCCCAAAGTTGCCGCGCGCGGATCGCCCCCTTGCGCAGACGGTCAAGCGGCCCCATATGGGCGGCAGGGGTGTCAGGCCCCCGCCCTCCGCGCGGTGCAACAGCCCATGGTGAAGCCTGACCCGATCCGATCCTGCCTATCGCAAGGTCATCGTGCCGAGGAATGCGGAGACCTCTGCCCCGTCGCATGACCATAGCGAAAGGATCTCACATGTCGGGTATTTCGACACATCTTCCGCCGATCTCTGATCTCAAGGCGCAGGCAAGGCGGCTGCGCTCCGCCCTTGTGGCACAGGGCCAGAGGGTCAGCCATTCGGCCACCCTGGAACTGGTGGCTCAGGCGCATGGTCAGGCCGATTGGAACACCGCAGCGGCCCGCGCGCCCCAAGGTGCAGACAGCCCGCGCTGGACCCTTGGCCAAAGGGTCAGCGGGCACTACCTTGGCCATCCCTTTGCCGGGTGCATCCTTGGCCTGCAGGCGAAAGGCGCGGGCCGATTGGGCGTGACCATCGCCTTTGATACCCCGGTCGATACGGTGCGCAGCCCGCATTTCAGCAATCTGCGCCGCCGGGTCAGCGCCACCATCGGCCCGGATGGCCAGACGGTCGAAACCACCTCGGATGGCACGCCCCATTTGCGACTGGCTGCCTGACAATGGCATTGCCTGCCCGGTCGATCCGGGCAGGCCCCTACAGCAGACGGCGCAAGGTGCGGATCACCCGCGCCTCGAACCCGGCCAACCGTTCCGGGGTGACCTTTTCCGCCGCATAGAGCGCGTGAAAGGCAAACCGCGCTTGCGGGGCGCAGACCTTCACCACCCCCCATCGCAGCACACGCCGGACCGGTCGGCGCAGCACCAGCCAGTCCACCCAGGCCGGCGCCCCCAGCGTGGTGACAACCAGAACAGCGCGCAAGCCGGTCAGCCGCCCGGTGATAGGGCCCAGATCGCTGGCATGATCATAGGCATGGCCCGGTGCCCAGACCCGGTCGATCCAGCCCTTCAGGATCGCAGGCAAACCGAACCACCAGGTCGGGAAGACCAGCACCAGCACCTCGGCCCGTCGCAGTTGCGCGATCTCATCGGCAACGTCGCGGGTATCGAAGGCATCGGCATAGGTGGAGGCACGCTCTGCCGCCGTCAGGGCCGGGGAAAAGCCGCGCGCATAGAGATCAAGCCGTTCCACATCGGGCCCGGCAACTTCTGCCAGACGGTCCGCCAGTTGCCCCGTCAGGCTGCGCGCGGCCGGATGGGCCGAGACGATCAGAACCCGCGTCACAGCCCGGCCTCGGCCAGACCGGCGCGTTCTGCGGCCGAAAGATCCTCCAGCCGGACCAGATAGGTGTGGATGGTGAAGACCACCGCCTCGCTTTTGGCCAGCCGCAGCAGGCATTGCCTTTCGCTGCGCATGTACAGACGATGAACCGGGCGCGGGCGCCGGGCCCCTTCGGGCCGGGGCTGAAACAGTTCGGGGTCGTCATAGACCAGCGCATTCATCCGCCACAGCGCCTGCCCGGGCCGGATCGCATCGAACATGCGCTGCACCCGGCGGGCCAGATCGTCGGTGTAATGATCGACCGGCGCATGGATCGCCGTCATCGGCTTGCCGATCTTCTCCGCCAGCGTCCAGCTTGCCGGAAAGCACAGAACCGCGCCTGTCAGCACGGCTTCGGCCCCCTGCTGCTGCAGAATGCACAAATCCTCTTGCACCAGCCGGCCCGCTGTCAGGAGCGGTTGCGTCCGGTCAAGCGTGATCCGCACGCCATCCGGGCGCAGCACATGGTCCGGGCCGATCTGGTGGCCAAGCGCGGGCAGGCGTTCCATCACCCTGTCCAGCAATTCCTGTGCCGCCAACTCGGCTTCGGGCAACAGGGCGTGAACGGCAGATTTCTGCGTGCCCAGCCGCATGTCGCGTTCGGCCATCTGGCCCGCAAAGGCATCGTCCACCCGCAGCCAATCTTCGCCCTCCACCGGCAGAATACCGGGCAGGCGGCGGGTGCGGGGGTCCATCCAGGGGGCGAAAGGCAGGCGGGATTGCAGAACAGGCTGGGTCATGCCCGCGACCCTATCTCCCGCCCCGCCGCCGGGCCAGCCCAAAGACGACAGCCCCTGTCGCCCCGGGCAAAGCGTGCATGCCCCCGGCGCGCAACCCTGCCTCAACCAAGGGAGGCCGCCATGTCCATCAGCTATGCCGAAACCCGCCGCAAGATCGATCCAGCCCGGGGCGAGCGCCTTGGCGATGGCAGCCCCAATGACAATGACCGGGTAGAAATCGGCCCGACCCAGCTTGCCTTTGCCGAATGGCAGGCCGCCGGGCTCGTGCCGCCCGATCTTGACGCGATGCGCCGCTGGCGCTGGCAGCGGCTGACACAGGCGCTGGTTGAGCGTGATATCGGCGGCCTTCTGATGTTTGATCCGCTGAACATCCGCTATGCGACCGACACCACCAATATGCAGCTATGGAACAGCCACAACCCGTTCCGCGCCTGCCTGCTCTGCGCCGATGGGCATATGTTGATGTGGGAATACAAGAATTCGCCGTTTCTGGTGACCTTCAACCCGCTGGTCGCCGAACTGCGTTCGGGGGCAAGTTTCTTCTACAATGTCTGCGGCGATCGCACCGCGCAGGATGCAGGCGCCTTTGCCGCACAGGTGACCGAGGTGATGGCGGCCCATGCCGGATCAAACCGCCGTCTGGCAGTGGACAAGATCATGGTGCATGGCCTGCGCGCGCTGGAGGCGGCAGGGTTCGAGGTGCTGGAAGGCGAAGTCGTCACCGAACGCACCCGCGCCATCAAGGGGCCGGAAGACATTGCCGCCATGCGCTGCGCCCATCACGCCTGCGAAGCGGCGATTGCCGAGATGGAGGCATTCACCCGCGCCCATGTGCCGGGTGGCGGAGTATCCGAAGATGACATCTGGGCCGAACTGCACAAGGGCAACATCCGCCGGGGCGGGGAGTGGATCGAAACCCGGCTGCTGGCCTCTGGGCCGCGGACAAATCCGTGGTTTCAGGAATGCGGGCCGCGCCTTATGCAGAACAATGAAATCGTGGCCTTCGATACCGATCTGATCGGCTGCTATGGCATTTGCATCGACATCAGCCGCACCTGGTGGGTGGGGGATCAGCGCCCCACGACTGCGATGATCAGTGCGATGCAGCATGCGCGCGACCATATCGATACGAATATGGCCATGCTCAAGCCCGGCGTCACCATCCGCGAGCTGACCTTCGGCGGGCATCAGTTGGAAGACCGGTACTGGAAACAGAAATATTCCTGCAAGATGCACGGGGTGGGCCTCTGTGACGAATGGCCCTTCGTCCCTTATCCCGACGGCTGGGTGGATGGGGCCTTTGAAGTGGCGCTGGAACCGGGAATGGTGCTCTGCGTCGAGGCCCTGGTCAGCCCGGAAGGCGGAGACTTCTCGATCAAGCTTGAAGATCAGGTGCTTATTACCGAAAATGGGCATGAAAACCTGACCCGCTATCCCTTTGATCCGCGATTGATGGGGATGGCCTGACCCGGAGCCCGACCATGCGCCTGACCGCCGCACTTGTCTGCCTTGCCCTTTTGTCGGCCTGCGGGGGCGGCGGACGGGGCGAGCCTCCGGGGCCCGGCCGCTGGGCCAGCATGACCAACCCCGCTAGCCAGTATTGCGCCGAACTGGGCGGGCGGCTGGAACTCCGGCAGGAACAGGCGGGTGAGGCCGGCTATTGCCACCTGCCCGACGGAACGGTGGTCGAGGAATGGGAGCTGCACCGCGGCAAGAACGCGTTGTAAAGGTCAGGCGCGCAACAGCATTTGCAGCTGGGCCTGCAAGACGGCGCGCAGATCTCCGGGGCAGGTCAGGGCCAGCGCCTCTTGCCCAATCACGGCGGCATAGAACAGCCGTGCGCTGGCTGCGGCCTGTTCATCCCCCTGCCCCGCCTCGGCGAAGAACTGGCGCAGCACCGCCAGCCGCCGCCCATCCATTTCCGTGACAGCCGCCGCCACCACCGGATCGGCAAAAGCCCAGGCCCGGATCGCGGCCTCGGCCCCCGGCCCGCCCCATGTGTCATGCGGGGGCTGGGCGATACGGTCCAGCAAGGCTTCCAGCGCAGCGATCCCGCGCGCGCCCCGTGCCATGACCGAGGCGGTGATTTCCGCCTCGCCCAACCGGAACCACAGCGCGATCAGCGCATCGCGCAGGGCCTGCGGATCGGCGAAATGCCAATAGAACGATCCCTTTGTCGTGCCCAGACTGCGGGCGAGAGGTTCCACCTTCAAGGCTCCCGGCCCGCCTGCAACAAGTGCCCGCATGGCTGCAGCCAGCCAGTCCTGCGCTGACAGCCGCTGGCGGCGCAGCGGGGACACGCGATCGGATCGGGCATCTTGCGGGGCAGGGTCGATCATGCGGCAAACATACGCATGCGTATGGTCTTGCGCAAGCCACGTCACTGATGCAACCATACGGGTGCGTATGGAACTGGAATCGCCCGATGCCCCTGCCCCCGAACCTCTGGCTGGATGCCGCCGCCCTGGGCGCGGCCGCGATCCTGCTGATCCATGTTGTGCAGGGCGGGCGGGATCATCACCGCCCGATGCAGGCCTCACCGATCCCCGAACCGGACAAGGCCGTCTGGTCTGTACTCTGGCACCTGACCAGTGCCCTGCTTGGGCTGATGACCGCCAGCCTTTGGGCCGCAGCACGCGGGCGGGCGGAACTGGCCTTTCTGCCCTTGGGCGTGGCACTGTCTTTCACGGCGCGGTTCCTGACCGAAAGTCTGCGCCGTTTCGGCTGCCCTTGGGCACTGCCGCAATGGACCTTGTTCGCCCTGCTGTCTGCTCTGATCGGCGCAGGCCTGCATCTGCCGCCCCGCTAACCCCAGCCAAAGGCCTGCCACATGACCCTGATCCGTCTGCACCGTCTGACAGCCCTGTTGCTTGCCGCCTTTCTGGTCAGCCACATGGCCCATCACCTGATCGGGCTGATCGCCGGGCCCGAAGCCCATCTCGCGCTGTCAGCGCCCTTTCGCGCGATCTGGCGCCAGCCGCTGATCGAGGTGCTGCTGCTTGCCGCGCTGGTGGGGCAGACCGGCAGCGGGATGCGCCTGCTGTGGCGCGGACGAGCGTGGCGCTGGCGTGGGCTCCGGCGGTGGCAGGCTATCTCGGGCGCGGCCCTCGCGGGGTTTCTGATGATCCATGTCAGTGCCGTTCTGGCCGCCCGCGCGACGGGGACCGATACCAACCTCCATTTCGCGGCGGCAGGCCTGCAATCCGGGTTCTGGGCGCTGTTCTTCGCCCCCTATTACACGGTGGCTGTGACCGCACTGGTCACCCATGCCGGGCTGGCGGTCTTGCGGCGCAGGGGACAGCAGGCCCCGATCATCACGATCGCACTGGTCGGTCTGACATTCGGGTTGGGGCTTGTTCTGATGATGGCAGGGCTGATCCATCCCTATGCCGTTCCAGCCGAATGGCGCGCAGCCTTTGGCTGAACCGCCCTGCCCTGCGGTCAGTTCAGATCGATGTAGCGCCCTTGCGTCACCGATCCGTCGCCCGCGATGAAGCGCAGGTCGATCCCGTTGCGTTCCACCCCATAGCAGGCCCAAAGATCGGACGGCGGCCATTGGCTGCAATACTGGCCGCCTTCCACCCGCCAACGCCCCCAGCTTGGCTCGGGCGTTTCATAGAGCGTGCGCCCATCGGCAAAGAACCCCTGCATAGCGCCGCCCTGATAGGCCAGCGTGCGCGCGGTCAGGGCCGCACGCAGTGCATCGCCCTCCAGCGGCTCCCAGTCCCCTGCCATGGCAATGCCGGGCAACAGCGCCAGCACCAGAACCCCGCTTCGGCGCATCGTCCCCCCCCATAAACAGAACGGCCATGGCTTTTGATGGCCATGGCCGGCTGCCGGATCAAGGACAATCCCCGGGAAACCCGATCAGATCACGATGAAGTCACCGCTGTCCAGAACGGGTTTGTTCTCGAGAATGGCAAACAAAACCTTCGCCCCCGATCCCGAACCATCGGCATCGTAGAATACCTTGCCAGTGTCGGTCTCATAGATGATCCGGTCACTGGCGTCGGTTGCATTGCCGGTGGTGTTGGCGGCAAAGCGATCATCGGCCAGCGCGCGCCCCGCAGTAAGGCCCTTGAAGATGTCGTTCTCCAACCGGATTTGATCAACATCCGGGCGGAAGAATTCGATGGTATCGACATTGCTGGCGCCCAATGCGGTGTCGAACACAAATCTGTCGGTGCCAACACCCCCGACCAGCCTGTCCGTACCTGCGCCACCGCTCAGCCTGTCATCGCCGCCACCGCCGGTCAGAAGGTCATTGCCATCATAGCCCATCAGATTGTCATTATAGGCCGAACCGGTCAGGAAATCGTTGCCTTTGGTCTGATCATCGCCCTTGAGCGTGACACCGCGCCCCTTGGTGATGACGATCTGCATGACCTCGAAATCGTCAAGATGGAAGGCAACTCGACCATCACCCTGTGTCGCCCCATCGATCTTGTCCAGGGAAAAGCCGACGGTTCTGGCATCGGCAACTGCCGATACGGGCGTTGTTGCCCCGGCCGCGTCGGGGTCGAAAATCAGCTTGGTCGCATGGACATGCACATTGCTGCCCGAGGTATAGGCCGCAATATTCGCCGTCAGGTCAAGCCGTTCTCCGCGCCCATTGGCAAACCAGATCACCGTCTGGTCGTTTCCGGTATATGTGAAAGTCAGTCCCGCGTTCTGGCCATTGGCATCCTTGAATACGATGTCGGCGTCCGTCAATTCGTCGCCACCGGGGTTGACGAGCTTGGTGCCGGGCAGACTGTCGCGCATCATCCGGAACAAGAGCCCGGTCGGCGTCAGATCACCGTCGAGGTCCATTTGCCGGCTCAGCCCGCCATTGCTGTCGCCAAGGGCCTTTATCGAAAAGAGACTGCCTGCATCGACCCCCGCCTCGATCATCCGTGCGAAGAGATGCAGAAACAGGGGCAGGCGTTCAAGCCCGGTGATATTGGCATCGTCGCCGGATAGTTCTTCGCCTTCTTCGTTTTCTATACGATCGGCCCGCAGGTTCCACTCGGTGGCCACAAGATCAAGATTGCCATACGCAAGGTTCAGTTTGTCTAACGCATCCCAGATCCTGTCAGGGCGGCTGAGTACCGGCCACTTGCTGCGGTTAAAATAGTAAGGATCCAGTGGATCATTGCCATTTTCTAGGCCAAGATTGGGGTCGCCCGTGTTCTGATAAAAGCGATCGACAATTCCATCAACTGATGCCCATTCCAAAACCCCGAATTCACCGAAGATTTCCAGATTGTCGTTCGTTCCGCTCCAATCAAAATCGCCTTCGCCTTTTTGACCGGATTGCACCCAGATATCCGCCTCAGAGTTCAGCGTGTTCTTGGTTTTGTAATCTTCAATCGCCCGATGAACGGCCAGCGCGATCAGAGATTGCAGCTCTCCGAACTCTTTTGCCGTCCATCCACTTAACTTCGTGGCAGTAGACGCATGTTTAAAGGCGTCACCTAGTTTCACAAACTGATGCCATGCGTTCCCGATTTCAAAGGCACGAATATCGGCGCCACTTTCCAGCACCTTCTTAACAAAGCTGGTGATTTCATTTCTCGCATCTGACTTCAAACTGCGGGTTTTTGTATCGAAATACCGCCATGTCGGAATCACCATGATGACACTGGATACAAGCGTTTGGCATTGGTCAGGAATGTCGTCATCGGCTCGAAATCAGCGGTCTCGTTGTCATTATCGATAACATCACGTGGCAAGGGATTATCAGGTTTTGCCGGATCAAAAAACCGTTCTGTCTGGCTGCCCCCGGGATAGCGCACCAATGGCAGATCCGTTTTTTCGATCACCTCGCGCAGCGGGCCCTCGCCGGTGCTTTGCCCACGGTTTTCGAACCCCGAACCAAAATGATCCTTCGTAACTGTCGTGCTGAAGCCCGATCCGGTACGGGCAGTGACTGAGACGTTGGCCATCACATCATTCCTTTACTGATTGAAACAGAATCACTCGACGCAACCTGGCGTGTTTGCGTCGGGCGGAATGTCATCCCAAGGGTTCGCCGGATCAAGCCAGTTCCGCCGCCACGACGCACGCCTAGGACGATTTTTTGCAGATTTTTGCAACTCATAGGTGTGTCAACATCCGCTGTGCAATGGCAGGCGCGCGGCCCTTGGTCCTGCATGGCCACTGATCGCTGCAACGTCGGGCCGCCATGTTGCGGCCTTGCACCTCGGGCCCGCGCGGTCTAAGGGGGCCTCGCCCCCCAAAGCCAGTCAGAGGTCCGTGATGATCCCGCGCTATTCCCGCCCCGAAATGGTTGCCATCTGGGAACCGCAGACCCGTTTCCGCATCTGGTACGAGATCGAGGCCCATGCCTGCGACGCGCAAGCCATCCTCGGGGTGATCCCGAAGGCCAATGCCGAGGCCGTCTGGAAGGCCAGGGATGTGACCTTTGATGTCGCCCGCATCGATGAGATCGAGGCCGTCACCAAACATGACGTCATCGCCTTCCTCACCCATCTGGCCGAACATATCGGTTCGGAAGATGCGCGCTTTGTCCATCAGGGCATGACCTCGTCGGATGTGCTCGACACCACGCTGAACATCCAGCTGGTCCGCGCCGCCGATCTGCTGCTGGTGGGGCTGGACCGCGTGCTGGCCGCCCTGAAGGCACGGGCCTTTGAACACAAGGACACCGTCCGCATCGGCCGCAGCCATGGCATCCATGCCGAGCCGACCACCATGGGCCTCACCTTCGCCCGCTTCTACGCCGAAATGGACCGCAACCGCCGCCGCCTTGTCGCCGCACGCGAGGATATCCGCACCGGCGCCATTTCGGGCGCGGTCGGCACCTTCGCCAATATCGACCCCTTTGTCGAAGAATATGTCTGCGAAAAACTGGGCCTGATGCCCGAGCCCGTCTCCACCCAGGTCATCCCGCGCGACCGTCACGCCATGTTCTTCGCCACGCTGGGCGTTATCGCCTCCAGCATCGAAAACATCGCCATCGAGATCCGCCACATGCAGCGCACCGAGGTGCTGGAGGCCGAAGAGTTCTTCTCGCCCGGCCAAAAGGGCAGCAGCGCCATGCCGCACAAGCGCAACCCGGTGCTGACCGAAAACCTCACGGGCCTGGCCCGGCTTGTCCGCATGTCCGTCATCCCGGCGCTGGAAAACGTGGCGCTTTGGCATGAGCGTGACATCAGCCATTCAAGCGTGGAGCGTGCCATCGGCCCCGATACAACGGTCACGCTGGATTTCGCGCTGCACCGTCTGGCGGGCGTGGTGGAAAAGCTGGTGATCTATCCGGAAAACATGCTGCGCAACATGAACAAGTTCAAAGGTCTGGTCATGTCGCAGCGCGTGCTCTTGGCGCTCACCCAGGCCGGGGTCAGCCGTGAAGACAGCTATCGCCTCGTGCAGCGCAACGCCATGAAGGTCTGGGAGCAGGGCGCCGATTTCAAGACCGAACTGCTGGCCGACCCGGAGGTCACCGCGGCCCTGTCCCCCGCCGAGATCGAAGAGAAATTCGATCTCGGCTATCACACCAAACATGTCGATACGATCTTTGCCCGGGTGTTCCGCGCGTAACAGCGCCACCACGACCGACATGGCATTTCAGGGGGGCAGGCCGAATGGGCCTGCCCCCTTTGTCATCTGGAGCCATCGCCATGTTCGCCCATATCGCCGCCTGCACTTCGTTGATCGACTGGCTTTCCTTGCCTCGGACCAAGGTCCGATCACGGCGGTTTGTCCGTTGAAACGCACCAAACCGTGCTAGCTTTTCCCAAGACCCAAGGAGATATCCATGCGCCTGATCGCCGCCATCCTGATTGCCGCCCTGCCCTGCGCCGCCCTTGCCGCCGGATCGGACGACACCGCCCCGCCAAAGCCCACGCAAACCAGCAAGGATTGCAAGAAGGGTCAGGTCTGGGATGAAAAGACCGCCGCCTGCGTAAACCCCGAAGATGCACGGCTGGATGATGACACCCGCTTTGGCGCGGTGCGCGAACTCGCTTGGGCCGGGCGCCCCGAGGATGCGCGCCGGGTGCTGGCAGCAATGACCGAAGGCCGCACCGACCGGGTGATGACCTATGACGCCTTCACCCTGCGCAAGACCGGCCGGATCGAGGAAGGCCTGAAGGTCTATGAGGCGGCTCTGGTCGCCAATCCGCGCAATGTGCTGGCGCGCAGCTATTACGGTCAGGCTTTGGTGGATCAGGGCGAATATGACATGGCCCGTACGCAGCTTGCCGAAATCGCGGCGGCGGGGGCCACGAACAGCTGGGCCCATCAATCCCTGGCCCGCGCCATCGAAACCGGCCTCACCGCCGATTATTGATACCGATCGCAGAGGGGCGGCTGCGCATGTCTGCCCTGTTCATGAAGGAGATGCCGATGAAGACGCTCCGCCTTTCCTTGCTTGTCGCGCTGGCTCTTACAGGGCCAGCTTTGGCAAAGGGCTGCCACGACCGGGCCGAACAGGCGCAGATCAGTTGCGCCGAGGGCACGCAGTGGAATTCCGAAACCCGCAGCTGTCAGGCCGTCTCAAGCTAAGTGCCTGTTAACCGCCGCCTGAAAGACTGCGGATACTGCAGGAATCAGGAGGCAGCATGTCTCAGGCACTCGCTCGTGTATACCCCAACCAGATCGCCGCTTCGGGCATCGGGTCACCAGTATCTCTTACGCGCAAACAGAAGGCGGCCATCATCGTGCGTCTGATGCTGGCCGAAGGATCACCATTGCCGGTTTCCTCATTGCCCGAAGGGATGCAGGCTGATCTGGCCCAGCAGATTGGGCAGATGCGGCTGGTGGATCGCGATACGCTTCAGGCTGTTGTGGCCGAATTTCTGGGCGAATTGGAACAGGTCGGCCTGTCCTTCCCCGGCGGTCTGGAAGGTGCCTTGTCGTTGATGGATGGGCATATTTCCGCATCGACGGCCACACGGCTGCGGCGGATGGTCGGTGTGCGCGCCGATACCGATCCATGGGATCGCATCACCGCCATGCCCATCGAAACGCTGAAACCGGTGCTGGACGAGGAAAGCACCGAAGTGGCGGCTGTCATGCTGTCGAAGCTGCCGGTTGCCAAGGCGGCGACGCTGCTGGGCAAGTTGCCGGGCGAAAAGGCCCGCCGTGTGGCCTTTGCCATGTCACAGACGGCCAATGTCGATCCGGGCACGGTGCGGCGCATCGGAATTTCGCTGTTGATGCAACTGGACAGCGCACCGCCCAAGGCATTTGAGGCCGGCCCGGTGGAGCGGGTTGGGGCTATCCTCAACGTCTCGCCCGAAGTCACGCGGGAAGATGTGCTGCGCGGGCTGGACGAGGCCGATCAGGGCTTCGCCGAGCAGGTGCGCAAGGCGATCTTCACCTTTGTGCATATTCCTGCCCGGGTGGGCCCACGCGATATCCCCAAGCTGACCCGCGCCGTCGATCAGGCCACACTGGTCACCGCGCTGGCCGGATCACAAGGCCAGCCGGAACGTGAAGCGGCGGCCGAATTCATTCTGGCCAATCTCTCGCAACGCATGGCGCAGGGCCTGCGCGAAGAAATGGCCGAACGCGGCAAGGTGAAGGAGAAAGAGGCCGAAGCTGCGATGAACTCCATCGTCGATGCCATCCGCGCGCTGGAACGCGAGGGCGAATTGTCGCTGATCCAGGACGAGGAGGAAGACTGATCGCCCGCAGGCAAAGGGCATCGTGGCCAAAGCCACGCCGCCTTGCCCTTTCTGGCCTGCACCCCTAGGGTCGCCCGCGAAAGGCAGGCCCGATGACCCAGATCCAGAACAGCCGAGGCATCCTGTGGATGCTGGCCGCCCTTGTCACATTCACTGGCATGGATGCGCTGGCCAAGACGATGATCGCCGATTACCCGGCATTGCAGGTGGTCTGGGCGCGCTATACCGGACAGACCGTCATTCTGGCCGTAATTTTCCTGCCACGTCTGTTGCCGCTGCTGCGCAGCCGCCATCCCGGGCTGCAGGCACTGCGTTCGGTGTTCCAGTTCGGGGCGACGGCCTTCTTCTTCCTCAGCCTCGGGCATATCGGTCTGGCCGAGGCGACCGCCATCACCGATGTGAACCCGGTGCTCATCACCCTTGGTGCTGCCCTGTTTCTGGGCGAAAAGCTGGGGCCGCGCCGCATCGCCGGTATCGTTGTGGCCCTGATTGGCGCCCTGATCATCATCCGGCCCGGGCTTGGGGTGTTCCAGCCCGCAGCCCTGCTGCCGCTGGCCTGTGCCATCTGCTTTGCGGGCTTCGCGATTGCAACCCGCAAGGTAGGCGGGGATGAAGACCTGCGCACCTCACTGCTCTATTCCGCGCTGTTCGGCACGCTGGTCACCAGCCTGATGATGCCCGGCATCTGGCAGCCTATCGCCCCGGCAGACCTGTGGAAATTTGCGCTGGTGGGTGGGCTGGGGTCTTTTGCGCAATTCTGCCTGATCCGGGCCTTTACCATGGCCGAAGCCTCGGCCATCGCGCCCTTCGGCTATCTTGGCATCGTCTTTGCCACCGGTTGGGGAATTGTCCTGTTCGACGAATGGCCCGACGGGCCGACCATCCTTGGTGCCCTTGTGATCATCGGGGCCGGGCTCTATGTCTGGCACCGCGAAAGACAGTTGCAACGTCAGGGATAAGATTTGGCCGCCGCCGCCCGGTTCCGCATAGATCACTGGCTGCAGAATCTGCTTCTGCGCGGCCTGATCGGCTTCTTGCTGCTGCTGCCCTATCGCTGGCGGGTGCCCCTTTGCGGATGGGTCTTTGCGCGCGTCATCGCGCCATTGGCCGGGTATGACCGCCGCGTGCGTGAAAACCTGAAGCTGATCTTCCCCGACATGCCCGAACCCGAAATCCAGCGGATGCTGCGGGCAGTGCCCGACAATGTCGGCCGCACTGTGATCGAACTCTATTCCGGCGCGGCCTTTGTCGCCCGCGCAAAGGCCGCCCCCCTGCATGGCCCCGGGCTTGCCGCGCTGGAGGAAGCCCGCGCCACAGGCCGCCCCGTCGTGCTGGTGACCGGGCATTTCGGCAATTACGACGCCAGCCGGGCAGCGCTGATCGGTCGGGGCTTTCCAGTGGGTGGGCTCTATCGCCCGATGACCAACAGATTTTTCAACGCCCATTATGTGGCGGCCATTTCGGCCATCGGCACCCCGCTGTTTGCGCGCGGGCGGTCCGGCATGGCCGAGATGATCCGCTTCCTGCGATCCGGCGGTTTTCTGGGGATCGTGCAGGACCAGCACATGAACCGCGGCGTCCGGCTGAGCTTTTTCGGCCAACCGGCGCTGACCGCCTTGTCAGCGGCGGAACTCGCGCTGAAATATGATGCCCTGATCGTGCCCACCTATGCGACGCGGATGACCAACGGGCTGGATTTCGACATTCTGGTCGATGCTCCGATCCCGCATGGCACACCCGAAGCGATGACCCAGGCGCTGAACGATCATCTGGAGACGCATGTCCGCCAGCATCTGGATCAGTGGTTCTGGATTCACCGGCGCTGGAAGGCCTGATCAGTCGATCCGGGCTGCCGCGACGATGTCCGCCGGGCCAGCGGATTGCAGGATCACCACAGCCGGCCCCTCGCCCTCAAGCTTTACAGCCAGGTCAAGCGGCGGCTCGCCGGCCCAATCGGCCACCGGCTGCCAATCGGTGACGATATTGCGATAGGTGACCGTGCGACCGGCATTTTCGCCCCGGTCGATGCTGACGGTTTCCTCATCGTGATAGCGCACAAGCTGCACCTTCACCGGCTGAACCGCCCCCGGCCTTGCGCTGGCGCGGATGCGAAGACTGCCGCCTTCGCGCGTCAATGTCAGATCAAATGCGGGCGGCACGGCACGGGCATTGGCAATGGCCTCAAGAACCCTTTCAGGTTCGTTGCCTTCGATCCGGGTGCCGCCATCGATGATCAGCTGCGGCGTATAGATCGTGCGGCTTCCCGATGCGCGGGCATAGGCCTTCTGGCGTGCCGTGAAATGCGGGCTGGCAAAGGCGTCGGCCCAGCCGATGTAATCCCAGTAATCCACATGCAGAGCCAGCGGAATGACCCCCGGATCAGCGGCCAGCGTGGCAAAGAAGTCATCCGCCGGCGGGCAGGACGAACATCCCTGCGAGGTGTAGAGCTCTACCACAACCGGGCGATCCTGCGCCGCAGCGGCCTGTGCCAAGGCTGCGAACAGGCCGCAGGCGGTGCCGATTGCCATCATCTTCATCGCGGTCATTCCCCTTTGCATGAACTGCTTCTAGCCAATTGCGCGATGACGTGCCAATCAAGGAATTGCGAGACAGCGCAACACAGGCAAAACCGGGCGCGCAAGCCCGAAATGAGGGCTGGATTTTCTGCATACAATTGCATACAAGGATCGCAGATTCCCTTGCGTGACGCGCCGCAATGCGGCATGAACCATGGGGAACCGACCCCGTCGGGGTGCGCCCCAAGCGCCCTGCAAATCCGAGCCACAGCCAGGAGGCGAGACATGACCGTCACCGTCGGACACGACACAGCCAAGACGCGCAAGACCCTGACCGCAGGCGGCCAGACCGTCGCCTATTACTCGATCCCCGCCGCCGAGGCCGCCGGTCTGGGCGAGTTCTCCAAGCTTCCCGCCGCGCTGAAGGTGGTGCTGGAAAACATGCTGCGCTTCGAGGATGGCAAGACCGTCACCGTCGAAGACATCAAGGCGTTTTCCGACTGGGGCAAGCTGGGCGGCAAGAACCCGATCGAGATCGCCTATCGCCCGGCCCGCGTGCTGATGCAGGATTTCACCGGCGTTCCGGCTGTTGTGGACCTCGCCGCGATGCGCGATGGCATCAAGGGTCTGGGCGGCGACGCGCAGAAGATCAACCCGCTGAACCCGGTTGATCTGGTGATCGACCACTCGGTGATGATCGACGAATTCGGCCATCCCCGCGCCTTCCAGATGAACGTGGACCGCGAATATGAGCGGAACATGGAGCGCTATGTCTTCCTGAAATGGGGTCAGAACGCCTTCAACAACTTCCGTGTGGTGCCGCCCGGCACCGGCATCTGCCACCAGGTGAACCTGGAATATCTGGCGCAGACCGTCTGGACCGACAAGGACCAGAATGGCGAGGAAGTGGCTTACCCGGACACGCTGGTGGGCACCGACAGCCACACTACCATGGTCAACGGCATGGCCGTTCTGGGCTGGGGCGTGGGCGGGATCGAGGCCGAGGCCGCGATGCTGGGCCAGCCGGTCTCGATGCTGATCCCGGAAGTTGTCGGCTTCAAGCTGACCGGCAAGATGGTTGAGGGCACCACCGCCACCGACCTCGTGCTGAAAGTGGTTCAAATGCTGCGCAAACATGGCGTGGTGAACAAGTTCGTCGAATTCTACGGCGAAGGTCTGGATCACCTGCCGCTGGCCGACCGGGCGACGATTGCCAACATGGCCCCGGAATACGGCGCCACCTGCGGTTTCTTCCCGATCGACAACGAAACCCTGCGCTACCTGCGCAACACCGGCCGCGAAGAGGCCCGTATCGCGCTGGTCGAGGCCTATGCCAAGGCCAATGGCATGTGGCGCGATGCCGATTACAGCCCGGTCTATACCTCGACGCTGGAACTCGACATGGGGACCATCGTTCCGGCGATTTCTGGCCCCAAGCGCCCGCAGGATTACCTGCCGCTGACCGAAGCAAAGGCAGGCTTTGCCAAGGAGATGGAAGCCAGCTTCAAGCGTCCGATGGGCGTGGAAGTGGCGGTTGAAGGGCAGGATTACAAACTGTCCTCGGGCAAGGTTGTGATCGCTGCCATCACCTCCTGCACCAACACCTCGAACCCCTATGTGCTGATCGGCGCCGGTCTGGTGGCGCGCAAGGCGCGCGCGCTTGGCCTGACCCGCAAGCCGTGGGTGAAGACCTCGCTCGCCCCCGGGTCTCAGGTCGTGAGCGAATATCTGGAGGCCGCGGGCCTGCAGGAAGACCTCGATTATGTCGGCTTCAACCTGGCTGGCTATGGCTGCACCACCTGCATCGGCAACTCGGGGCCGCTGCAACCGGAAATCTCCAAGGCCATCAACGAGGGCGATCTGGTCGCCACCGCCGTGCTGTCGGGCAACCGCAACTTCGAAGGCCGGATCTCGCCGGATGTGCGCGCGAACTACCTCGCCTCGCCGCCGCTCTGCGTGGCCTATGCCATCGCGGGCGACATGAACATCGACATCACCAAGGAAGCCATCGGCGTGTCGAAAGACGGCCAGCCGGTTTACCTGAAGGACATCTGGCCGACCAATCAGGAAATCGCCGATATCGTGCATCAGGTTGTGACGCGCGAGGCTTTCCAGAAGAAATACGCCGATGTGTTCAAGGGCGATGAGAAGTGGCAGGCGGTGAAGGTCACCGAGAGCGAGACCTATGACTGGCCCGCGACCTCGACCTATATCCAGAACCCGCCCTATTTCCAGGGCATGGCCAAGACCAAGGGCGCGATCAAGAATATCGACGGTGCCCGTGTTCTGGCCCTGCTGGGCGACATGATCACCACCGACCACATCAGCCCGGCCGGTTCGTTCAAGGCGGGCACGCCCGCCGGCAAATACCTGACGGAACGTCAGGTGCCGGTGAGCGAGTTCAACTCCTATGGCGCCCGTCGTGGCAACCATGAGGTGATGATGCGCGGCACTTTCGCGAATATCCGCATCAAGAACGAGATGCTGGATGGCGTGGAAGGCGGTTACACCAAAGGGCCGGATGGGGTGCAGACCTCGATCTATGACGCTTCGATGGCCTATCAGGCCGAGGGCACCCCGCTGGTGATCTTTGGCGGTATCGAATATGGCGCAGGCTCCTCGCGTGACTGGGCGGCCAAGGGCACAGCACTTCTGGGCGTGAAGGCCGTGATCGCGGAATCGTTTGAGCGTATCCACCGCTCCAACCTCGTGGGCATGGGCGTCATCCCGTTCGAGTTCACCAATGGCGATACCCGCAAGACGCTCGGTCTGACTGGCGATGAAGTGGTGTCGATCCATGGCCTCGAAGGCGATCTGAAGCCGCTGTCGAACGTACCCTGCACCATCCGCTATGCGGATGGCAGCGAAAAGACGATCCAGATCAAGTGCCGCATCGATACCGCGATCGAGATCGAATATGTCGAAAATGGCGGCGTGCTGCATTATGTGCTGCGCGATCTGGCGCAGGCCTGATAGCGCCCCGATACAAACGCAAAGGCCCCGGCAATGCCGGGGCCTTTTGCATGGTCGCACCCCGCAGCAGGAAACAATCTGTTGCCTGCGATATGTCAGCGGGGCGACAGTTCATCAACCCTTGCGGCAGTAACCTTGGGGCGCTGCCATGGAGATGACGAATGCCCTTCCCCCCGCTTCTGAACCAGAAAGAGATCGACCGCCTGCCCCGTTCGGCAGCGCCGCGTCTGACCCTGCCGGGCCTGTTCTGGCTGGAAGGTGGACTGCTGCTGCTCTTGGGCCTGATGCTGATCGGCTGAAAGGGTCCGGCTCTATTCCGCCGCCTTGGCGAGGGCCGGGCGGATCACACGATCCAGTTCCTGCGCGGTGATCGGCCCGGCATGGCGCAACACCACGTCCCCCTTGCCATTGATCACATAGGTTTCGGGCACGCCATACACGCCCCAGTCCAGCGCCATGCGGCCCGCATCGGCCCCGATACTGGCATAGGGATTGCCCAGTTCTGCCAGAAAGCCAAGCGCCTGATCGGGCTTGTCCTTGTAGTTCACGCCATGGATCACCACGCCTTCGGCGCGCAACTGTTCCAGCATCGGATGTTCGGCGCGACAGGGGCCGCACCAGCTGGCCCAGAAGTTCACCAACTTCACCCCCGGCGCTGTCAGCGCGTCCGGGGTCAGCAGCGGCAGATCCCCCAAGGGCGTGACTTGCACCTGAGGAGCCGCCTTGTTCACCAGTGCCGAAGGCAGCGCATCGGGGTTTTCCCGCTGCATCCCGGTCCAGAACAACAGCGCAAGGCCCGCAAAGGCCAAAGGCGGCACAGCAACGATCCAGCGCATCAGCGTTTTCCTTCCTGACGGGCTTCGACCGCATCCAGCGCCCGCTTCACCCGGGCTGCCCGCCATAGCGACAGCCCCACGATCACCGCCAAGAGGCCAAGGGCCACCGCGTAAGAGGACAGAACCGCCCCCGCATATTTGCCAAGTTCAGGCATCATGCCAGACGCTCCCTTGCAGCCAGAACCGCAAGACGGCGCAGGCGGATTTCGGTCACGGTGCGCAGCAGCACCAGCGCCACGAACAGCGCGACAAAGCCGATCAGACACAACACCAGCGGCTGATAATAGGCCGGGTCCAACGGGTCTTTCTCGCCCACCTTCAGGATCGTGCTGTCCTGATGCAGGCCCTGGTTCCAGAACTTCACCGCATAGCGGCTAAGAGCCGCGAATACCGATCCGACCATGCACAGCACCGATGTCAGATCGGCCGCTGTATCCGGGTCTTCGACCGCCGCCCAAAGGGCGATATAGCCCAGATAGAACAGAAACAGGATCAGGAACGACGTCAGCCGCGGATCCCATTCCCACCAGGTGCCCCACATCGGCTGGCCCCACAGCGCCCCGGTCGCGAGCGCAATCAGGGTGAAGACCATGCCCACCGGCGCTGCCGCCCGCGCGGCCAAAGCGCTGACATGGTGGCGGCGGATCAGCCAGACCAGACTGGTGACCAGCATCATGCCCCAGACATTGACCGCCATCATGGCCGCAGGCACATGGATGAAGATGATCTTCACGGTCGAGCCCTGCTTGTAATCATCCGGCGTGAAGAAGAAACCCCAGACCAGCCCTACCCCAAGGGTCAGCCCTGCCAGCGCCCAGGCAAAGGGTTGCACCTTCGCGGCGGTTTCGGCGAATTTCTTGGGGTTGGCATATTCCCAGATCGACATGGGTCCTCGCTATATCCCGTTACGGTTTCCGGCAAGCCCGACCAAGATCGGATCACCGCAGATTGATGCGCAGAACCAGCGCCGAGGCAAAGGGCAAAAGCGCCGCCGCCCCCAGAGTGATCCCGGCCAGCAACAGCAGCGGCACTTCGACCGCCATACCGATCGCGCCGCGCTTGACCACTTCGGCCCCGAAGATCAGGGTCGGCACATACAGTGGCAGAACCAGCAGGCTGAGCAACAGGCCGCCGCGCTTGATCCCCACCACCAGCGCCGCGCCAAAGGTGCCGATGACCGAGAGCGCAGGCGTGCCCAGCAGCAGCGACAGTACCAGCCAGCCATAGCCCGCAGCAGGCAGATTGAGCAGCACCGCCAGCACCGGGGCGGCCAGCGTCAACGGCAGGCCGGTCACCAGCCAATGCGCCAGCGATTTCACCGCCACCACGCCTTCCAGCGGAATGGGGGCCGTGGCCAGCAGATCGAGCGAGCCATCTTCGAAATCCAGCGCGAAAATGCGGTCCAAGCTTAGCAGACAGGCCAGCAGCGCCCCCACCCATAGGATGCCCGGCGCAATCACCGCCAGCGTGGCGCTTTGCGGCCCGACGCCCAGCGGCACCAGCACCGCTACCAGCAGAAAAAAGGCCAGCCCCAGCCCAAAGCCCCCGCCAGACCGCACCGACAGCCGGAGGTCACGGAGCAAGAGCGCAATCATGCAAAGGCCTCGTCAAAGCCCGCTGCAGTGCCCGACAACTGGCCTTCGGCCTTGAAGGGGCCAAGCTCCAGCACCCGCGCCTCGGGCAGGCCAAGGTCGATATGGGTGGCGATCAGCGCCATGCCGCCTGCCGCCAGATGGGTGCGCACCACGGCGGCGAACAGGGAAACCGAGGCGGCATCCAGGCTGACCGTGGGTTCATCCAGCATCCACAGCGGGCGGCCCGACACGATCAGCCGCGCCAGCCCCAACCGCCGCTTCTGCCCGGCAGACAGATTGGCCGCAGGCCGGTCGGCCAAGGCGCGCAGGTTCATCGCATCCAGCGCCTGATCCACGCGATCGGTGCCAAAGACCGCCGCCCAGAACGCCAGATTTTCGGTCACGCTCAGCGTGGCCTTCAACCCGTCGGCATGGGCGGCATAGGCGATGGCGTCGGGGGACAGCGAAATCACACCGGCCACGGCGGGTTGCAAGCCTGCCAGACTGCGCAGCAAGGTGGTCTTGCCGATGCCGTTGGGCCCGCGCAGGATCAGGGCCTGCCCTGGGGCAAGCGCAAAGGTCAGACCCTGCAGCACGGTCAGCCCACCGCGCGCCACGGCCAGATCGGTTACCTGAAATTCCATGCGCCCTGCTCCCTGCGCCCTGACTAGCCGATCCGCCTGCCCCGCGCAAAGCCAAAGCAGGCGGCTGCGGCAAGATGGCGTGGCCCGCGCATCAGACCGGCAGCAGCGCCAGCGCCACGCGCCGCCCTTCGCTGAGCAGCACGTTATAAGTCCGGCAGGCGGCGGGCGAAGCGCAGACTTCGACCCCCATGCCCGCCTGTTCCAGCGCCTCGCGCAACGCGCGGGGCGGATGGGCAATCTCGGCCCCCATGCCCAGAAAGATCACATCAATCCGGTCGGCCAGCGCGAGCAGCGCCGCGTGATCCTCCAACCCGCCCCAGGGGCCGGCATCCCAGGGCGTGATGATCGTCGGTCCATGCAGCACCTGACCACCTATGCGGAAATAGCCCGGCCCATAGCTTTCCACGGGCTGGGCACTGTCATAGGTGATCTCGGTCAGGCGCATGGCGATCAGGCGTCGATATTGGCGAATTCGTGGTCGCCGGGTTTGCGTTCCTTCTTGGTCTTTTCTGTCCGGTCCAGCCCCAGCATCAGCACGATGTTCTTGGCGACATAAAGCGTCGAATAGGCCCCGATGAACACCCCGAACAGCATGGCGCCCACAAAGCCGCGGATCACATCGCCGCCAAAGATCACCAGCGCCAGCAGCGCAAGTGCCGTGGTGGTCATGGTCATCACTGTCCGGCTCAGCGTTTCGTTGGTGGTCAGGTTCATCAGATCGCGCAACGGCATCTGCTTGAATTTCTGCAGGTTTTCGCGCAGCCGGTCAAAGATCACCACGGTGTCGTTCACCGAATAGCCCAGAATGGTCAGCAGCGCGGCCACGATGGTCAGATCGAACTTCCACTGGAAAACCGCAAACAGGCCCACGGTAATGACCACGTCATGCACCAGTGCCGCCACCAACCCGACGGCAAACTGCCATTCGAACCGCAGCCAGACATAAATCCAGATCCCGGCCGATGCCGCGACCACCGCCAGCAGGGCCTTGGTGATCAGTTCGTTCGACACTTTCGGCCCGACAGATTCGACCGAAGGGAAGGTGGCAGCCGGATCGACCTGCAGAATGGTCGCCTCGATTTCGGCGATCACTTCGGGCGTCACCGCCTCATAGCCTTCCTGCGGTGCGACCCGCAGCATCTTGACATGCTGATCGGCGCGGAAGGTCGGATCAAAAACCTCGGTGATCGAGACTTCGCCCAGACCCAGTTCCTCCAGCGCGCCACGATAGATCGAAATATCAAGGTTCTGGGTGCTTTCGGTGCGGATCGTGGTGCCGCCCTTGAAATCCACCCCGAAGTTCAATCCCAGCACAGCAACCGCAAGGATCGACAGAACCACCGCCAGAACCGAAGCCCCGAAGGTGACCCGCTGCCATTTGAAGAAGTCGATATTGGTTTGGGTGGGAACCAGTTTCAGACGAAATGCCATGATCGCGGCCCCTTACACTGTGATGGATTTGGGCTTGGCCATGCCCATGTAGATGGCGATGATCGCCCGCGACACATAGACCGCCGTGAACATCGAGGTGATGATGCCGATGCTGGTGGTGACGGCAAAGCCGCGCACCGGCCCGGTGCCCACGAAGAACATGATAAGTGCGGTCAGCATGCCCGTCACGTTGCTGTCGATGATGGCCGACAGCGCCTTGTCATAGCCTTCATGGATCGCGGCCAGCGGTGACCGGCCTGCCCGCAATTCCTCGCGCATGCGTTCATAGATCAGCACATTGGCATCCACCGCCATACCCATGGTCAGCACGATGCCCGCAATGCCCGGCAGCGTCAGCGTCGCCCCGATGGCCGACTGGATGGCGAACATCAGCGCAATGTTGATCGACAGCGCGATCACCGAGAACACGCCGAAAATGCCGTAAGAGGCCACCATATACACCGCCACCAGAACGCCGGCGACAATGGCCGCCATCTGGCCCGCGCGGATCGAATCCGCACCCAGTTCCGGCCCGACCGTGCGCTCTTCAAGGAAGGTCATCTCGGCAGGCAGCGCACCGGCGCGCAGCAGAACGGCCAGTTCGGTGCTTTCCTCGACGCTGAACTGGCCGGTGATGATGCCACGCCCGCCCGGGATATGGCTCTGGATCACCGGGGCCGAAATCACCTCTTCGTCCAGCACGATGGCAAAGGGCTTGCCGATATTGTTCGCGGTGTAATCACCAAACCGGCGCGCGCCGGTGGCATCGAACTGGAATTCCACCGCCGGGCGACCATTCTGATCAAAGGCGGGCTGGGCATTGGTCAGCTCTTCGCCCGTGACCACCGGGGTCTGTTCCAGAATGTAATAGACCCCTTCTTCATCCATCGACGGCAGCAGGATATTGCGCGGGCCCGCATCGGCCCCGGCATCCTGCGTGGACCGCACGACCGGATGGAAGGTCAGCTTTGCCGTGGTGCCGATCAGCGATTTCAGTTCCGCAGCCGATCCGATGCCGGGCACCTGGATCAGGATGCGGTCGCTGCCCTGTCGCTGGATCGTGGGTTCGCGGGTGCCGACCTCATCCACGCGGCGGCGAATGATTTCAAGGCTTTGCTGGATGGTACGTTCATCGGTGGCGATGCGTTCGGCCTCGGACAGTTGCACCACGATGTCAGAGCCATCGGCCGTGACCTCGATGTCGTTCTGGCCCATGCCGGTCAGGCTGACGACCGGCGTGGCCAGCGCACGCACCTTTTCCAACGCGACCGCCATGCCATCGGGATTGCTGATCGCCACGCGCAGCACGCCATCAACCGAAGGCTGCCTGCGCACATTGCCGACCTGATCGCGCACATCGCGCAGCGCATCGCGCACATCGGGCCACAGGGCATCGATGCGGGCGGCATAGACATCGGCCACCTTCACCTCGGCCAGCAGATGCGCCCCGCCCCGCAGATCAAGCCCCAGCGGCACCAGCGCGCTTGGCATCCAGTCGGGCCAGAGCGCACGGTCGGCGGCCTGTTCGGGCGTGGCCACGCCCCCCGCCGCGGTGATCGCGGCAACCGCGTCATTATGCGTCTCCACCCTTTGGTAATAGGCATTCGGCAGGGCGAAGGTGATGCCAAGGGCGACAAGCCCCCAGATCAGCACGCGTTTCCACAGCGGGGTATCGGTCATGTCACGGTCCGGTCAGGTCGGGCCCTGCTTACGCAGCGGCCGGTTCGGTCTTGTTCATCACGGTCTGGATGGTCTGGCGCGGCGATTTCACCACGACACCCTGCGCAATCTCGATTTCCAGGATGCCGTCTTCATGCACCTTGGTCACCTTGCCGATGATGCCGCCCTGGGTCAGCACCTGATCACCCCGGCGCAGTTGGTCCACCATGGCGCGGTGTTCCTTCATCTTCTTCTGCTGCGGGCGGATGAGCAGGAAATACATGATCCCGAAAATCAGGATCAGCGGCACGAACTGGGCGAAGGCACCTGCGGCGCCGGCGCCGCCAGCGGCCTGGGCAAAGGCGGGGGTTGCGAACATGGTCTGTCCTCTCTTGTGGTCAAGCCGCTTGCGGTTGCGCCGCCGCAGCCCTGAATTTGATGGCGCACCCTATCCGCCCCCCTGCCACAAGGCAAGCCGGGCCGGGGTGCAGAGCGGGGCGGCCCGTTTGCACATAGGTGTGATGCGGGCCGAACCCAAGAGCCGGGCGATGATTGGCTGCACACCGCCTTCCCCCTTCCCGCCCGCCCTGCTTTCCTGCTAAGGCAAGCCACCTGCAATCCATAGGTGAGACCATGCACGATATCCGCGCCATCCGCGAAAACCCTGCCGCTTTCGATGCCGCTCTGGCACGCCGGGGCCTGTCGCCGCTGTCGTCGGATGTGCTGGCGCTGGATGAGGCGCGCCGCGCCGCGATCCTGGCCGCCGAAACCGCGCAGGCCGCACAGAACGCCGCCTCCAAAGAGGTGGGCGCGGCCAAGGCGCGGGGCGATGATGCCGAATTTGAGCGGCTGCGCGCGCTGGTGGCCGAGAAGAAGGCCGAGGTCGCCGCGATGACCGCGCAGGCCGGCGAAAAGGATGCCGAGCTGCGCGACATGCTGATGCGCATCCCCAACAGCCCGCTGCCGGAGGTGCCGGAAGGCGCCGATGAGGCGGGCAATGTGGAAATCCGTCGCTGGGGCACGCCGCGCGCCTTCGATTTCGCGCCGAAAGAGCATTTCGACATTGCGGGCGTGAAGCCCGGCATGGATTTTGCCACCGCCGCCAAACTGTCGGGCTCGCGCTTTGTGGTGCTGCGCGGCGCGGTGATCCGCGTGCATCGCGCGCTGGCGCAGCTCATGCTGGACACCCATGTGAACGAACATGGCCTGACCGAGACCTGGACCCCGGTTCTGGTCAAGGAAGATGCGATGTATGGCACCAACCAGCTGCCGAAATTCGCAGAAGACAGCTATCAGACCACCAATGGCTGGTGGCTGGTGCCGACTTCGGAGGTGACGCTGACCAACACCGTCGCGGGCGATATTCTGGACGAGGCGGCGCTGCCCATTCGCATGACTGCCCATACCCAATGCTTCCGCTCCGAGGCGGGTTCGGCGGGCAAGGACACCACTGGCATGCTGCGCCAGCACCAGTTCGAAAAGGTCGAGATGGTGTCGATCACCCGGCCCGAAGACAGCCTGGCCGAGCATGAGCGCATGACGCGCTGCGCCGAGGCGGTTTTGGAAAAGCTGGAGCTGCCCTACCGGACCATGGTGCTTTGCACCGGCGATATGGGCTTTGGCGCGACCAAGACCCATGATCTTGAGGTCTGGCTGCCGGGGCAGAACACCTATCGCGAGATCAGCTCGGTCTCGGTTTGCGGCGATTTCCAGGCCCGCCGGATGAATGCGCGCTTCCGCCGCGCCGAGGGCAAGCCCGAATTCGTGCATACTCTGAACGGTTCGGGCCTTGCCGTGGGGCGCTGCCTGATTGCGGTGCTGGAAAACGGCCAGCAGGCCGACGGCTCGGTCGATCTGCCCGCCGCCCTGCACCCCTATCTGGGCGGCAAGACCCGGATTGACGCCAACGGCGCATTGGTCTGATCTTCTTCCCCCTCGGCCCGGCCGAGGGGGCTTTCCCGGCCCGGACCAGCGGGCAAGTTTCAGATTTTGCAACGAACCAAGCCGCACGCGGCGATCGCCCCTCCGGCCCTCGCAGGCATGCTCGGGCGTTCGCGGCTCAAGACAGTCCGCAGGACTGTCTTGCCGGGCCTGCGGCCCGTCGCCCCTCACCCACCCAGAATGACCTTCACGTAATTCTTGGTTTCGGCATAGGGCGGGATGCCGCCATGCTTTTCCACCGCCTGCGGGCCGGCATTATAGGCCGCAAGCGCATGACGCCAGTTGCCGAACTTGGCATACATCATCGACAGATACTTGGCCCCGCCTTCCAGGTTCTGATGCGGATCGTTGATATCCACCCGCAGCAATCGGGCAGTGCCCGGCATCAGTTGCGCCAGACCGGTTGCCCCTTTGGGCGACACCGCGCCGGGGTTCCAGCCGCTTTCCTGCTGCACCAGCCGCAGGAACAGGTCTTCCGGCACGCCATGCTTGCGCGCAGCAGCCTTCGCCACCTCCAGATATTCACCCTTGTAGCTGCCACGGAACTTCGGCACCGCCGTTGACCCGGCGCTTGCCTCTTCCAGCCCCGGCACCTTGGGCTTCAGCCGGACGGACCCGGAATATTGCTTGGCCAGCCGCCCATCCAGAAGCGCCGCCTGCGACTTGAACAACGATCCGCGTGACTTGGTCGAACCGGACAGTTTCAGACCTTCCGCACCTGCGGGCATGGGCATGGCCAGCACCGCAACAAGGGTCAGCGAAAACCAATTCCGACGCATGCACAAACCTCGGCACCTGTTCTGTTGGGCCGGACTATACAAATTTTCGATACTCCTGCCAGCGGATTCGCCTTTGACGGCAGTGCGCCTGTCAGCCGGACGAGGCCGGTTTCAGCGGAGTTTCGCCACTTTCACCAGCCCCGACCAAAGGCGCGCGCAGCAGATCTTCGATCAGCAAAGAGGTCAACTGCCCCCGCCCCGTGACCCCGGCCTTGCGATAGATCGCATTCAGATGGGTCTTGATGGTCGCCTCGGCCGAACCGCGAAACCCCGCGATTTCCGCGATGGAATATCCCTTGATCGTGAAGGCCGCGATGTCCTGTTCGGATGGGGTCAGCTTCCAGTCGCGGAAATAGGTCTCCATCACCTCATGCAGGGCGCCCGCAGCGACACTCATCTGCCGTTCAAGTTGCGATTGCCGCCGCAACAGACGCAGCAGATAGCGGATTTCAAACGCAACCCCCAGCACCAGACCGGCAGTCGCCCCCAGTTCCGGCATGATATGGGCGTCGCCAATGCTGCTCCAGCCTTCGATCCGGACATCTTCGATCACATCACCGATGAAGAACGCAACGCACATGATCTGAAACAGGATCAACGCAACAAGGCCGATCTGGCGGGAATAAGGCGAAGACATGGGCACTGGGTCCGGGTTCTGTCAGTCCTTCGGAAGCTGCTTGTACCCTGTCACCATCGAAGCGGGAAGGTTGATCTGCAACCGGCGGCTTTCCAGGGCCACAGCAGCGATATGGGCGATGGCGGAAATCTCGGCCCAGGTCACGGCGATTTCATGCAGCTCGGCCACCCAGTCGCGGCCAAAGAACATCAGCGTGGTCTGCATGTATCCGCTCAGGCCCACGATGGTCAGCGTCAGCAACAGATTGTAGATCATCAGCGCCCCCAATGGGGAATGCCCGCGATGGGGGTGGCGACGCCAGGCCGCCATCTCGGCCGCCTGATCAAGCGCGGCGGTCAGGTTTGGCGGAAAATCGCTGAACCGCGCATGTCTGCTGCCGATCACGCCCCAAAGGACGCGGGCCCCCACAAGACCCAGCACCACATATCCGATCCAGTGATGCAGATCATGTTCAGGGTCGGTCAGCAGGGCATTGGCCGCGAAGGCCAGCACCAGCGCCCAGTGAAACAGACGCACGAACACGTCCCAGACATAGGCCTTTTCGGTCATGCAAAATCTCCGGCAGGGATGAAGCGAAATCACCACCGGCCCGCGCAACCGCGCGAGCCGGCAAACAGCCCCTGTGCAGGGGTCATTCGTTGCTCGACTTGACGATCTTCATGTCGGCATCGAGATAGAGCTCATAGGTCTTGCCGTCCTTGACGGCGTAAACCTCGATCAGGCCATCGTCCATTTCAACCTTGCGCACGTCATAGCCCTGGGCGGTCATGGCGGCTGTTGCCTTGTCGCGGGTCGCGGCATCGACCTCGTCACCCGAAGCGAAGGCCGGGGCGGCCAGTGCAAGGAATGCGGCAGCGAAGAGGGGAAGCGATTTCATGTGGCGTCCTTTCGGGATCATCTGGCAGGAAAGCCGCGCCGTCATGGCGGGCTGTCAGCGATCTGCGGGCATTTCGGGGGCAAGGCCATCGGCATCAGGTGGCAGGAATGGCATCTGCAACCGAAGTTGCAGGCGGGATTTGCGGGCGTTGAAGCCTGCCCGCCGGATCGCTATACGGGGGTAAGCAAAGTTTTACCCTGCGGGCCAGCCGTGCCTGCAAGCAAGGATCAAAGGGAGTCGCGCATGGCAGGTTCGGTCAACAAGGTCATCATTGTGGGGAACCTGGGCCGCGACCCCGAGGTGCGCAGCTTCCAGAACGGGGGCAAGGTGGTGAACCTGCGCATCGCCACGTCGGAAACCTGGCGCGACCGCAATTCCGGCGAACGCAAGGAACGCACCGAATGGCATTCGGTGGCGATCTTCAGCGAACCCTTGGCCAAGATTGCCGAACAATATCTGCGCAAGGGCAGCAAGGTTTATATCGAAGGCGCGCTGGAAACCCGCAAATGGCAGGATCAATCGGGCCAGGATCGCTATACGACCGAAGTCGTGCTGCGCCCCTATCGCGGTGAACTGACCCTGCTGGATGGCCGCGGCGAAGGTGGAGGCGGTGCGGCTGGCCCTGACGATCAGGGCGGCTATGGCGGCGGCGATTACGAAGGCGGATCGGGCGGCGGTGGCAGCTATGGCGGCGGGCGCGGCAGCTATGGCGGCGGCCAGGGCGGTGGCGGTCGGTCGGGCGGCGGCGGCGGTGGCTTCGGCAGCGGTGGCCGCAGCGACATGGATGATGAAATCCCGTTCTGATCCGAACATGCCGCGCCCCCTCCCGGGCGCGGTTTTTCGTGGTCTTGCCGTGATGCCCAGATAAGGCCTGCGTGAAGCCCCTTGGCGCGGCCCCGGCTCTGCCCCATCTTTGCCCGGACAGCAGGCCCGACCGAAGGGCCGTCACAGGGACAAGACAGCATGACCAGAACCTATGCCAAAACAGCCGAAGCCCTCGCCCGCCTAACGCCCGAGGAATATCGCGTCACGCAGGAAAACGGCACCGAACGGCCCTTCACCGGGGTCTATGACAAGCATTTCGAACCCGGCATCTATGTCGATGTGGTTTCGGGTGAACCGCTGTTTTCTTCGGATGACAAGTTCGACAGCGGTTGCGGCTGGCCTGCCTTTGCCCGCCCGATCACGGATGATCATGTCGTGGAACTGAACGATACCAGCCATGGCATGCGTCGCACCGAAGTGCGTTCCACCCACGGCGACAGCCATCTGGGCCATGTCTTCCCCGATGGCCCACGCGATATGGGCGGTCTGCGCTATTGCATCAATTCCGCCAGCCTGCGCTTCATTCCCCGCGACCGGATGGAAGCCGAAGGCTACGGCGACTGGCTGGATCGCATCGGGGGCTGATCAGCGGTTCAGATCGGCAAAACGCGCGCCCTTTGCCGCAAGCTCCTGCAGCAGCGGCGCGGGCGCCCAGATTTCTGGTGCCTCTTCGGCCCAATCGGTCAGATCCCGGCGCAGGATCAACACCCCGCGCCGGTCCGCCCAATGCATCGGCCCGCCTTCGTGGCGGGGAAAACCCTGCCCGGCCACCATCGCGAAATCGATATCCGATGGCCGCATGGCCAGACCCGTACCCAGGAGGCGGGCACCTTCATTGGCCATGGCCGCCAGGACGCGCTGCAGGATACGGGCAGCCGTGCGCGGTGACACTGTGCCCGCGTCCTGCACCTGGCCTGCGGGCATCAGCCCCGGCAGCCCGAAAGCCCCAAGACTGCCCGCCAGCTCACCCGGCAGTTCCCCCTGCGCCAGCATCCAGCCGACGGCCGCCCGCCCTGCCTGCCCCACCCGGGCGGCAATGCCCCCCGGGGCCGCGCTGCGCAGGGTCTGGAACCCAAGCCGCCGCGCCAGCGTTTGTGCCGCGCGAAATTGGGCAGGCGCGGTATCAGGCGCGGCCACCAGTTCGACCAGACGGGCGCCGCTGGGCCGGAACCCGACCCAATCCGCCGCCCGCGCGCCCGGATCTGCAGCCCCGCGCCCGATCTGCGCCAGCAACGTGCCTGCGGGCGTGGCCTCGACCACCTCGGCCAGATGGGCTGCTTCGGCCACCAGAACGGCCTGACATTCGGCAAAGATGGCGGCCCCGATGGCCGGGGTCAGCCGCGCCCAATCGGCATCGCGCTGCGCCACGGTCAGGCGGCCGGCAACCACCGCCTGTTCCTGCAACGCCGCGATCTTTTCCAGCGCCTGAACCAGTGCCGGGCGCGACGGATCGACCAGCGCCACCGTCAGCCCGGCCTGCAGCGCAGGCAAGACCAGATCGGCCGCCACTGCCCCCATCACACCCAGATGTTCCACCGGCGGTGCGGCGGCATCGCCCCCCGGCAGGCGCGCGGCGGCGCGTCCGGCAAAGAAGGCATGGCGCAGCCCCGCCGCCTCGGGCGTTTCAACCAGATCAAGAAAGGCCGCCCGTTCAAAGGCCAAGCCCTGATCCATCGGCAAAAGCTGTGCAGCCTCGACACAGTCCACGATCCGGGCCGGGGCGGGCAGGCGTTGATCGGCAATTCTGGCCCGGGCCTGTGCAACGGCGCGCTGATAGATCAGGCCATCGCGCAGCCCATCGCTGCGATTGCGGGTGGGCACCGGCGGCTTGCCTGCAAGGGCATGGGCCAGCTCCAGCGCGGCCCCCTCCAGCCCCTCTTCCACCACGCGGTCCAGCAGGCCAAGCGCCAGCGCCTCGGCCGCCGAGATCGGCTTGCCCTCCAGCATCAGCCGCAACGCCTGTTCAGCCCCGATCAGCCGGGGCAGACGTTGTGTGCCCCCGGCGCCGGGGCACAGGCCCAGCGTGACCTCGGGCAAGCCCAGCCGTGCCTGCGCCAGCGCCACCCGACCATGCGCCGCCAGTGCCAGTTCCAGCCCGCCCCCCAAAGCCGTGCCATGCAGCGCCGCCACGACAGGCTTGGCGCAGGCTTCGATCCGGTCGCACAGATCGGGCAGCACAGGGGCCTTGGGCGGCTGGCCGAATTCGGAAATATCGGCACCGGCGGGAAAGGTACGCCCTTCGGCGCGGATCACGATGGCGGCGCAGGTCTGATCCGCCTCGGCCTCAGTCACGGCCTGCCACAGCGCCTGACGCAGCGCCGCGCCCAAGGCGTTGACGGGCGGCGCGTCAATCACCAGAACCGCGACATTGCCCTGCCGCTCACCCCGCACCGGCCCCTGCCCTTGCATGCCGTCCCCCGTCACTTGTCTTGCAGACCAGCTAACGGCGGATTGCGCCTCCACGCAACCGTCATGCGATTGTCATTCAGAAAAATGCGACGCAAACCAGCTGCTTAGACCGGCATATTGTCGAATCCGGCCTCGACCGCGTCTTCCTCGCTGATCGCAACCTGATCGGCACGCCCTTCCGGGGCGTCCGGCAGGGCACCAGACGGGGCCTTCAGCGGCATCACAGGCATTAGCCCCATCAGCGCCTGCATTTCGGCAAACAGGCCGAACAAGCCCGGATTGGTCTTTTCGATCTCGGTCATGGTCATCGCTCCTCCCCCTTCACACGGCGCAACTGCGGCAGAACGGCGTATAGGGCACCGCATCCAGCCGTTCCGGCGCGATCTCGGCCCCGCATTTCGCGCAGAACCCGTATTCCCCCGATGCGATCCGGTCCAATGCAGCACGGATCATTCGCATTTCCTGCTGCCCCGACACGCCCATGCCTTCCAGCACCTCGTCGCCTTCGCGTTCGACAGCCAGTTCTTCCCAATCCTGGGCATGGTGGCTTTCCAGCTCGGCCTCGATGCCATGCAACCGGATATCCAGCTGGGCCAACCTTGCTTCAAGCTGAGCCTTGCGGTCGGAAATCTGGGCCATGATCGATCCTCCTGTCCTTGTGAAGGCAGAATGACGCAGGGCCGCCCGGATCACCTTGACGCAGGTCAAGCCTCGCGCCAAATATACATTCAAATCTCGCAATATCTTGTCCGATCCGGCCAAGTGCTGATCCACGATCCAAGGAGCCCCGATGCCCGGCCCATCCCCCAAGGTGCATGCCTTCTTTGACGAGGCGACCAATACCATCACCTATCTGGTGCAAGAGCCGGAAGGCAGCGCCTGCGCGGTGATCGATTCGGTTCTGGATTTCGATTATGCGTCAGGGCGGACCGATACCCGATCGGCCGATGCGGTGATCGCCTTCATCCGCGACCATGGGTTGCGGCTGGAATGGGTGTTGGAAACCCATGTCCATGCCGACCACCTGTCAGCCGCGCCCTATATCCAGGAGGCGCTTGGTGGCCAGATCGGCATTGGCGAACGCATCACCCAGGTGCAGGAAACCTTTGGCAAGATCTTCAACGAAGGCACCCGGTTTCAGCGCGATGGATCACAATTCGACCGGCTGTTCCGGCAGGGCGACAGCCTGATGATCGGCCAGTTGCGGGCCGAGGTGCTGCATACCCCCGGCCATACCCCGGCCTGCCTGACCTATGTGATCGGCGATGCCGCCTTTGTGGGTGACACGCTGTTCATGCCCGATTTCGGCACGGCGCGCTGCGATTTTCCGGGCGGATCGGCCGAGGTTCTGTATGACTCCGTTCAGAAAATCCTGTCCCTGCCCGATGAGACCCGCATCTTTGTGGGCCATGACTACAAGGCGCCGGGACGCGACGAATATGCCTGGGAAACCACCGTCGGCGCACAAAAGGCGCTGAACATCCATGTGGGTGCGGGCCGCCCGCGCGATGAGTTCGTGGCCATGCGCCAGAAGCGCGACGCGACGCTTGCCATGCCGCGGCTGATCATCCCGTCGCTACAGGTGAACATGCGCGCAGGCCAGATGCCCGAACCCGAAGACAATGGCGTCAGCTATCTGAAAGTGCCGGTCAACGGCATCTGACACAGGGAAACACAATGATACCGCAAGACTGGATCTGGGGCCTGATCGGTGGTCTCATGATAGGGGGGGCCGCCGGCTTCTACCTGCTGATGAACGGGCGCATCCTGGGGGCCTCGGGCATTCTGGGCGGGCTGGTTGATGCTTCGGGCCGCGACAGCATGGTCGAACGGCTGGCCTTCCTGTTTGGGGCCATGGCGGTGCCGCCGCTTCTGGTGCCGCTGTATGACCGGGTTGAAACCCATATCACCGGCAATCCGCTGGTCATCATCGCCGCTGGCCTGCTGGTGGGGGTTGGCACGCGCCTGGCCAATGGCTGCACCTCGGGGCATGGGGTCTGCGGCATGTCGCGGCTGGCCCCGCGCGGCATCCTGTCCACCTTGCTCTATCTGCTGGGCGGGGCGGTGACGGTCTGGCTGTTCCGGCATGTTCTGGGGGTGATCTGATGCGCTGGCTTCGCACTGTGGCAACCCCGCACGAGATTGCGGGCTTTCTGGCCGGGGCAGTCTTTGGCAGCGGCCTGCTGGTTTCGGGCATGATCGACACGACCAAGGTGCAGGGCTGGCTGGATTTCTTCGGGGAATGGGATCCGACACTGGCCTTCGTGATGGGGGGCGCGGTCCTGCCGATGTTCTTCGTCTGGCGCATTGCCGAACGGCGTGGCCGGTCGGTTCTGGGCGATCCGATCCCGGCGCGCAGTGCCCCGGTCTTCGACCGGCCCTTCATCGCCGGGTCGCTGATGTTCGGCGCGGGCTGGGGGCTGGCAGGGCTATGCCCGGGCCCCGCGCTGGCATCCTTTGCCATCGGGGGTTGGGGCGGTGCGCTGTTTTTCCTCGCGATGATCTCCGGTATGGTCGTGGCACCTGCCCTGCGCCGCCTGTTCGAATCGCGCAGGCCCATATCCTGAGGAACTGCCTGATGCCCATGGACATTCGTGCCCTGACCCCGACCTATGCCGTATCGCCGCAAATCGACCCGGGCGATCTGCCGGCGATCAAGGCGGCGGGCTATGCCGCCGTGATCAACAACCGACCCGATGCCGAAATTCCCGGCCATCTGCAGACCGAAGCGATGCGGGCCGCGGTTGAGGCTGTCGGGCTGGTCTATGTGGTCAATCCGGTGGTGAGCGGCGCGATCACCGAAGAGAATGTGGCAACGCAGCGTCTGGCCATGCAGACCACGCCCGGTCCGGTTCTGGCCTATTGCGCCAGCGGAAACCGGTCCTCTGTCGTCTGGGCCTTGGCGCAGGCGGGCGAAAAACCGGCAGACGAGTTGATCGGCGTGCCGGCGCAATTCGGCTATGCGCTGGAATGGCTGCGCCCGGCGCTGGAACGCGGCTAGGCCCTGGCCAAAGGCCTGCACATCGGGGGCCTGTCAGCCTTCGGTGCCGGTGCGCAGAAAATCGTCTGCTGTGGGCATTTCCATCTGGAAATTCAGGCCGTCGCCAGCATAGGCGTCGCCGGGGTCAAACCCGCCAAGAGCGGGAAGAGTTGCGGATGCGGCAGCAGAAGGGGCCGCTTCCGCATCAAGAATGCGCAGCGCCCGCATACCCCGGCTCTGGCCAAGCTTGGCCCGCCCGCATTCCGCCCCGCCGATCCCGGTCAGCGTGATCTTGTCCAGCGCGGCCAGCGGCAGGGCCAGCATGTCGCCGGGTTGCAGCGCCAGCACGTCTGCCAGTGGCAGCGAGAGTTTTTGCAGGACCGCCTGCATTTCGGTTTCGGCGGTCATCACCTGTTCGCGCATGTTTGCGGCAAAGCGCTGTTCCTGATCGACCTCGGAGGACAAGAGGGCGGTTGCGCGTTGCGGGCGGCGGCCATGCCCATCGGCAGGCAGGGCCAGAATCATCCGACCATCGCGCATGTCACCCAGTTTCAGCATGCAATCCAGCACCTTGAACGGGGCATCTTCCAGCATGAGGCCCAGAGGCCGCGCTTCATCCAGAAACGAGGTGTAGCGGAAGCCATCGGTCCAGGTCAGGTCTTCCTCGGTCAACAGCGTGTCCTCAAGGTAAGACATCACCAGATCAATCCAATCCGCCACCATGGCCGCGTCGGTGCGGGTGGGTTTTCGGGCAGGAACCGGTTGATCGGTCACCCGGCCCAACGTCTGCGCCTCGATCAGGCTGGTCAGCACTTCGGGCGACAGGATCAGCACGCCCAGGGCCGCACGCGGGCCTTCGAGCAGTACGATCATCGATCGTTCGGGCGGTTGTTCCAGCAATTCGGCAAGGGAATAGCGATAGGCCTTTACCGGTCCGGCCTCCACCACCAGTGTCAGCCGGTCCCGCGCCGCACGGGCCAGCGCCAGCGGCCAGCCGCGTTCGGCCCCGCCCTCGGGCATCCGCGCGGCTTGCGCCCCGGCAAGCTTACGTCTGATCACACCCTGATCCAACGTCCCGAATCCTGCACCGTTCCGAAGACCTTCCTGTCCCCACTCCCTTGGTGACATCCAAGTCTTGCCAAAAGGTTACGCCGTGCCGCCCTCGCTGGATTTTTCCAGCCGCAGCGGAAGCGTCACCCGGAAACCCGCACCGCCCTGCCCGGGCAGATAGGTGATGGTGCCGCCCAGATTGGCCATGATCTCGCGGCAGATTGCGAGGCCTAGCCCGGCCCCCCCTGCACGGGACTGATCGGTCAGGCGGGCGAATTTCTCGAAGATCAGCGCCTGTTTGTCCTTCGGGATACCGCTGCCATTGTCGATAAAATCGACATTCACCCGCGCCCCGCGCTGCCGCACCACGATGCGCAGTTCCGGGGTTGCCGCATCGCAATATTTGCGGCTGTTGGAAATCAGGTTGATGAAGACCTGCGCCAGCCGGTCGGGATCGGTGCGCAGGAACAGCGCCTCGGTCGGGCGGTCGCGCACGACGGTAAACACCCGTTCGGGCCGGGTCTGACCGGCCACCCGCAATGCCAAATCGATCAGTTCCGACAGATTGGCCAGCTTGATATCCAGCTGGACCGATCCGTTTTCCAGCACACTCAGATCCAGCAGGTCATTGAGCAGCCGGGTCAGCCGGATGGCCTCGTCATTGATGATCCGAGCTTGCGAGACCACCATGTCGGGCGGCAGGTCGCCCTCCATCAGGATTTCCGAAAAAGCCCGGATCGAGGTCATCGGCGTGCGCAATTCATGGCTGATCTGACTGAGAAAGGCATCTTTCTGCACCGAAAGCTGGGTCAGCTTTTCATTCGCCTCGCGCAATTGCCGGGCGGTGCGGGTCAGTTCCTCGCGCTGGCTTTCCAGCCGCGCAGAATATTCCATGATCTGCGCAGTTTCATCGGCCACCCGCATGAGATCGGCCACAGTCACCCGGGCATGACCCGCCAGTTCGGCGATCATCGCATGGGCCGCCGCCGCCCCGACCGAACCGGCCAGCCGCCGCTCCAGCGCCGTCAGGAATTCCGGCGCCGGGTCGGGCAGATAACCATCCTTGCCCTGCGCCCGCGCCTGGCCTTCAAAAAAGCTCAGCGCCTCGTCATCGCCCAAGATACGCTGCGCCATGTTCAGCAATTCTTCGGGCTCGGCCTCGCCCTGCACCCAGGGGCGCGGCTCTTCGCGTTCGGTATCAAACACATCGACAAAGGCCAGACCCTGCACGCGTTCCACCGGTGTCGGAAAGCTCAGCAGCGATCCAAGGGCAAAGGCCGTGGTGTTGAAGGCGATGGACCAGAACAGCGCATGGATCAGCGGGTCCATCCCCTCGACCCCGAACAGCGCATGCGGGCGCAGCCAGCTCAGGCCGAAGGCACCGTTCTGAAACACCTCCAGCGGCAGAACCGATCCGGGGCCGAAACTGGGCAGGAACAACGTATAGGCCCAGACCGCAAAGCCGGTGCCCAGGCCCAGTGCCGCCCCCACACGGGTGGCACCCCGCCAGAAAATCCCCCCCAGCATGGCGGGCAACATCTGGGCCACGCCCGCAAAGGAAATCAGCCCGATGGCCGCCAGCGCCGCCGATCCGCCCGACACGGCGAAATACAGATAGCCAAGCCCCAGCACCCCCGCAATCGACATGCGCCGCGACATCAGCACCAGCCGCCGCACATCCCCCGTCACCTCGCGCGAAGGGCGCAGGCGCAGCCAGAGCGGCATGACGATATGGTTCGACACCATGGTCGCCAGCGCGATGGAGGCCACGATGACCATGGAGGTGGCCGAAGAAAACCCACCCAGAAAGGCCAGCATGGCCAGCCCGCCCTGCCCCTGGCTGAGCGGCAGCGTCAATACGAAGAGATCGGGGTTGGCGCCATTGGGCAGCATCTGCAGCCCTACCACGGCGATGGGCACGACGAACAGGCTCATCGCCATCAGATAGAGCGGAAAGGCCCAGCTTGCGGTGGCAAGATGACGTTCATCGCTGTTTTCGACCACCAGCACCTGAAACATCCGCGGCAGGGTGATGACCGCCGCCGCCGACAGCACGGTCAGCCCCGCCCAGCGCGAGGGCACCAGATCCCAATCTGCCAGTTGCGAGGTGCCGATGCGGGCAATGATGTCGCCCGGCCCATCGGCCAGCACCCAGACCACAAAAACCCCGACGGCGATCAGCGCCACCAGCTTGACCACCGCCTCGACCGCGATCGCCGTCACGATGCCGGTATGCTGCTCATTGGCGTCCAGATTGCGGGTGCCGAACAGGATGGTGAAGACCGCAAGCCCGCCCGCCACCCAAAGCGCCGTGGAATTGGTATCGGGCATCGCCCAGCCATAACTGCCGGCCGCCGCAAAGACCCCGAAGCTGAGCGTGACCGATTGCAGTTGCAGCGCGATATAGGGGGTGGCGGCAATCACGCACAGCAAGGTGACCATCACCCCCAGCAGATTGGATTTGCCATAGCGGCTGGAAATCATGTCGGCGATGGATGTGACGCGCTGCTGCCGCCCGATCCGCACCAGCTTGCGCAGCATCCACCACCAGCCGACAAAGATCAGGGTCGGGCCCAGATAGATCGTCAGATATTCCAGCCCCGACCGCGCCGCATAGCCCACCGCGCCGTAGAACGTCCATGCCGTACAATAGACCGAGAGCGACAGCGTATAGATCAGCGGCGATCGCAGCCAGCGCGCCTCGCCCCGTGCCGCGCGGTGCTCCACCGCAAAGGCCACAAGGAACAGGAAGGCTGCATAGGTGATGCAGGACAGGACCAGCAGATTGAAGGGCATCAGTGCGGGGCCTCTTCATCCCCATGCGCACCCGATTCCGGCTCTTCGCCGGTGCCAAGGCCGGGGGCCATAAGTGCGGCGATCAGCACCAGCAGGGCCCAGATCACAAACAGATAGATGCCATCAGTCGCCGTGTCGCGGCTGGCGCTGCGGTCGGGTTCCCACAGGATCGGCAGCAGGAACAGAAAGGCCCCGGCAATCGGCAAAAGGCGTGCGGCATCGCGCATCCGGCGTAGCCGATAGCTGCGGCGGGCCAGAAAGACCGGGCCGCGCCGCTTGGTCATGCCCCGACCAGCGCGCGCGCCGCCGCCACGAATTCCGCATTGGAAAACGGCTTGGCCATGAACAGATCGGCCCCCGCCTCTTGCGCCGCCAGCCGGTCGCGCCCCTGCCCCTTGGCCGTCAGCATCAGCACCGGCAGCGCCGCCGTTTCGGGGTCGGCCCGCAGCGCCTCCAGCACCTCAAGCCCGGATCGGCCGGGCAACATCAGATCCAGGATCAGCAGATCGGGCCGGGCAGAGCGGACCGCCGTTTCAGCCTGAACCCCATCCGGCAGGGTTGTCACCTGCCAGCCATCGCGCCCAAGCAGAAAGCGGATCGCCTCGGCGATGTTGGGTTCATCCTCGATGAGCATTGCATGGCGTGCCAAGCTGCCCCCCCCTTCCCCGTTTCCCCCCGGCCACACGGCACAACCCCTCCCGGCGGGCCCTGTGACCGAGCCGACTATCGGCGGAAATGTGCCGCATGTCAAAAACCCAATGCCCCGATCATCTGATGCTTTCGGACAGGATCGACGCTTCGCGCCGCGCCGGGCAGCCGGTTTCCGGGCAGATCCGGCAAGTGGCCCCCACGGCCCGCAGGTCTTCGGCCCTTGCCGGGCCGGCCAAAGGCAACAGCAGCATGCCAGCCTGCCGCACCTCCACCCCGGCAAAGCCGCCGGGATGGCTCTGCTGCCCCCAGGCCCGGGCCAGAAAGGGCCGCCCGCCCCGCCCGGCAAAGCGCAACCGCGCCTCGACCGGCAGGCCGGGGCGCGCCAGCGCGCCAAACAGCGGCCAAAGCGCACAGGCCGCACCAAAGCGGGGCGGGCGAAACCCTTCGGTCGGTTTGCGGAAGGTCAGCGCCCCGGCAGCATCGCAGATCACCAGCCCTTCGGTCGCGCCGGGGCGGGTGGCGATCCGTCGCATTACGGCCAGAACATCTGCCCCAGCTTGCGCCGCGATCCGCGCCGGATCGGGGCCAAAGCTTTCCAGCGCGGCCTCCAGCCCCACCAGCGGCAGGGCCAGCCGGTCCGCCCGGGCCTGCGCCACCCAATCGCGCGCCAGATCGCGCCCTGCCGCCGTGGCAAGGCCCGCGATCTCGCCGGTCAGATCGGCGTCGGGATCGGCCTCCAGTTCTGCCAGATGCCAGCCGCGCCGATCCAGCCAGCCATCCAGCTCGTCCTGCGGAGAAACCACGCCCGATGTGGCCTCGGCCTCGGTCCCTTCCAGATAGGCCACCAGCGCCTCGGCCCCCAAGGCCAGCCGTTCACTGTCGGCCTGCAGATTGCCATGAAAGCGCAGACGCCATTCCGGTTCCAGATCGTCGGTTTCCGCCAGAATGGCCGCGGTGGAACGCACCGAACTGACCGCCGACAGCATGTCATGCAGCGCAAGCCCCAGATGCGGATCATGGGCAATCCGGTCATTCAGCGCGGCCACCGCCTGTTCCAATTGGCCAACCCGGGCCTGCAAACCGGCAGTGACCCCGGCCCAGCCCGGAAAACGCCCGATGAAATCTTCCAGCCGGTCCAATTCCGCAGCGACAGTCGCCCCCCGGTCGCCTCCGGTGTCTGCGGCTGCGGCACTGCGCAGACTGTCGGCCAGACCTGCGGCCGCCCCGGCCTCCAGCACGCCGACATCCATGTCCAGCGCCGCAGCCAGCCGGATCAGCACATCGCCCGCCACCCGCCGCCGGTTATGTTCGATCAGATTGAGATAGGAGGCCGAAATGCCTGCCGCCGCCGCCACATCGGCCTGCCGCCGCCCCAGCGACCGCCGCCTTTCGCGCAGCCGGCTTCCGGTCAAGGCCGTCAATGGCATCGCTGCCCCCTGTGATCCCGCTTTTGTGCCGATTTTACAGGAAGCTACAAAGTTTACAAATGCTGTAACCGCCCATGAAAAAGGCGCGCCGGTTACCCGGCGCGCCCGTCATGCAGATTTGGGCTGCGTTACTTCAGCGCCTTGTCGGTGATCTGATGCGTCCATGCGCCTTCGGGTGCCTTGGTGATCACCGGGTCCGATCCGCCCGACATCAGCGCCGCCACCGTGCGTTCGTAATCCGCCGGGTCCAGCGCACCGTCACTGCCTGCCGTCAGCTTGGCAATCTCGCCCATCATGCGCTTCTGATGCGCTTCGGTCTGGGCGCCGGTTTCGTCATTTTCCAGCACGATCATCGCCGCTTCATCGGCATTGGCCTCGGCATATTTCCAGCCCTTCATGCTGGCGCGCACGAACTTGACCATCTTTTCTTCAAAGGCCGGGTCCGCCAGCTTGTCCTGCATAACATAGAGCCCGTCTTCCAGCGTGGCGACGCCCTCATCCTCATATTTGAAGGTCACCAGATCCTCGGGCTTCACGCCCGCATCGATCACCTGCCAATATTCGTTATAGGTCATGGTGGACACGCAGGCCGCCTGCTTTTGCAGCAGAGGATCGACGTTGAAGCCCTGCTTCAGCACGGTCACATCGGTGCCGTCGGTCTTCAGGCCCAGCTTGTTCATCCAGTTGAGGAAGGGGTATTCGTTGCCGCCAAACCAGACGCCCAGCGTCTTGCCCTTGAAGTCCGCAGGGCTGGCCACCCCGGATTCCTTCAGACAGGTCAGCATCATGCCGCTGGATTTGAAGGGCTGGGCGATGTTGACCAACTCCAGCCCCTTTTCCCGCGCCGCCAGCGCCGAGGGCATCCAGTCGATGACCACATCCGCCCCACCGCCCGCGATCACCTGGGTCGGCGCGACATCCGGGCCGCCTGGCAGAATGGTGACATTCAGCCCTTCCTCTTCATAAAATCCCTTGGCCTGCGCCACATAATAACCTGCGAACTGCGCCTGGGTCACCCATTTCAGCTGCAGGGTCACGTCTTCGGCCCAGGCGGCCGTCGCGCTCAGCGCCATCGCCATTGCCGTCGTCATCAGGGTCTTCATCTCAGTACCTCCATGTTGTCCGGATTTGCCCCGGTTTGTCAGTGCCTTGGTGTTCAGTTCCGTTGGGACGGGTGCCAGAAGGTCGCCCGCTTTTCGATCAATGCCACCAGCCCATAAAAGGCCGAACCTGCCAATGCCGCCACCGCTATTTCAGCCCAGATCATCGGCAAGCCAAGCCGCCCGATCTCGGCGGTGATGCGAAAGCCCATGCCGACGATGGGACTGCCGAAAAATTCGGCGACGATGGCACCGATCAGGGCGAGTGTGGTGGCAATCTTCAATCCGTTGAACAGGAAGGGCAACGCCGCCGGCAGGCGCAGTTTCGCCAGCGTCTGCCAATAGCTGGCATTGTAGGTGGACATCAGGTCACGCTGCATGGGCTCGGTCGCCTTCAGCCCCGCCACCATGTTCACCAGAACCGGAAAGAACACCATGATGACCACGACCGCCGCCTTGGACTGCCAGTCAAAGCCGAACCACATCACCATGATCGGCGCGATGCCGACAATGGGCAGCGCCGCCACGAAATTGCCCACCGGCAGCAGGCCGCGCTGCAAGAAGGGCGACCGGTCGATCAGGATGGCCACGGCAATTGCCGCACTGCACCCCATCAGATAGCCGGTCAGCGCGCCCTTCACAAAGGTCTGCACGAAATCGGCCCAGAGCGTGGGCAGGCTGTTGGCAATCTGCGCACCGATATCGCTGGGCGCGGGCAGGATCACCGGGCTGATGTCATAAAGCCGCACCGCCATCTGCCATAGGGTCAGGATCGTCAGGCCGAAGATCACCGGCACAAGGCGGCGCGGCAGGCTGCCACGCATTTCGGACAGGCCGGAATTCAACGTCCAGGCCCCAAGCCAGACACCCAGCAGGATCACCAGAGCCGTCATCGCGCCAATCCCATGCGTTTCAAGGTCACCCGCTCCAGCCCGCCAATCAGCGCCACAAGGCTGGCCGCCAGCAGCGCCGCAGCAAACAGCGCTGCCCAGATCTGGATGGTCTGCCCGTAATAGCTGCCCGACAACAGCCGCGACCCCAGACCCGCCACCGCCCCTGTCGGCAATTCACCAACGATGGTCCCCACCAGCGACGCCGCCACCCCCACCTTCAGGCTGGCAAACAGATAGGGCATCGAGGCGGGCAACCGCAGCTTGCCAAGGGTCTGCATGCCGCTCGCATTCCAGGTGCGCATCTGATCCAGCTGCATCGCATCGGGGCTGCGCAGCCCCTTCACCATGCCCACCACCACCGGAAAGAACGACAGATAGGCCGAAATGATTGCCTTGGGCACAATGCCTGTGATCCCCAGACTGTTCAGCACCACGATGATCATCGGCGCAATCGCCAGAATGGGGATGGTCTGGCTGGCGATGGCCCAGGGCATCACGCTCAGATCCATCGCCCGGTTGTAGACAATCCCCACGGCCAGCAGGATGCCCGCCGCCGATCCGATGGCAAAGCCCAAAAGCGTGGCCGACAAGGTCACCCAGCCATGATAGACCAGACTGCGCTTTGATGTGACGGCCTGCCCGAACACCCCGTCATACAGCCCCTTGGCCACCTGATGCGGTGCAGGCAGAACCGGACGTTCCTGCATCAGGGTTTCGGTCACCAGATCGACCAGAAACACCTCGCGCCCTTCGCGGGCGGCCTGATCGTTGACCCAGGCCGCATTCATCCAGATCGCCGCCAGATACCAAAGCGCACAGATCGCCGCCAGAACCACCAGAACCGGACCGAGTGATCGCATCACAGCCCCCTTTCCGCAAGGTTCCCCTGCGGCACGATCGCCGGGATGGAGCGCAGATCACACCTCATCGCCATGCCCCGCCCGCAGACCTTCGCGCACCCGATGCGCGATCTCGATGAAATCGCGGCTGTCGCGAATATCCAGCGGGCGTTCCCGTGGCAGCGGGCTGTCGATCACATCGGTGATGCGGCCGGGACGCGGGCTCATCACCACGATCTTGGTCGAAAGATACACCGCCTCGGGGATGGAATGGGTCACAAAACCGATGGTCTTGCCGGTCCTGTCCCACAGCTTGAGCAGTTCCTCGTTCAACCGGTCACGGACAATTTCATCCAGCGCGCCAAAGGGTTCGTCCATCAGCAGGATGTCGGCATCAAAGGCCAGTGCCCGGGCGATGCTGGCACGCTGCTGCATCCCCCCCGACAATTGCCAGGGGAATTTCTTGCCAAAGCCCGACAGTTCCACAAGGTCCAGAACCCGCGCCACACGGTCATCCTGTTCCGACCGGGGAAAGCCCATGATCTCCAGCGGCAACCGGATATTGCCCGCAATCGTGCGCCACGGGTACAGCCCCGCCGCCTGAAACACATAGCCATAGGCCCGGCTTTTGCGCGCCTCGTCCGGGGTCATGCCGTTCACTGTCAGCGTGCCGCCCGTGGGATGTTCCAGCGCCGCAATCGCCCGCAGGAACGTGGTCTTGCCGCAACCCGATGGCCCGATGAAGGACACGAAATCCCCCCGGTTGATCGTCAGGTTGACATCCTTCAGCGCCTGCACGGGCCCGTCATTGGTCTGAAACACCAAGTTCAGGTCCCGCGCGACGATCACCGGTTCCGCCTGACTGATTGTATCCTTCACGCCCGCTGCCCTTCACAATTCCGTTGCCCCAGGCCTGCGATCTTGCACCGCCGCCCCCCGCTGCCCATCTGCCCCGAAACAGGAGGACCGCCATGCAGACGACCCTCGCCTACGCGCCCACGCCCGAGGAATTGTTCACGGAGGACTACTTCGATTCCCCCGTGATCTTTCATCACTCCGTTCCCCCCGCCGAGGAAGAACCCGAACAGGGCGAACCCTGACACCTAGACCCCCGTGGCCGACATGCCGCTGCGCTGAACCGGGCGCGGCGCGGTCAGGTCTTTCCAGGCCGACAGCGCCCGGTTCACCGCAGGACGCGCCTCGCGGGCGACGAACTCGCCATGTCCCTCCTGCGGAATGACCGCGCCATCCGCATAGCCCACACGCCCCCGCGACAGGGTATAGCGCGGCAGGCCCACGACCTTTTGCCCTTCGAACACGTTGTAATCGATGGCCGATTGCTGGGTCGCCGCCGAGATGGTCTTTTCCGCCTTCGGGTCCCACACCACCAGATCGGCATCGGCCCCCACCAGAACCGCGCCCTTTTTCGGATAGCAATTCAATATCTTGGCGATGTTTGTTGATGTAACCGCCACGAATTCGTTCGGCGTCAGGCGGCCGGTGTTCACCCCATGGGTCCAGAGCATCGGCATGCGGTCCTCAAGGCCCCCCGTCCCATTCGGGATCTGGGCAAAGCTCTTCAGGCCGAACCGCTTCTGCTCGGTGGTAAAGGCACAATGATCGGTCGCCACCACCGACAGGCTGCCCGATTGAAGCCCGGCCCAAAGGCTGGCCTGATGCGCCTTGCTGCGGAAGGGCGGCGACATGACGCGCCGCGCCGCATGGTCCCAATCAGGGTGGAAATACTCGCTTTCATCCAGCGTCAGATGCTGGATCAGCGGCTCACCCCAGACCCGCTTGCCCTGCGCGCGCGCGCGGCGGATCGCCTCATGCGCCTCTTCACAAGAGGTATGCACCACATAAAGCGGCACGCCCGCCATATCGGCGATCATGATCGCGCGGTTGGTCGCTTCGCCTTCCACCTGCGGCGGGCGGGAATAGGCATGGGCCTCCGGTCCGGTATTGCCCTCGGCGATCAGCCGCGCCGTCAACTCGGCCACCACATCGCCGTTTTCGGCATGAACCATGGCCAGGCCGCCCAGATCGCCCACCCGCTTGAAGGACTGGAACATTTCATCATCGTTGACCATCAACGCGCCTTTATAGGCCATGAAATGCTTGAAACTGGTGATGCCCGCCTTGACGCTGGCCTCCATATCCTCCCAGACCTGCTGGCCCCACCAGGTGATCGCCATGTGATAGGAGTAATCGCAATGCGCGCGGGTGGATTTGTTGTGCCACATCTGCGCCGCATCCATCAGGCCCTGGCCCTGCCCCGGCAACACGAAATCCACCACCATGGTCGTGCCGCCCGACATCGCCGCCCGGGTGCCAGATTCGAAATCATCGCTGGAATAGGTGCCCATGAAGGGCATCTCCAGATGCGTATGCGGATCAATCCCACCCGGCATGACATAGCAGCCGGTCGCATCCAGAACCGTATCTCCGGTCAGGCCCGGCCCGATCCCAGTGATCACCCCATTCTCGATCCGCACATCCGCGTCATGGGACAGGTCTGCCGTGACCACTGTCCCGCCCTTGATCACCGTCGAAGCCATGACCGTCTCCTGCCATTCATCTGTTCAAAAATATCCCGGGGTCCGGGGCAGAGCCCCGGGGCCTGCCATCACGCGACCACTTCCGCCACTTCCAGCGCGGCGTGCAACAGCACATCCGCCCCCGCCGCCGCCCATTCCGGGCTGATCTCTTCGGCCTCGTTATGGCTCAGCCCGCCCACACAGGGGCACATCACCATCACCGTGGGCGCAACCCGGTTGATCCAGCAGGCGTCATGGCCAGCGCCCGAGATGATGTCCATATGGGAATGCCCAAGCTTTTCTGCCGCTTGCCGCACGATCTTCACCAGATCAGGGTCAAAGGTCACCGGGTCGAAATGCCCCACGGCCTCGATGCTGCAGCCTAGGCCCAGTTCCGCTGCGATCGCATGTGCCGCGCGCTCCACCTCGGCGCGCATGGCATCGAGCTTGGCCTGATCGGGGCTGCGAATATCGACCGTGAACACCACCTTGCCGGGGATCACGTTGCGCGAATTGGGGAAGACATTGACCTGCCCCACCGCCCCCACCGCGCCGGGCTGATGGCTCATGGCAATCTGATGCACGCGCTCGGTGATCCGCGCCATGCCAAGGCCCGCATTCACCCGCATGTTCATTGGCGTACTGCCGGTATGGGCGTCCTTGCCGATCAGGGTGATTTCCAGCCACCACAGGCCCTGGCCATGGGTGACAACGCCGATGGTCTTGCCCTCGGCCTCCAGAATTGGCCCCTGCTCGATATGCAGCTCCAGCATGGCATGCATCTTGCGCGCGCCGACGGGTTCATCCCCCACCCAGCCGATGCGGGCCAGCTCCTCGCCAAACACCTTGCCGTCAAGATCCTTGCGGGATTTCGCATAGTCCTCGGTATGGATGCCCGCAAAGACGCCCGAGGCCAGCATGGCCGGCGCAAAGCGCGCGCCTTCCTCGTTCGTCCAGTTGGTGACCACGATGGGGCGGCGCGTCTTCACCCCCAGATCATTCATGGTGCGCACCACTTCCAGCGCGCCCAAAACCCCCAGCACGCCATCATAGCGCCCGCCGGTGGGCTGGGTATCCAGATGGCTGCCCATATAGACCGGCAGCGCCTCTGGGTCCGTTCCGGGCCGGGTGGCGAACATGTTGCCCATGGTATCGACGCCCATGGTCATGCCCGCCGCTTCGCACCAGCGTTGGAACAGGTGGCGGCCTTCGCTGTCAGCATCGGTCAGTGTCTGGCGGTTGCAACCGCCCGCCACGCCGGGGCCGATCTGCGCCATCTGATCGAGACTGTCCCACAGCCGCGCAGAATTGATACGAAGGTTCTCTCCGGGTGCTGGCATCAGCTTGCTCTCCCTGTGCCGGAGGGGCATCTGGCGGCCCCCTTGCGGCGAATCTCTTCCTGACCGTATGGTCAAGATGAAGGCTAACCAACCTGACTATCCGGTCAACAAAATTCTTGCCGCAGAGGAAAGGTCCGCCCCGCATGTCCACGGCCCCCCGCCCGTCGCGCCGCAATGAAATCCGCGCCCAGAATGAGACGCTCATTTTGCAGGCAGCGGAAAAAGTCTTTGCCGAGGCTGGGTTTGGCGGGGCCACCATGCAGCTGATCGCCGATGTGGCGGGGCTGCCCAAGGCGAACCTGCATTATTATTTCGCAACCAAGGAAGACCTGTATCGGCGGGTGGTGCAGAATATTTTCGAAATCTGGCTGCATGCCGCGGATGTCATGGATGATGCCCCCGGCCCCGCCGAGGGGATCGGCGCCTATATCGAAGCCAAGATGGAAATCTCGCGCCGCCACCCGGACGGATCAAAGGTCTGGGCCTCCGAGGTGATGCATGGGGCGCCGGTGATCCAGGATTATCTGGAAACCACGCTGCGCGACTGGACCACCGGGCGCGCGGGCCTGATCCAGCGCTGGATCGACGAAGGCAAGATGGCCCAGGTCGATCCCGAACATCTGCTTTACATGCTCTGGGCCACGACCCAGCATTATGCCGATTTCGGCCATCAGATTGAAACGCTGAACGGCGGCAAGCCCTTGACTGACACGCAATGGAAAGCAGCCAAGGCCAGCGTGAAGCAGATCATCCTGCGCGGGATCGGGGCGATCTGATCCCGCGCGGGCACGGTTTGGCCTTATGGCAAAGGCGTCACGGTGATGACCGGCTCACCTACCGGCAGGTCTGCACCGGGGGCGACCTCGCCGGGCAGCAACCGGGGTTGTGGCGCGCTTTCCAGGGCGGCCGCCTCTGCGCCGGTATCGGAACAGACATAGACCGCGCCGCCCACGGCCACCGCCGTGACCACCGCCGCGCCCAGCACCACCGTGCCGCCCGATCCGGCCAGGGCCGTGGCCCCCAGCCCGACCAGTTTTTCCCCGATCACCGCAGCTGGCCCCTTGACCGAAACCACCCCTGCCGCATGCAGTACGGTTTCGCTGCCGGCCTGCACGGCCAGATCGGCGGCGGTCCGGCCCCAGACAGCCGCCGCATCGCGGGATTTGTTCACCTTCTGACAAAAGCTGCGGCGGGCGGTGCGGCAGGTCAACCAGCCATCGCGCGGCCCCAGATCGGCCCCCAGATAGGTGCGCGCCTTGCCATCCCATTGCAGGCAGAATGGCCCACGTTCGGCATCGGTCAGATCAGGCGTCAGGGCGCGCAGCGTGACGAGCCCCGGACAGGTGATCGCGCCCGCATGACCATAGAGCTTTTCGCGCAGCGACAGGCTGTCCTTCAGCCCCGGCACCTCGGGATCATAGGCAAAGCGCAGCGCCTCACCCCGGATCGAGGTGTCGCAGATCGTCAGATCGGCGGCTTGGGCGGGAAGGCTGGCGGCAATGGCACCAAGGGCCAGCGCATAGGCAAGAGGGCGGAACATGCAACATCCGGGCAGTGGGACCGGCCCGAAAATGAGGCCTGGCCTTGCCATCTGCAAGCCCGGCCTGTTCACGGTGATGTGGGGCGGCAAAGATTTGCCGCCCCCGCTGGCATCCTGCCTTAGGGCAGGGTTTTCAGCACATCGCCCAGCGTGCCGATCAGCGTGTCGATCTCGGATTTCGAGATGATCAGCGGCGGCGACATGGCGATGATGTCACCCGTGGTGCGGATCAGGATGCCCTTGTCATAGGCGCGCAGGAAAGCTTCGAACGCGCGTTTGGTGGGCTGGCCGTCCATCGGTTGCAGCTCCACTGCGCCGATCAGACCCATATTGCGGATGTCGATGACATGCGGCAGCCCCTTCAGGCTGTGGATCGCATCGGCCCAATAGCCCTCCAACTCCGCCGCGCGTTCGAACAGGCCTTCTTCCTTGTAGGTGTCCAGCGTGGCGATGCCGGCGGCGGCGGCAATCGGGTTGCCGCTGTAGGTATAGCCGTGGAACAGCTCGATCATGTGATCGGGGCCGGACATGAAGGCATCATGCACCTCGGCGGTGGTCAGCACCGCGCCCATTGGGATGACGCCATTGGTCAGGCCCTTGGCGGTGGTCATCATATCGGGCAGCACGTCGAAATGCTGGGCCGCGAAGGCCGAACCCAGACGGCCAAAGCCGGTGATGACCTCGTCGAAAATCAACAGGATGCCGTGCTTCTTGGTGATGGCGCGCAGCTTTTCCAGATAACCCTTCGGCGGCATCAGAACGCCGGTCGAACCTGCCATGGGTTCCACGATCACGGCCGCGATGGTTTCCGCCCCGTGCAGGGCCACGATGCGCTCCAGATCATCGGCAAGGTTGGCCCCATGTTCCGGCTGGCCCTTGGTAAAGGCGTTCAGATGCGGCAGATGGGTATGCGGCAGGTGATCCACCCCGCCCAGCAGCGTGCCGAACATCTTGCGGTTGTTGACGATCCCGCCGACCGAGATGCCGCCAAAGTTCACCCCGTGATAGCCACGCTCGCGCCCGATCAGCCGGGTCCGGGCACCCTCGCCCCGCGCACGGTGATAGCCGATGGCCATTTTCAGTGCCGTTTCAACGCTTTCCGAGCCGGAGTTCGTGTAGAACACATGCTCGATCCCCTTGGGGGCAATGTCGATCAGCCGGTTGGCGAGTTCAAAGGCGATCGGGTGGCCCATCTGGAAGGCGGGGGCATAATCCAGCTCTGCCGCCTGTTTCTGGATCGCTTCGGTGATCTTGGGGCGGCAATGGCCCGCGTTGCAGCACCACAGCCCTGCCGTGCCATCCAGCACCTGACGGCCATCGCTGGTGGTGTAATGCATGTCCTTGGATGCCACGAACATCCGCGGCGCCTTCTTGAACTGCCGGTTCGCCGTGAAGGGCATCCAGAAGGCATTAAGGTCATTCGGCGTCTGCTTGCGGTCAAGCGCCATGTCGTTCTCCCTGTCTGCCCCTGCGATCCGGGGCGAAAATTGACCATTTGGTCAAGTCAAATCTGCGACAGGCCGCGACGCCCGTCAAGCGCGCAGCCAGAGCCGCTGCGTCGGAATTGCGTTTTGATATTGACGTGAAAGCCCGCATCGCTCAATGCGGGTTCGCCCCGGTTCCTGTTCTGAAACCGACAGATTTGATCAAAAGAACGAAAGATAGCCCCGTCGCGATGTCCCGCAAGCCGCCGACCCGCATCCAGCAGCGCAATTCCGAGGCCATATTGGAGGCCGCGCTGGATGTGTTTTCGCAGCAGGGCTTTCGCGGCGCCACGCTGGATCAGATCGCCGAAGGGGCCGGGCTGTCGAAACCGAACCTGCTTTATTACTTTCCGTCGAAAGAGGCGATCCATCTCGCGCTGATTTCGCGGCTCTTGAAGGTCTGGCTCGATCCGCTGCGTGACCTAGATCCGCAGGGCGACCCGGTGGCCGAGGTCAAGACCTATGCCCGGCGCAAGCTGGATCTGAGCCGCGACTTTCCGCGCGAAAGCCGGTTGTTCGCCAATGAAATCCTGCAAGGCGCGCCCCGAATGATCGGTGCCATCGAGGGCGAATTGCGCGATCTGGTGGCCGAAAAGGCCGCCGTGCTGCAGGGCTGGATGAACGAGGGAAGGCTGGCGCCGGTGCATCCGGTTCATCTGATCTTTTCGATCTGGGCACTGACGCAGCATTACGCCGATTTCGATGTCCAGGTGCGCGCCGTGCTGGGGCCAGACCATGATCCCTTTGCCGAAGCCGGTGAATTCATTGAAATTGCGCTGAGCCGACTGCTGGAACCCCGCGGCTGATTGCGGCAAGACCGTGGCCTTTGGGTCGAATGCCTTGGGCATTCCTGCGGACACGCGCGCCGCAAGCATGGTAATGTCCAGACGGGGGCGTATTACTTTGCCGAAAGGACACCACGATGGGACTTCTGTCCACCATCGGCGCACCGCTCGTGCGGGCGGTTACGCCTGCTGAACCCCCGCCCCCGGTCAGACCGGATGCCGCGACTGCGGTTGTGCCTGCCGATACGGTCACGCGCACCGAACAGGTCAGTGCCGTGCAACCGCCCGCCAGCAGCGAAGCCATCGTGAAACAGGCCGCTGCCGACCGTCTTGTTCAGGAACGTAAGGGGGACGACCTGCCTCCGGGGATCGAGATCGACAATATTCCCCTCACCGGCGATGACCTGTTCCTTCTGGATGATACGCTGATCGAGGTTGTCGAAGAGGCCCCGCCACCGCCGGAACCGGAAGCCGCTGCAGCCCCCCGCGATGCCGAGGTTGACAAGGCCCGCCCCGAACCCGCGCCAGAGGCGAAACCCGAAGCAACCGAGGCCAAGCCCCGCAACGCCGAACACGCTGCCGAAAGCGCCCGGTCAGAGGCCGAACCTGCGGAAGACCCGCTCGCCAAGGACGATGTTCCGGTCGAACGATCGGAAAGCCAGATGCAGACGCAATGGGATGAAAGCCTGCGGATCCTGCGCAACGTCTGAACCTGCGCAGGTCCGCGCGACACGGGGCACCCTACCAGACCAAGCAGGGGCGGCAAAACCGCCCCCTGTTGCGTTGGGCGCACCCCGTCATACGAGGTGCGCCCCGTCATGCAGGGCATAAAGGGGGCGCAGAGGCCCCCTTTCCCATCATTCTGCCGCACGCACCGAAGGGTTGTTCGGGTGCTGCGTCCAGTTGGCATAATCGGTGACTTCACGCCCGGTGCGCGGGTCCACGGCACCTTTGGGCATTTCCACCATGGTGATGCAGTTTTCCACCGGGCATACATTGACGCAAAGGTTGCAGGCGACGCATTCCTCATCCTTCACGGTGAAGGTGCGATCCTCGCTCATGGCGATGGCCTGATGGCTGGTATCTTCGCAGGCGATATAGCAGCGCCCGCATTTTATGCAGTCATCCTGGTTGATATGCGCCTTGGTGACGTAGTTGAGGTTCAGATACTGCCAGTCGGTGACATTGGGCACCGCGCGGCCCACCAGTTCCGACGTGTCGGTAAAGCCTTTGCGATCCATGTAATCGCTGAGGCCCGAGATCATCTCTTGCACCACCTTGAAGCCATAGGTCATGGCGGCGGTGCAAACCTGCACATTGCCTGCACCAAGCGCCATGAATTCGGCCGCGTCGCGCCAGGTGGTCACGCCGCCAATGCCCGAGATCGGCAGGCCATGGGTGGCAGGGGAGCGGGCGATTTCGGCCACCATGTTCAGCGCGATCGGCTTCACCGCCGGGCCGCAATAGCCGCCATGGGTGCCCTTGCCATCAATGGTGGGCTCGGGGGCGAAATCATCCAGATCGACCGAGGTGATGGAGTTGATCGTGTTGATCAGGCTGACCGCATCCGCGCCGCCGCGCTTGGCGGCCTCGGCCGGTTTCCTCACATCGGTGATATTGGGCGTCAGTTTCACGATGCAGGGCATCCGGCTATATTGCTTCACCCACCGGGTGACCATTTCAATATATTCCGGCACTTGCCCCACGGCGCTGCCCATGCCGCGCTCGGCCATGCCATGCGGGCAGCCAAAGTTCAGCTCCACGCCATCGGCCTCGGTATCCTCGATCCGGTGCAGGATGTCGCGCCATGAGTCTTCGTCGCAGGGCACCATCAGGCTGATGATCAGGGCGCGGTCACGCCATTTGCGCTTGACCTCCTTGATCTCTTGCAGGTTCACCTCCAGCGGGCGGTCGGTGATCAGCTCGATGTTGTTCAGCCCCAGAAGACGGCGGTCGGCGCCCCAGATCGCGCCATAGCGCGGGCCCGAGACGTTGACGACCGGCGGCCCCTCCGAGCCAAGGGTCTTCCAGACCACGCCGCCCCAGCCTGCCTCATAGGCGCGTTCCACATTCACCTTCTTGTCGGTGGGGGGCGCGCTGGCCAGCCAGAACGGGTTGGGCGATTTGATGCCGATGAAATTGGTGGTGAGATTGGCCATTTTGCTGGTCTCCTGTCGCAGGCCTCAGCCCGCTGCCCCCGTCAGATAGGCGTGGATGTCTTCGGCGGCGTCGCGGCCCTCGGCCACGGCGGTCACTGTCAGATCTTCGCCGCCAAGCGCGCAATCGCCGCCACACCACAGCTTGTCACCCGCGCGCTTGGGCAATTTGCCTGCCGCCACCGTAATGCCTTCGGGTACGCCCGAAAGCGTTTGGCCAATGGCCTTGAACACCTGATCGGCCTTGAGGGTGAAGCCCTCGCCCAGCAGTTTCAAGCCCTCGGGCGTGTCTTCGGTATAGGCGAATTCCACCGCTTCGGCTTTGCCTTGGCCCGTCACCTTCACGGGCGCCGCGCCATAGATGATACGCACACCAGTTTGCGTCGCGTGTTCTTGCTCATAGCCCGAGGCGCTCATCTTCTCGCGGCCCCGGCGATAAACGATGGTGACATTCTCGGCGCCCAGCAGTTTCGATTGCACCGCCGCGTCCACCGCCGTCATGCCGCCGCCGATCACCACCACATCGCGCCCCACGGCCACGGTGCTGCGATCCTGCGCCTGGCGCAGGTCGGCGATGAAATCGACCGCGTTCTGCACGCCCGACAGGTCTTCTCCAGCCGCGCGCAGGGCATTGACCCCCGCCAGACCGATACCAAGGAAGACCGCGTCATAGTCGTTGAGCAGATCGGCCAATGCCACATCCTTGCCCAGCGTTACGCCATTGCGGAGGGTGATTCCGCCGATCTTCAAAAGCCAATCCACCTCACGCGCCGCGAAGTCATTCGCGGCCTTGTAAGTGGCGATGCCATATTCGTTCAGGCCACCGGCCTTGGGGCGGCGCTCGAACACCGTCACCTCATGGCCCTTCATCGCCAGACGATGCGCGCAAGCCAGACCCGCAGGCCCGGCCCCTACCACCGCCACGCGCTTGCCGGTGCTGGCCGCGCGGGTGAAGGGGTGGATGCCCTTTTCCATCAGCGTGTCAGTGGCAAAGCGCTGCAGGCGGCCGATTTCCACCGGCTTGCCCTCGGCCACTTCGCGCACGCAGACCTCTTCACAAAGCGTCTCGGTCGGGCAGACGCGGGCACACATGCCGCCCATGATGTTCTGGCTGAGGATGGTTCTGGCTGCGGCCTCGGGCGTGCCGGTCGCGATCTGCCGGATGAACAGCGGAATGTCGATCGAGGTGGGGCAGGCGGTCATGCAAGGCGCATCGTGGCAGAAGTAGCAACGATCCGCCGCCACCCGCGCCTCGTGGCGATCCAGTGGTGGTTCGTGATCGGTGAAATTGTCGTGATAGGCTGCGGCGGGCAGACGGCCGGGCACGATGCCGGGCGTGAGCTGGCTGTTGGACAAGGTCGGAACCTCCCGTTGTTTTCTTTGATTGACCTCACTCTGCCACAGGAATTTTTTTTATCAATCGGTAAAATTACGCGACAGGCGGTTTTCCTGGGTCGCGCCAATGCGGCGGGCAAAACCCTGTCAAGCTGCCAGTTTTGCAGGCGTGTTTTGCCCCGGTTCGCCCTGGGATGCCTGCCGCTGCGAAAGGTGAAGGCTTTTCACCCCTGCCCGGGTCGCGTATAACACCGCCGAGCCATGGCGGCCCCTGCTTGCGCTAACTGCGGAACCGCCAGAAAAAACCAACGAGGATGGCATGAGCAAACACTCTTCCGACGCCGACGTGGCCTTCATTCAGGCGCTGGCCGAGCTGCTGAACAAGAATGACCTGACCGAGCTGTCGGTGAAGCGCGAATATGGCGAGGATGACGCGCTGGAAGTGCGCGTGGTGAAACAGGCCAATATCGTGACCACGACCATGGCTGCGCCCATGGCGATGGCCGCCCCCATGGCGGCCCCGGCCGCTGCCGCGCCTGCCGCAGCCCCCGCTGCCGTGGAAGACCCGGCGCAGCATCCGGGTGCAGTCACTTCGCCCATGGTGGGCACGGCCTATCTGGCGGCGGAACCCGGGGCCACGCCCTTCGTGACGGTGGGTGCGACCGTGGCCGAAGGTCAGACCGTGCTGATCATCGAGGCGATGAAGACCATGAACCACATCCCGGCCCCGCGCGCAGGCACGGTGAAGCGGATTCTCGTGTCGGATGGCACCCCCGTCGAATTCGGCGCGCCTTTGCTGATCATCGAGTGAGGCCCGGCCCTTGACCCAGATGTTCGAAAAAATCCTGATCGCCAACCGGGGCGAAATCGCCCTGCGGGTGATCCGCGCCTGCCGCGAGATGGGGATCAAATCGGTGGCGGTGCATTCCACTGCCGATGCCGATGCGATGCATGTGCGCATGGCCGATGAATCGGTCTGCATCGGCCCTGCCCCCTCGGGGCAAAGCTATCTGAACAAGGCCGCGATCATTTCGGCCTGTGAAATCACCGGCGCGCAGGCCGTGCATCCGGGCTATGGCTTCCTGTCGGAGAATGCCAGCTTTGCGCAGGCCTTGCAGGATCACGGCATCACCTTCATCGGGCCGACGGCGGAACATATCCGCATCATGGGCGACAAGATCACCGCGAAGGATACCGCCAAAGACCTGGGCATCCCTGTGGTGCCGGGCTCGGACGGCGGCGTGCCGGATTTCGAAACCGCGCTGAAAGTGGCCGCGGAAATCGAATATCCCGTCATCATCAAGGCTACGGCGGGTGGCGGTGGCCGGGGCATGAAGGTCGCCAAATCGCCCGAAGAGTTGGAGATCGCTTTCCGCACCGCGCGCAGCGAGGCCAAGGCCGCCTTCGGCAATGACGAAGTCTATATCGAGAAATACCTGCAAAAGCCGCGCCATATCGAAATTCAGGTTTTCGGCGATGGCAAGGGCAATGCGGTTCATCTGGGCGAGCGCGATTGCAGCCTGCAGCGCCGCCACCAGAAAGTGTTCGAAGAGGCCCCCGGCCCCTGCATCACCCCCGCCATGCGGGCCGAGATTGGTGCCGTTTGCGCCAATGCTATGAAGAAGCTGAAATACATCGGCGCGGGCACCATCGAGTTCCTCTATGAGGACGGGAAGTTCTATTTCATCGAGATGAACACCCGCCTGCAGGTGGAGCATCCGGTGACCGAGGGTATCTTCGGGGTCGATCTGGTGCGCGAACAGATCCGTGTGGCCGCAGGCCTCCCGATGTCCTTCACGCAGGACGATCTGGAGATCAACGGCCATTGCATCGAAGTGCGGATCAATGCCGAAAAACTGCCGAACTTCTCGCCCTGCCCCGGCAAGGTGCGGGTGTTCCATGCGCCCGGCGGTCTGGGCGTGCGGATGGATTCGGCGCTTTATGGCGGCTATTCGATCCCGCCCTATTATGACAGCCTGATTGGCAAGCTGATCGTGCATGGCCGTGACCGGCCCGAAGCCCTGGCACGCCTGAAACGCGCGCTGTCAGAACTGATCATCGATGGCGTCGAAACCTCGGTGCCGTTGTTCCACATGCTGCTGGCCGAGCCGGATATCCAGAACGGGGATTACAACATCCACTGGCTGGAAAAATGGCTGGCGGCGCAATTCGCCTGAACCGGGGCTGCGGGGGCCCTGCCCCCGCGCCCTGACCTTGGCCAATTTCAGGCCAGCTTGACCCCGAACAGAGGCGCGTGAGCGATTGGGGACGACCGTTACACCCGAATTGCTGTTGCATGGCTATGCGATGGGAATTTTCCCCATGGCGGAAAGCGCCGATTCCACCGAATTGCATTGGGTTGATCCGCGCAGGCGCGGCATCCTGCCGCTGGATGGGTTTCACATCTCGCGTTCGCTGGCCAAGGAGATGCGCCGGGGCGGTTTTGACATCCTTGCCAACCATGATTTCGCAGGCGTCGTGGCGGGCTGTGCCGACCGCCCGGAAACATGGATCAATGCCGATATCGCGGCGCTGTATCTGGAATTGCACCGTCGCGGCCATGCCCATTCGCTGGAATTATGGGAGGACGGTGCGCTGAAGGGCGGGGTTTATGGCGTCTCCATCGGCCGGGCGTTTTTTGCCGAAAGCATGTTTTCGCGCCGCCGATCGGCATCAAAGATCGTGCTGGCCCATCTGGTGGAACGGCTGCGCAAGGGCGGGTTCGTGCTGTGCGACACGCAATTCCTGACACCGCATCTGGCATCTTTGGGCGGCAAAGAGATCAGCCGCGCCGAATATCGCCGCCGTCTGGCCGAGGCGCTGGAAGGCGCGGCGCAGTTCTGATCAGCCTTCCTGCGGCGCGACGATTTCTTTGTCTTCGGAGGGATCAGGCGCGATTTCCAGTTCCGGCAGGCCCGGCACCACGCAGCGCAGCACCCAGACATCATAACGAGGATGTTCAAGCGCGCTCAGCGCCGGGCTGGAGGCCATCATCCAGCCGGAAAATACCGGCTGCGCCCGTCCGTCTTCCATGATGGTCAGATGGCCGAAAGCATCGGAGGACGGGTTGTCGGTCGGATACCGGCAATCATCCAGTTGAATTACCAGCCGCCCCGAAACTGCCGCCTGACCGCGGCTGAGTTCGATATCCGCCGTTTCGCCGGTGGTCTTGTCCAGCCAGCGCAGCAGGCCCGAAGGGGCCGAGGTCACATTCTGCGCGGCGGCGGAAGACGCCAGCAGCGCCGCAATCAGGGCAGCGACACCCCGGATCATTGCAGGGCGTCCTCGGCCGATTTGCCGACGAATTTCATCAACAGGCCGATCAGGCTGACCGATCCCTGCGTATCCTCGATCTCGGCCCCTGCTGTCAGAACATCTTCCATACCGCCCGGGCGCAATTCGACGAAACTGCCCCCCAACAGCCCTTCGGAAGAAACCAGCGCCGCCGAATCGGAGGGAAGCTGCACAGCCGACTGCAGGCTGAGCGTGGCATCGGCGTAAAAGGTGGTCGGGTTCAGCGACAGGGCAGAGACAGTGCCCACCTTCACCCCGGCCAGCCGTACGTCGGTGCCCACGGATATGCCTTCGGCAGACTGGAACGAGGCGCGCAGGTCATAGCTTCCGCCAGCTGCGCCAAAACCGGTGCCCTGTGCCGCCCAGGCAAGAAACCCGATCGCCACAGCCAGCACAACGCCGCCTGCCAGTACTTCGCTGGTGCTTTCTGCCATGATGCCCCCTTGCCCGGCTTATTCCGGCTGCCAGGCCTCGTAATCGCGGCGGGCTTCCGGGGCCCCCTTGCGAATTGACCCGACCGGCGCATAGGCCGCCATGGTGCCGGTCAGGTTTTCCTGATGCGGTTGTTCCCAGGCCTTGTGCTTCAGCGGCGCCTTGGTCGGCGGTTCATCCCAGGTGAAATGCAGCCAGCCATGCCAATCGGGCGATACGCGGCTGGCCTCGGCCTCGCCATTGAAGATGACCCAGCGACGCTTGGCATCGGCCGTCTGATAGAAGATGTTGCCCTGATCATCCTCGCCCACCTTCACGCCCTTGCGCCAGGTGAAAAGCTGGGTGCCGATCGTCTGGCTGTTCCACCAGGTGACAAGGCGCTTGAGGAAATCCATGGGTCAGCCTCCGACGGTGTTTGCCTTCATATGAACCATGGCGCGGCCAAGGTCCAGTGCCGAGGCGGTGATCGGCGGGCTGCTGCGCGACAAAATCGTCAGGGTTGCAGCAACTGGAAACGACAGGTTAACACTTTCCAGCCCATGTTGGGATCACAGACAGACGGAGACCGCGATGCCCGGCCCTTCCCTCGGCACCAACCTGCACGGGTTGGTGGACTGGACAACCGCCTTCCCTTTTCTGGATATGTTTCGGCTGTCGCGCCCCTGGTACACCCAAAGCGACAGCGCCTTTGATACAGGCCATGCCGCCCTGCTGGATCTGGACGAGGCCGGATGGGTGCGTGGGTTTACCCGCGATGGCAGCGCCGCGCCGTTCGATCGGGTCTCCACCATCTTGTTCACCGGGGGCGAGGTGCCGGAAGGGATCTATGTGCTGGATTGGCAGGGCGCGGGCACGGTTGATCTGGGCTTTCTTCCCGCAGATGCCATCCTGTCACGCGATGACCACCGGATCACCTTCCGGCTTGAAGCTGGGCCGATCCAGATTTCGATTTCAGCCACCGATCCGCAGGGCACGGGCGACCACATCCGCGACATCCGGCTTTACAATGCACAAGACCGCGAATTGATCGACTCGGGCGCCCAGTTCGCGCCCGAATTTCTGGACAAGATCGCAGGCTTTCGGGTGCTGCGCTTCATGGACTGGATGAATACGAACAACAGCCCGCCCGGCGAATGGGACGAAACCCGCCCGGAAGATGCGGCGCGCGAAACCAATTTCGGTGCGGACAGCCGGGGCGCTTCGGTGATGACCATGGTCGATCTGGCCAATGAGGCGCGGGCCGATGCCTGGTTCACCCTGCCCCATGATGCGACGGACGACTATATCCGCGCCTTTGCCACCTATGTGCGTGACAACCTGGGCGACGGTCTGGTGGCGCGGTTCGAACTGTCAAACGAAGTGTGGAACTGGCTGTTTCCGCAGGCCCATCATGCGCAGGCCGAGGCCGAACGGCTGTGGGGCAGCGATGTCGAAGGCGGCTGGATGCAATGGTACGGCATGCGCGCGGCGCAGATGGCGCGCATCGTAGCCGAGGTGTTTGGCGACGAAACCGGGACACGGGCGCTGAATGTCTTTGCCACGCAAGGCGGCTGGCAGGGGCTTGAAACCTATGCTCTGGATGCCCCTGAATTGGTGGCCGCCGGGGGGGAAGCCCCACGCACAGCCCCGTTCCACATCTATGCCATTGCGCCCTATTTCGCCGGGTCGATCGGGTCGGAAGAGATGGCCACGCAGGTCGATGCCTGGGCCGCGCAGGGCGAAGCCGGGTTCGAGGCCGCGCTGGACTGGATTCGCAGCGGCGATGGCTTTGACGGTCTGGCCCAGATCGGCGGGATCATCGCCTATCATTCCGGCGTGGCCGAAGACCTGGGCTGGCAGCTGGAGGCCTATGAAGGTGGCCAGCATGTCGTGGATCATACCCAGTTCAGCGGCGGGGCTGAAAACCCCGAACGGACGCAGTTCTTTACCGAACTGGTGCGCCATCCGGGGTTTGAGGCATTGTATGAAGAGTACTTTGCGCTGTGGCGTGAAGAAGGCGGCGGGTTGATGGCGCATTTCTCCGATTTCGGGGTTGGCGGACGCTATGGCAGCTGGGGCATCTGGAACAGCTCGCATGCCGAAGACAGCCCACGCGCCCGCGCCGTGCTGGAATTCCGCGACGGGGTTGAAGCCTGGTGGGCCGATGCACGGGCGATCGACACCTTCCTCAATGGCCGCACCCTTGTGGACCGCGATCAGGCCGACCGTATGACCGGAACCCAGATGGCCGACCGGCTGTCGGCCCTTGGCGGGGACAATCAGGTCTCCGGGCGCGGCGGAGATGACTGGATTGCCGCCCGGCAAGGGGCAGACAGCCTGTCAGGCGGTGCTGGGCATGACCACATTCTGGCCGGTGGTGGGGCGGACACTCTGGCCGGTAACGGTGGCCGCGATGCGCTGTTCGGCGGCGGCGGTGCAGATATGTTGACCGGAGGTCTTGGGGCCGATCTGTTGACCGGTGGCAAAGGGGCCGACCGTTTCGTATTTGCTTCGCTGCGCGAATCGCACGCCCTGCATGCCGATACGATCACAGATTTCCGCAGGGGGATTGACCGGATCGACCTGTCGGCATTCGACATTGCCGATGCAGAATGGCGCGGGATTGACGGCCTTACGGGCGGTGGGCACGCAGAACTGGCCATTCAGCGCAATGTGGATGGCCCATTGCGATTGCTGGTTGATGTCGATGGCAACGGGCGGGCCGATCTTGTGGTGCTGCTGACCGGTCGCCATGGGCTGACGCTGGATGATCTGATCCTGTAACGCAAAGGCCCCGCCCGGAACCCGGACGGGGCCTGATTGCCATGCGCTGCAGCCACTCAGCCAGCGGCGGCAGGCTCTTTCTTCTTGGCTTCGCTATGGACCAAAAGCGGCTTGGCACCATTGTCCACGGCGTCTTCCTTGACGACCACTTCGCTCACATCGCTCATGCCGGGCAATTCGAACATGGTATCCAGCAGGATATCCTCCATGATCGACCGCAGACCGCGCGCGCCGGTCTTGCGCTTGATGGCCCGCCGGGCAATGGCGATCAGCGATTCCGGCGTGAAGGTCAGCGCCACGCCTTCGATATCGAAGAGCCGTTGGTATTGCTTCACCAATGCATTCTTCGGTTCGGTCAGGATGGTGACCAACGCGGCCTCGTCCAGATCATTGAGGGTGGCGATCACTGGCAGACGACCGACAAATTCGGGGATCAGACCGAATTTCAGCAGGTCTTCCGGCTCCAGTTCCTTGAACAGCTCGCCCGCCGTGCGATCTTCGGGGCCCTTCACACTGGCACCAAAGCCAATGCCCGAGCCTTTGTTGCGCTGCGCGATGATCCGTTCCAGCCCGGCAAAGGCACCGCCACAGATGAACAGGATATTCGTCGTGTCCACCTGCAGGAATTCCTGCTGCGGATGCTTGCGCCCGCCTTGTGGCGGCACCGACGCAACCGTGCCTTCCATGATTTTCAACAGCGCCTGCTGAACGCCCTCGCCCGATACATCGCGGGTGATCGAAGGATTGTCCGACTTGCGGGTGATCTTGTCCACTTCGTCGATATAGACGATGCCGCGCTGCGCCCGTTCGACATTGTATTCGCTGGCTTGCAGCAGTTTCAGGATGATGTTTTCGACATCCTCGCCCACATAGCCCGCTTCGGTCAGCGTGGTGGCATCGGCCATGGTGAACGGCACATCCAGAATCCGCGCCAGTGTCTGGGCCAGCAGCGTCTTGCCACAACCGGTGGGGCCGATCAGCAGGATATTCGACTTGGCCAGTTCGATATCATTCTTCGACGAATGGGCGAGGCGCTTGTAATGGTTGTGAACGGCGACAGACAGCACGCGCTTGGCATGTTCCTGCCCGATCACATAATCATCCAGCACCTTGCAGATGTCCCGCGGGGTCGGCACGCCATCCGAGCTTTTCAGCCCGGTTGTCTTGGTTTCCTCGCGGATGATGTCCATGCACAGCTCGACGCATTCGTCGCAGATGAACACGGTAGGCCCTGCAATCAGCTTGCGCACCTCATGCTGGCTCTTGCCGCAGAACGAGCAATAGAGGGTGTTCTTGCTGTCGCTGCCGGAATTCGTCGCCATTGTCACCTCTGCCGTGCGCGCCGCTTCTGGCGCTGTCAGAAAAGCTTAGGGCAAGCCCCGCGCCTTCACAATCCGAAAACGCCCCCGCGCGGGATCACGGGCGGGGGCGCGAAGATCACTTCGTCTCGCCGTCCGATTTGCCCCGGCTTTCCAGGATTTCATCGATATGGCCCCATGCCTTTGCCTCTTCGGCGGACATGAAATTATCGCGTTCCAGCGCTTCGTGCACCTCGTCATAGGTGCGGCCGCAATGCTTGACATAGATTTCGTAAAGACGGCGACGGACCTTCTCGATCTCGCGCGCCTGAATCAGGATGTCGGTGGCCTGCCCCTGCGCCCCGCCCGAGGGCTGGTGGACCATGATACGCGCATTGGGAAGGGCATAGCGCATGCCTGGCGCCCCTGCTGCCGCGATCACCGACCCCATCGAGGCCGCCTGACCGATCACCAGCGTGGAAACCTTGGGCCGGATGTACTGCATGGTGTCATAGATCGCGAGCCCCGAGGTGACGACACCCCCCGGGCTGTTGATATACATGCTGATTTCCTTGTTCGGGTTTTCCGCCTCAAGGAACAGAAGCTGGGCACAGATCAGGCTGGCCATGCCATCATGGAACGGGCCCGACAGGAAGATGATCCGCTCCTTCAGCAGGCGCGAATAGATGTCATAGGCCCGTTCGCCCCGGCTGGTCTGTTCGACCACCATGGGCACAAGGGTGTTCATGTAGATGTCGACCGGGTCTCTCATATCCGCCTGCCTATTGCCTTTGTGGAGCATTATCGCCGAGGTGTTACACAAGTCTTAGTGTCGCGCGCCGGGGGCTGCAAGGGCACAGGCACCGATTGACCGATCCGGCAGGAAGTCGCCCGATGTCACAAGGCTGCGTTGCGGGACCAGACACCATCGGCTACCAGCAGGGCCGCACTGTACTGGATCAGATCATGCAACTTCACCCTTCTCTGCTGTCCGCCCTTTTGCCTGTCGTCCTGACCGGATGTATCGCGATCCCCCTCCCTGCGGGACAGAGCAGCCCCGCGCCTGCAAGCTTTGGGCCGGCACCGACGGCTTCGGTCTGCCCCCCTGGGGCCGATGCGACCGCATATGAGACGCGGGTTCTTTCGCTTATCAATGACTTCCGGGCGCGGAACGGCATGGGGCCGGTTCGTCGGTCGGCCAAGCTTTCAGCCGTGGCGCAAGCCCATGCCTGTGACAATGCCGCACGCAGCAGCTTTTCGCATGAAGGATCAGACGGGTCTGACCTGACGATCCGCCTGGGCCGCGCTGGCTATGCTTTCCGCCGCGCCGCCGAAAATGCCGGCCTTGGCTTTGCCGGCTCGCCCGATCGGATGATGGCGTTCTGCAGGGGTCCCCCAAGCACCGGGCAAACCTGCTGCTGGACGGGATATCGGAAGCCGGGCTTGGCGTGACACAAGGGGACCGTCCGGCCTGGGTTCTTGTGCTGGCCAATCCGCGCTGACCCCAGTCAGCGCGCCAGCGCAAGCTCAGCCCTCAGTCCGCCCAGATCCTCGCTTTCGCCCAGACGCAGCACGCCGCCATGGCTGCGCGCGATGTCTGCCGTGATGGACAGGCCAAGCCCCACCCCACCGCCCTTGTTGGGATCGCGCGCGCCATCCAGCCGGGCAAAGGGTTGCACGGCCTCGTCGCGGCGTTCCATGGGGATGCCGGGGCCGTCATCTTCCACCACGATGCGGACCATCCGATCGCCCGGGATCAATGACAGGCGGGCGCGTGTCCCGAAGCGGCGCGCATTGCCCAGCAGGTTTTCCACTGCCCGCGTCACCGCCTGCGGGCGGACCCGGATCGCAAGCTCTGTATCGAGCCCATGCGTCTCCACGCTATGCCCTGAACGGGCCGCATTCTCGGCCACACGGCGCAACAGGGTCGCCAGATCGACCTTCTCACCTTCTTCTGTCGCATCGCCGCGCGCGAAGGCGAGGAATTCGTTCACCAGCCGTTCCATCTCGGCCACATCTTCCAGAAGCGCGCGGGTGTCGTCATCCTCGGGCAGCATGGCCAGCCCCAGCTTGAGCCGGGTCAGCGGGGTGCGCAGATCATGGCTGACCCCTGACAGCATCAGGGTGCGGGTTTCCAGCGCACGTTCGATCCGAGCCCGCATGTCCAGAAAGGCCGCGCCCGCCGCGCGCACCTCGGTGGCACCGCGCGGACGATAGGGAATATGCTGCCCCTTCCCGAAAGCCTCGGCCGCCTGAGCAAGCCGCTTGATCGGCACGATCTGGTTGCGCAGAAACAGATAGGAAATCACCGTCATCAGCGCAGACGTCACGATCATCAACACCAAAAGCTGATGCGGATTGGTGGCCGAGGTGCGCTTGCGGTCGATCCGTGCGCGCAGCACCCGATCCCCCAGCCGGAAATCGGCCAGCACCCTGCCATCATCCCCAACCAGATCGGCACCCAGAAAGCCCGGCAGTTCCGCGGCGAGCGTATCAGCCACCACGCGGCCCGACAGATCCCAGAATTCCCGGCTGACGCCCGACAGCGCCTGATCCGGCTCGGACAGGGTAAACCCCAGCCCTTGGGCCAGATGCCGGGCCTCGGCCTCATGCCCGGCCTGCCATTCGGCAAAGACCAACCGCAACTCCACCGCAATCCCCCCGGTCATCTGCAAGGTGACCCTTTCGAAATGTCGCTGGATGAAGGCTATGGACACAACCAGCTGAATCGTGACGATGGGCACGATCAGGATAAGCAGGGCACGGCCATAAAAGCCGCGCGGCAACAAGGTTCTGGGGCGCAGGGTCATGCAACGCAGCCTAGCCGCCCCAGCCCGGTGAAGGAAGGGGAGAGCGGATGGATTGCCCATGGCAACCGGGTCAGGCGGTGCAGATCGATGCCGGGCTGCGGCTCGTGCTGGCCCCGAACCCTTCGCCCATGACCTATTGGGGCACCAATACCTTTGTGATCGGCACAGGTCAGGTCGCGGTGCTGGACCCGGGCCCGGCAATCCCGCGGCATCTTGAGGCGATTCTAGCAGCTCTCGCGCCTGGCGAGCGCATCAGCCATATCATCGTCACCCACCCGCATCTGGACCATAGCCCCCTCGCCCGCCCCCTTGCAGAAGCCACCGGTGCGCCGGTGCTGGCTTATGGCGCCGCAGGTTCGGGAATTTCGGCGCGGATGGCCGGGCTGGAGGGGATCGGCGGCGCCGAAGGCGTGGATGCCAGCTTTGCCCCTGATGCGTGCCTTGCCGACGGCGACCGGTTGTCAGGGCCCGACTGGCACCTGGAGGTGCTGCACAGCCCCGGCCACATGGGCAGCCATATCTGCCTTGCCGAAGGCACGCGTCTATTCAGCGGCGATCACTTGATGGGGTGGGCCCCCTCGCTCGTGTCACCGCCCGAAGGGGATATGACCGACTATCTGGCTGCGCTGGAGCGACTGGGTCGCAGACCCTGGAGCCGCGCCTTCCCTGCCCACGGCCTGCCCATAGAAGATCCGGCCCCCCGCATCGCCGAGTTGCTGGCCCATCGCCGCATGCGCGAAGCCCAGATTCTGGCGGTTTTGAACGATGGGCCGATGGGCATCGACGATCTGCTGATGAAAGTCTACGCGGAAACCCCGGCCCCGCTCCTGCCGGCAGCCCGTCGGAACCTGCTGGCGCATCTGATAGATCTTGTTCACGCAAACAGGGTTGCTCACAGTGCGCCAGAGTTGACACATGGTAAATTCCACAACGTGGCAAGCCGCTAGGTGCGCGCGTCCTCTGGCTGGATCTTCGCGATTTTGTTCAGCATGATTCCCTGACGCCTTGGTCATTGCGCTCCTGAAATTGCTCCTCTGTGTTCCGTACATGCATCTGCCGGGTCGCGTCAGCCCACGGTGCTTCGGCATAGGAGCCGATGGCGCAAGATGTGTAGGAGGCATTCCGCCAGAACTCCGAAACCATCGGGTTCCGACCGGAGGGGAAACTCCCGCTGCTACAGCGGCCTCTTCGCTGGACAGCCCCGCCGCAATCTCCTGCCAGAACCGGCACAGGTGCTCACGCTGCCAGACTGGCGGTCGACCTGGCGAGGATAATTTGCGTCGCGTCGAGCGCTCCGACTTCCGTCTTCCTGTCGTCATCAACACCTCCAAAATCAGGGTGTTGCGACGACCTGCTGAATCCGCCCAATACCTGTCCATCAAGTACACTGAACGCCTTGCTGAGGCCAGGATCGAACCCGTCCCCAATGATGCGACGTCGCGCAAGCCTCCATTGCCACGACACAGGGTGACTGATCCGATAGCAACTGCACCAGCCGACCCCGCGATACAGCCCGGTTGAAGACCACGACGCCATCGGGCCTGACGCCGCAAACTTGAAAACTGTTCTTGGCAAGGTCGATTGCCAGTATGCTAATCTCAGACATGGATGCCTCCCTCTTCTCGGTTCCAACAAAACCACTTTGGCACACTCGATGCCGTCGGGTGGGGGCATCCACCGCATCAGTTCAAAATGCTCCCTCCTGTCCTACCGATGCCGCAACTATAGCTGCGGTTGGGTGGGAAGGCAGTTCATCCCATTAGCTCAGTTTCACAGTCCGAAGTTTTTCTTCTCTTGAACAGTTTTTGTAAGCTTACCCCCCTTGCGAACCCCGAAACCCGAAGTTATACCCCGGCTCGTGTTCCGGCGTAGCTCAGCGGTAGAGCAGTTGACTGTTAATCAATTGGTCGTAGGTTCGATCCCTACCGCCGGAGCCAATAAAATCAAGACGATACGAGGCGCCTTCGGGCGCCTTTTTCGTTGCTCTGCAACAACTCTGCAACATTCGGTCGCCTCGGGCGCACAGGCCTGCGGTTAACGGTTCGTTAACCAAACTCAGGCAAAGTCCTTCTGTCACAGTGACTTAGAGGGAGTGCCGATTCTGTTGCTGCAATCATGGGGAACAGACTTCACCTATGAGCAGCCCGTCCATCCGATCAAGGTGGACGGACAGCAGTTCGCGTTGCCGCCTGACTTCGTGCAAGGCCTCAACTTCCTCCGCTACTTCACGGTCAGCAAGCATCACTGGATGCAGTGGGTCCACCTGCTCGACGGCAGGCTCTATGCTGCATCCAACAGCTTGATCGTCGAGTATGAGATCGGCCCGTGCGAGTTGGAGAACACGATCTTCTCCCCAAAGGTCTGCTGCATCCTTGCTGGCTTCGCCACGCCGCCCGAAGGCGTCGTGATCGGAAACGGAACGCTTCTGTTCACTTGGGCCGATGGTCAAGAACTGTTTGTCGATAGAAGCCGCGAACCTGTGGGTTACGGTGGCGAGATCGCAGGCATGTTTAAACGTCACTGGACCTTTGGCGTCGGCACGTCCATCGACGACGAGGCGCGCAAGAGTTTGCACAGCGCCTTTGACGCCCGAGGCAGCGGCGACGTTTTCTTTGATGGTCAGACAGCCCTCTGCCGCAACGGCGCGCGCACGTCTGAAACCCTGCGCCCCTTTACAGCCAACACCGAAGGGCTAATCCGCTTCGACCGCAAGCCGTTCCTCGCCATGCTCAAGGTCGCGACCGAGATCGACTTCGCGGCAAGCCCCTTGTGCTTCCTCCATGCCCACGGGCGCGGTATGCTCGTACGGCGCACTGTGGGGCGCGACGTGCCGACGTTCGGGGGCGACAATGGCTGAACCGCTCGACGGCTTCTTCTTCCATCCTGACGGTGCGTCGCCCGAGGCGCAGCTTTCGCGCCTGCTTGCGGGTGAGCATAACCCGCAGTTCGACAGCCCCTTCTCGACGACGATTGACGAAGTCAATGACGAGATCAAAGCAGCCGAGGCCGAACGCAGCAAGCTGCTTGCGCGCCTTGTCGCCCTTCGCGAAAAGCTGCTGTCCCTGCGCACCCACAAGCAGCAGGTCACGCAGGCCGTCGAACGGTTCGAGAAGACAGGCGAGATTGACCCTGTGCTGATCCCCGCGTGCAATGCGTTGACGGCGAAAGAGCAAGCGGCGCTGCGCAAGGATGACGAGCCGATCAGGCAGACCGAGATCAAGAACGCGAAGGAAACGCTGACGGCCAGCCTCCCCGATGGCTGGGACGTGACGGAGACGACCGCAGACGACGAGTTTGTCTATGTGACGGTGAAGCGCCGCCGCGAAGTTGTCGCAGCAGAGCGCCCGTCACGCGAGACAACCCGCGAGGGGATCGTCGAGAAGGTCAAGCAGGCCTTCGAGGCATATCGCCGCGACTTCCTTAACCGCAGGCAATCGCTCCGCTTGGTGACGGTCACGGCCAGCCCAAGGGCGTCGCCATGACGCGAAACAGCCTCAGGACGATTGAATGGGAAGGCGAGCCAAGCGAAAACGATCTGTGGAAGCTATTCTCCGACAACCCTGACGCCGCCTCAGAAAGGGTGCTGTTCTACTCGCAGCTAAAGCCGCTACTGCGGAAGATGCGCCTGACAGACGAGACGCGCTATTACCGTCTCTATGAGCACTCACCCGTTCCTGAACGGCCTGAGCAGGCACGTCTGCGCGTGACCGTGACCCAGCGGAACCTCTACAGGGTGGCGGGGGCGATGATCACAGGCGCGGCCTCCGACGCCGCAATCCAGTATCTCGGAGCTGCTCCCTCATAGACTTTGATGTTCCGCTTTGGCGCGCAACGTGGTAACAACCTGTGGAGGCATTCTCGCAGGAAAACACTACATCATGTCAAAACGGCTCTTTATCAGTCACTCTTGGTCTTATAGCGAACGCTACAACTCGATGGTCAATTTGCTGACCAATCGCCCATACTTCGATTGGCAAAACTACTCCGTGCCGGAGCACAAGGCCTTTGTAGGCCTAAACGCAAATGCCTTGGCAGAACAACTGCGCAACCAGATTAGGCCTGTTCAGTGTGTTATCATCATTGGCGGCATGTGGACTAACCACAGCGACTGGATTCAGTTCGAGATGGATTTTGCAAAGAGCATCGGGAAACCGATCCTTGGGGTTCGTCCGCGTTCGGCAAAGGTTATGCCACAGGCGGTCGTGAACGTGTCGGACCTTGTGGTCAACTGGAACACTGAATCCATCGTAGCAGGCATTAGGCAGATATCGTGACAAACCAGAAGTTGGAATATCCCGCCCTTTACACGAGCGCCGACGACGCCTCTGCTCGAGCGCAAAAAGGCTTCCTGTGGACAATCCGTGCCGAGTACTTCCTGCTTCTGCTCGTCAGCCTCTCGCTTGCGAACAAAGATGTTTTTCTGCATAGCCGCCTAACCGTGACACTGTTGCTCGTGATCCTTGCTGGCCTATTCGTCTACAAGGTCGTGAAGAAGCTTGATCAAGACTGGTATAGGTGCCGAGCGTTGGCAGAGTCCGTAAAGACGTTAACTTGGCGGTTCTGCATGAGAGCGCATCCTTTCGTCGATGCCGAGAAGATTGCACTTCCGAAGGCTGCATTTCGCAACCAACTTCGGGGCATCCTGCAATCGAACCAAGCCATCGCGCAGGAGTTGATTACGCCGGAGGCCGAGCAAGTGACCGCTTCGATGTTGCAAGTCCGAGCTCTGGGGTTGCAAGAGAGGATCGCATACTACACCGAAAACCGCGTTGACGATCAGCGTCGCTGGTATGCAAAGAAATCCGTCTGGAACAGGCGGATGCTTCGCGTATGGGTTGTCATTACGATAGTGATATATCTGGCTGCGGCACTTTCACTTTATGCCGACGAATTGGGATACGGCTGGTTTTCTAGGTTCTTTGATCCGTTGATCGTACTAGTGACGTCTGTACTCGGCTGGATTCAGATGAAGCGTCACAGCGAACTAACCGCCAGCTACAATTTGGCTGCACATGAGATCGGTATCATTAAGGGAAATGCCGAGGCGGTGAATACAGAGAGCGAATTTTCCGATTTTGTCAACGAGGCGGAGTTGGCATTTTCAAGAGAGCATACTCAGTGGGTCGCTCGAAAAGATGCATCTTAATGCTTTCCATGCACGCGGTCGAGTAGTTATTTGGAAGCGAAATGTCGAAATTAAAGAAGCACCTCGAAGAAAATCTGAAAGATATTCCCAAGCACTTCGTGCGCAAACTCATAGCTCAGAAGCTTGCTGACCAAGGAATCGAGAATTCATCTTTGCTTTCTGCACTGACTGAGCACATTTCCTCAGGCTCCAGTGAAGACTTTCATTGGGACGATGGCGAGCCTGACATTACGAAGAAACTCAGTATATCGTTCACCGATGAGGACGGACATCGAATTGAAAAAGAGGTGTCCGCATTTCTCAAGGATGGTCTGCCGAAAGTGATTGAGAACACCTTGAGAGAGAGCGCCAAGTCATTTGTTAGATCGCTTGATAGACGATGGCCCGAGCAAAAGGTTGAAGAGCGTGGAGACATGCGCCACTTTCGCGACAGACTTGAGCTTAGGTGGGGTAAAGGATTAGACGCTCTCCACATGCTGCTCATATCTTCGAGAGAGATTGGGCAGAATTATGCCGAAAAGCTCTCACGCTCTCGAGCAAAAAGCGGAAGGATTAAACGGCAAGCCCTTGTCATACTTCATATGCGAGCCTGTCAGACAACATTGGAGATAGTGACTTTACTTGGAAATGGCCTTGCTGATGGTGCGTTCGCCAGATGGAGGACGCTTTACGAGATTTCGGTTGTTGCGTTCTTGATTGACAAGTTTGGCGATTCCGTTGCGGAGCAGTATTTGGCACATGAAGTGGTGAGTCTAAGAGAAACCGTTATAAACGAGTTCAAACATGCCGGAATAACGTATGATGAAAAAAACTTGCGAGGTGAGATCAAGGACTTGCAGGATGAGTTCGAAGCCGCAACTGACGCATATGGACGTTCTTTTGCGGGACCATATGGTTGGGCCGCATCCTGTCTGAACCTCAAGAGTCCGAGATTTCAAGATCTGGAAGAAGCGATTGGTTGGAAAGCGTTGCCCCCAAATTACAAAGCATCGAGCCACAGAATACACGCTGGCATTGTTGGCGCAGTTAGGAGCCTTTCAACGATTGGCGGTCAACCGTTTATTCATGCAGGAGCATCTAATGCAGGACTTGAGACTCCCGCATCGAATACCGCCTATTCTTTACTTCATGTAACATCGCTGCTTTTCGGGAAATCTAGCGATCTTGAGGTCCAGATTCAGATGCAAGCTCTAGTTATTTTAAGAGATCGGGTTGTGCGCGAGTGCGGCAAAGCTGCGAAAACTCTTGAAAAAGACGAACTTGAAATACGGAGCGGCTTGTCGGAGCTTTAATTAACTAAAAGTCGGGATGTTACAAAGAACGTTTGAGATCAAATCTACAACCCGCCCGAGCCGCGGCTCTGTCAGTAATACCCGATCAGGTGCGCAACCTCCATGCGCTGCGGCTTGAGGTGCTGCGAGGCAAAGCCGCCGACGATCAGCGCAATCCCAAGATCGCCGTGGCCGGAACCGTTGCGCCCCTGCGTGATGATCTGGTTGCCCGCAGCCGTCGTCTGCGTCGTGAAGGACGCAAGATCGGCCTCGATCTCGGCGCGCAACGGGCAGTCGTGGGCAAACTTGATCTCGCCTGCGGCAAACATCACGGCAAGGGTTTCGATCATGGCCGTTTTGCCCGCGTTGACGTAGCGGCCTTTCTTCGTCCACTCCTGCCCGCCCGTCATCTGAATGGCGAAGTGCGGCACGTTCTGCTCGTGCAGCATGTCCGAGACGACGCGCCCGATGGAGGTGCCGTCAATCACGAGGTTCGACTTGCCACCGAACGGCGGCGCGTTCTTGAGGCGGATCAGATGGTCCACCACGTCAACATAGCTGACCCCACGGAAGCGGTCAGCGAACACGACTGTCCGCTCACGCGGGCCGACGATCACGCGCCCCTCGTCCACCGTGGGCAACGCCTGATCCTTGATCACGCAGACATCCGCTGCGATTGCCTCGGGTGATCCTGAAGGCAATCCATCCTTGCGCGGACGGCCACGGGGTCGGGTGGTGATGGTGGTCAGGTGGTCTGCGGTGTGCATAGCCGCACCCCACGATAGCGCGACACGATGCGGGCCGCTGCCATGGACAGGCCAGCCGGGCGTTCTATGTCTGCGCCCCGTGTATCATAGAGCATCGCAGCTTGGTCAATGATCGCCAGCCGCAGGTCGCCACGCACGCCGGGTCCAATAAGTCCCTTCTGCACGCCGATAATTCTCGGCAATCAACTCGAGGTCCGCAGCGCCTATCGCAGTTCCGCGATTGATCGCTGGGTGCCATCTGACCCGAGGAACTTCCAGTTGCCATTCCAGACATTTTCGTTGCCGTCTACTATCGACTGGTTGAGCTGGTTGAGCGTCGGGAAGCGTTCTCCGGTATCTGGCCTGACCCACTGACCGTCTTGGACAACGCCCGTGTAGTGCTTGCGCTTGTAGGTGCGAAACACCTCAAAGCCTTCCGCGAAGTGGACACCGCTTCGCCCATCGGTGATGCCGTGCCCCTTCAACGTGACCTTGTTCGGAGCGGGGGCGGGCTCGCCGCATTTGAGCAAGCGGTTGAGGATGGCGTCCTCTGTGTCCTCCCCCGCCTGTCGCTGTGCCCAGATAGCCGCGAAAACCGCTGTCGAAACCGAGATGGTCCTATTCATAGCTTTCTCCGATTCTGCTTATCCTCTATAAATAGCAAATAGTGCTATTTGCTGCAAGAGGAGAATCTGATGAGGAAGGCCGCGATCTACGCCCGGGTATCGACTAGCGAACAGACGCCCGAAAACCAGCTTATCCGCCTGCGAGAGGTGGCGGAGCGAGCGGGTTGGGCCGTTGTGTGCGAATATGTCGAGACGGCATCCGGCGCCAGCCGCGCGCGGCCCGGGCTGGACGCGATGATGAAGGACGCCGCGCGCCGCCGGTTCGACTTTGTGATGGCTTGGGATGTGTCGCGCCTCGGGCGATCCCTTCGCGATCTGGTGGACCTGTTCGAGACGCTGCGCAGCGTCGGCTGCGACCTCTTTCTTGAACAGCAGGCGCTGGACACCTCCACCCCGGCGGGCCGGGCGCTGTTGCAGATGTCGGGCGTCTTTGCTGAGTTCGAGCGAGCGATGATCGTGGAGCGCACCAAGGCCGGGATGGCCCGCGCCCGGGCGCGCGGCAAGCAGATCGGTCGCGCGCCCGCTTCCGACGCCATCGTGGACGCGATCCGCGCCCTTCGCGCCGATGGCATGGGGATGGACCGGATCGCCGGGGAACTTCGGTGCGGCAAGGGGCTGAGCCAGCGGGTCTGCCAGCAGTATGACAAGGAGATGGCCGATGGATGAAGACAGGTTTCGCGATCATAGCGCGGGATGAACTCGGCCCAGTCGAGGCATTCGATGATCACCCCCGCCAGGCGGCTGTGCAGGTCTTCCAGCATCGGCTCCAGCGTGGTCAGGTTGAGGGGAACTGGACGTATCGGGTTTGACTCCGGGATGAAAAAAAGGTGGGGGCGGCCAACTGGCCGCCCCATCTTTCTAGATGCGCTAAATTTTCCATCCAGCGGCACGCGCAGCAGCAAGCTCTTCGTTGGTGGTTGGGGTATGGGCAACGAAGTCCCCTGTAGGCAAGCTGAGAGCGCGGATAAGCGGCCCGTCATACTTCCCTGACAGCAGTAGAATTCCCTCGGCCGCGAGCAAATCTCGTGTGCCACGACCACCGTCAGCGCGGATGCGACGCATGAAGTCCTTCTGCCGTGCCACACCCTCAACCGTCTCGCGGGTGACTGGGATGCCCTGCACCTCTCGAAACAGCGCCATGACCCGCTCATTGCCAGTTCGACCGGAGACGATACGCTCGACCGATTCCGCAGGGATCGTGCGCCAAAAATTGGGCGGGTATGGATAATCCGAAAATACCCAACAGATGTGCGCAAACCCAGCGGCTGAAATACTCTTCTTCGCATCCCGGTTGGCGCTGGCCGTCAGATATTCAGGTCGGGCCACAATAAGTCCGAGGTAACTGCGGGCGCGGACCTCATCGGCGGCAACGAGGATACAGGGCTGGCCTATAGCCTCTCCCGGGATCATCCAGTTATTGCCCATGGTGTGCTTTATGTCGGTGTCGTGCCCCGCTACGACCGCATCCAACCGACCGCGCGGAAGCGAAAGCAGCGATCTCAGCATAATTTCCACGCGGGTGCCGATGTAGGTCTTCTCGGTCTTCTCCAGCTCGTCGTAAGACCGCCGCCCGGTGCGCGGCGTCTGGATCACGTCGTCAACGACCTCTCGCAGTAGGGCCGGAACCTCCTGCGCGAGTTTCCCCGCCCCACCGGCCCGCTGGTCGAGTTCGGCAAGGATGGCCGACGACACGGCAAAGTCGGGATGGCCGGGGGCGACGAGGCTTGCTGGAAGATTGGCGCGCAATAGGTCTGATTCTCCACCGAAATTGGTAGAGAGTGTTGCACAGCCCGCGCGGGTGGTCGAGCTTAGGCGCTAACGGCGAAGATTCGCCGGGCCGTCAGGGCCGCGCGCACGTTCTCGCCCACAGCCCTTGCGACCGGCGGCGGGAAGGCGTTGCCCACCTGCCGGTAGGCAGCTGTCTTGCGCCCCGTGAACTGCCAATCGTCAGGGAAGCCCTGAATGCGCGCCACCATCGGGACCGTGAGGCGCGGCATCCCCACGAAGTCCGCAGCCGGAGGCTCGTCGGCAACGGTCTTGCCGTTGACCCCGAGCGAGGCCCACGCGGCCCGTGCCCGAGTAGGCCCGAGGTCGGGGCCGCCATGCTTTTTTGACCCGCCCACGATGGTCGGTGCGATCTCGTCGGCTCGCTTGGCCCATGCGTCGGCCCCCGGCCAGCCCCCGGCGGCCATTTGCTCGCGAAGGACCGCACCGACCGTGGGCGGGTTGTGCGGCTGCGGCGTAGGCCAGTCAAAGTGTTCGGTGGAAGAGTTTTCAATCGCCACGATCACGACCCGGGGACGGAGCTGCGGCACCCCGTAGTCGGAGGCGTTTAGGAGCCGCCACTCGGTCTTGTATCCGAGCTTCTCAAGCTGGCGCTTCAAGTCTTCCCGGTAGTCTTGGAAAACCGCGTCAAGGAAGCCCCTGACGTTCTCGATCATGACCGCCCGGGGCTTCGTTGCTGCGACGATCTCGATTGCGTCCGGGAACAGGTTGCGCTCGTCAGCCGCGCCAAGCTGCTTTCCAGCCACCGAGAAGGGCGGGCAGGGCAGGCCCCCGGCCAGAAGGTCAATCCCGGCGAAGGTTGCGGAGCGCTCTTTGAAGATGCGCAGGTCGTCTTCGATCACGTTCCAGTTGGGCCGGTTCGCCCGGAGTGTGGTGCAGCAGTGCGGGTCAATCTCGACAAGCGCAGTGTGGTCGAAGCCCGCCTGCTCGAGGCCAACAGCCTGACCGCCCGCTCCCGCACATAGCTCAACTGACGTCAACATTTAGTTGGCTCCTTATCTTTCGACCCTAACCCTGCTCTATCCGACAGCCCGACATCTGTCAGCATTAAATACATGTTCGCTCAATGTTCTAAATTAGTCATTCACGGTTGGCAACCATTTCGCAGCGGTCAATATGCGAAGCGCCGAGCCGATGCGCGTTAAAGCTAATTTCCCCAATGCGTTGCAAAAACGAAAAAGGCGTCCTCGTGAACACGCCCGCCCTGCCCCAGCTTCGCCAACTCGCATCCAGAGAGGAATTGATGGACCCCATCCTGCAGAT